>CAADGY010000341.1 GCA_900696665.1 uncultured Acidobacteriota bacterium
CTCTAACGGCCGCGGGTGCCATGCGGATAATCTATGATCCGTGGACAACGCAGTTCGATGCCGCCGCGAACCGCGCCACTCGCCTGCCATTCGCCGGCAACGTGATTCCCTCCAACCGGATCGATCCTACGTCGCGCCGCGTGCTCCAGGATCTCTGGATGCCGAACAGTCCACCAGACGATCCTACGGGCCTCAACAACTTCAAACTAGGCTTCCCCCGCTATCATCGCTATTGGAATTTTTCCGACCGCGCCGATTGGAACATCAACGATCGCTGGAGAATTTTCGGCCGTTACAGTCGCTTCCTCAACGATTACCAGCCTGTCAATTACGGCAATTCGCCAGCGGTGCCCGTCAATGGCGGCATCATGGCATCGCGCAGCATGGCGTTTGATTCGGTGTATTCCCTCACTCAGCGAACTATTCTGAACGTTCGCTTCGGTTACACCTCCCTGGAAGACGATCTGGACACGCCTTCCACCGAAATCTCTGAGAAGGAACTCGAATCTTTCTGGCCGGGCAACCCCTGGTACAAGTCATATACTTCGAACCTTGACAAGCTCTATTACCCGCAGATGATCGTGGGAGGATCCGGCGGCTTGACCTTTGGCCGCGGCGCGCCGTGGCTCGAGCACCCCAGCAGCTACAGCTATCACGGCAAGGTGTCGCATGCCCACGGCATCCACCAGTTGAAAGCGGGCTTTGAAGGAAGGCGCGCGCAAGGCATCAGGCACACCCCGTACCCGTTCCGGTTCGAATTTAGCCCCAACCAAACCGCCGACACGTTCATCGCCCCGGACACGCGCCTCCGCGGGCATCCCTGGGCGTCGTTCCTGCTGGGAGCGCTTGAGGGCGGTTCCCGGGCGCAGTACATCTCCTCACTTGATCTGCGTTCGAATTTCTACGGAGGCTACGTGCAGGACGACATCCGCCTAACTCGCAACATCACGGTGAATCTCGGGTTGCGTTATGAACTGGAGACCGGTCTTCGCGACACAGAGAACCGGGTATCGCGCTATCTCGATCTCACCAATCCGATTCCCGAGATGCAGGCGACGCCTCCTTCGATCCCGGACAGCGTGCGGAGCTTGAACAACGTCGCCTACGTCTACAACGGCGCGTGGATTTTCACGGACGACAACCATCCGAACGCGTACAAGACGCCGAAGGACCGGTTCATGCCGCGCGCCGGGATCGCCATCCGGGTGAACGATCAGACCGCTGTGCGCATAGGATTCGCGCGGTATGTCATTCCGGCCGAAGTGGTAAACGGCACGCTAGATACGCTGCCAACTTATGGCTTCAACGCGTCGACCAACGTCGAACCCGTGCTGCAAGGCGTGCCCGGCGCCGTTCTGAGCAACCCGTTTCCCGCGTCGAATCCGCTCATTCAGCCACTGGGCCGCACACTGGGCCGTTATCAGAACCTGGGCGACGCCGCGACATGGCTCGGCCCTGAACTTCACACAGGCGTGAACGACCGCATCAACTTTAGCCTGCAGCGGCAGTTGCCGGCGCAAATCGTCGCCGACGCCACGTTCTTTATGAACTATGGCCGGGATCTGGGATACAGCAAGCAGCTCAATATGATGGATCCGGCGCTGAGCTACACGTATAAGGCCGAGTTATCGCGGTCCATCGCCAACCCCTTTTACCAGTACCTCACACCGGATAAATTCCCCGGCCAGGCGCGCAACCGGCAGAACGTTACGGTGGGCAGTCTGCTGGTTCCTTATCCGCAGTACGGCACTCTGACGCACGAGCAAGTTGCTGGAAGGCGAGACCGGTACCGGGCGCTGCAGTTGCGCTTGCAGCGTTCGTCCGCCAGTGGATACACCTTTTTGTGGGCGTATAACTACAACCGCCAACGGACCGACGAGTTCTTCAATTCCGATGACCAATACGCGGAGCGTTTCACCCTCATCCCAAGCAACAACCCACGGCACCGGATGACATTGGCCGGAACTTACGAGTTGCCGTTCGGCCGTGGCCGCCGCTACATGGGCAACGTGCATTCGGTGGTGAACGGCATTTTTGGCGGGTGGTCGCTGAGCAGCATTTACACTTATGCTTCCGGGCCGTTTGTCCGGTTCGGACAAATGATTGTCAACGGCGACCCCCGCATCGACAATCCGACGCGCGAGCGCTGGTTTGACACATCGGTTTTCGCCCGCGCCGCCGCCTTCACGCCGCGGACCAACCCGTGGCAATACGAAGGCGTCACCGGTCCTCGCACCTGGAACGTCGATATGACGCTCGCAAAATTCTTCCCCATCACGGAGCGCGTGCGGATCGAGTTCCGCATGGAAAGCTACAACGTGACCAACAGCTTTATTCCGAACATGCCGAATGCGAGCGTGCTCAGTTCGGCATTCGGACGATCTTCTACACAGGGAAACCTGGGCAGAGAGTTCCAGTACAACGCGCGCATTCATTTTTGATTGCACGTTTGGCATGGGCGCTGCCGGTTGCACGACGGCAGCGCCCGACGATCCAGTCCGATTACACGCCGGACGACGGCGGGTTGACGACCAGCGCGCTTCCCACCACCTCGATCAGTGAATCGCCAGGAATCCACTCAACCGCCATGCAGGCGCGAGCGGGCGCTTTGCCCGGGCTGAAATAGGTTCCGTAGATTTTATTCAACGCCTGGTACTGTGCTGTGTGCGCGTCGAACCTGGCGTTCCCAGCAGGCATCGGAACGCTATCGGAGTGAGGAAGACATATGTAGACCTCGAGGTGAAGGATGCTATCCATGGTGCAACCCATACGCTCGAGCGATCTCTTAAGCGCATCCATCGTTCGCGTGACGTGCTTCTCAAATGGGTCCGTTACGAGAATGCGATCTTCTCTAGGGTAGCCGCTATTGGAACCAATGCCCGGGAAATAGTAGATCCCGTCATGGATGTGGTTGCTACGCTGCGATGTACCTGCCGCCGGCCGCTGCGCGAAAAGCATCGGCGCCCCCGGAACGGCGGCAATCATCGTTGCGATCTTATTGAAGTACCGGCGGGGAGTGTTGATTGGAATATCGTCTCCTTTGAGCCTCTACCCGGATATTCGGAAGAGATTCAAAGATAGGTTTATCACACTCCACTCCGCGGCGGGCGGAGTAGCCCCGCCGTAGGGGATAATTGAAAGAATGCGCTTTCGAGGGTTCATTTCTATTTGTGCTATCTGCTGCGGGGCGTTTGCGCAGTCCGTGCCGCCTCCTATCCGGAGCTTCGATGCGAAGGCGATGAATACCAGCGTTGACCCATGCAACGACTTTTATGCGTACTCCTGCGGCACGTGGATGAAACAGAATCCTATTCCACCGGACCAGGCGCGATGGGGACGGTTCGATGAATTGCAGGAGCGGAACCGCCACACGCTGCGCGACATACTGGAGAAGGCTGCGGTCCCCAATGCCGGGCGCACCGCGGTGGAACAAAAGATTGGAGACTACTACGCCTCCTGCATAGACGAAAACACCATCGAGCAACAAGGCGTTAAACCGCTCGCAGAGGAACTAAAGCGCATCGATTCGGTTTCAGCGAAATCGCAATTGCCCGAAACCGTCGCCTGGCTGCACAAGGCGGGCGTACGAGCACTTTTTCAGTTTACGTCGGCGCCCGACCTTAAGAACTCCACGATGATGATCGCCGACGTCGACCAGGGCGGGCTCGGCTTACCCGACCGCGACTACTATTTCAAAGACGATGAGCGCTCCGTGGAGCTTCGAAAGAAGTACCTGGAGCACGTCGCAAAAATGTTTCAGTTGCTTGGGCAATCGCCGGAAACAGCCGCGGCCTCTGCCCATACCATCATGAAGATAGAGACGGCGCTGGCCAAGGCGTCACTCGACAGGGTGGCGCGCCGCGAGCCAGCCAACATCTATCACAAGATGGCTTTCAGGGAGTTGCAATCCCTGGCGCCTTCGTTCGGATGGAGCCGGTATTTCGAGGGCACGGGCACGCCGGCGTTCGACAGCCTGAATGTCTCGGTGCCGGAGTTTTTCAGACAGGTGAGCTCTCTTGTAGAGAGCACAGACCTGAACGATTGGAAGACATACTTCCGGTGGCACCTGGTGCGCGCGATGGCGCCCGTTCTTTCCTCGGCCTTCGTGAACGAGAACTTCGATTTCTACGGCCGGACGCTGACCGGCGCGAAAGAGCTCCGGCCGCGGTGGAACCGCTGCGTCACTTATGCCGACGCGGACCTGGGCGAGGCCGTCGGCCAGAAATACGTGGAACTGACGTTTGGCGCCCAGGGCAAGGCACGGACTTTACGGATGGTCCGGCAATTGGAGAAAGCACTCGAAGAGGATATCCGGTCGCTCGATTGGATGACCCCGGAGACCAAAAAACGCGCGCTCGAGAAGCTGCACGCGATCACGAACAAGATCGGATACCCGGACCGTTGGCGCGACTACTCGCACCTCCGGATCGTCCGCGGAGATGCCTTCGGCAATTCCCTGCGAGCAAATAAATTCGATTTCGAATGGCGCATCCGGAAGATCGGAAAGCCGGTCGATCCGCAGGAATGGTATATGAGTCCGCCCACGGTGAACGCCTACTACGACCCCACCATGAACAACATCAATTTTCCGGCGGGTATTCTTCAGCCACCGTTCTATGACAATAAAATTGACGACGCGGTGAACTTCGGGGGCATCGGCGCGGTGATCGGGCACGAGTTGACGCATGGATTCGACGATCAGGGGCGTAAGTTCGATGCCAAGGGCAACCTGAACGACTGGTGGACGGAACAGGACGCGCAGGCATTCGAAAAACGTGCGGCGTGTTTCGTGGATCAGTATGCGCGGTACCCCGCGACGCCGGAAGTGAAGCTGAACGGGAAGCTTACTCTGGGAGAGAACACTGCCGATAACGGAGGGCTCCGCATCGCCTACATGGCCTTGATGGATGAGCTGGAAGGCCGGGTCAGACCAAGAATCGACGGTTTCACGCCCTCGCAGCGCTTCTTCATCAGTTGGGGCCAGGTATGGTGCCAGAACGTGACTCCGGAAGCAGCCCGGATGCGAGCTCTCGTGGACCCTCATTCGCCCGGCCGGTGGCGCGTCAACGGCGTGGTCTCAAACAGTCCGGAATTCCGGAAGGCGTTCGGCTGCAAGCAGGGTGATCCCATGGTGCGTGAACCTGCCTGCCGGGTGTGGTGATATGGAGCGAATATTTTCAATCACCAGTATCATAACGGCGGGTGGTGGGTTTACAATGCGCGAAGGATCTCCTCCTCATGTCCATACAACCCACTGTTCTGCAGACGCTCACGCCCGTTCAGGCTATTCAGGCTGAATCGCTGTCCGACGCGCCTTCACCGGGAATCGCGCTTTGTTTATCCGGAGGCGGCTACCGCGCAATGCTGTTTCACCTGGGCACGCTGTGGCGGCTGAACGAGCTCGGATATCTTCCCAAACTCGACCGCATTTCCAGCGTTTCCGGCGGTTCCATCACAGCCGGCGCTCTGGGCTTGCTTTGGTCGAAATTGCAATTCAATGCAGCGGGCGTAGCGGGTAACTTCCATGAAACAGTGGCGGCTCGCATTCGCGGGCTGGCCGGGCACACGGTGGATGCGGTTTCCATCCTCTCCGGCGTGCTCGGCCCCGGCTCGGTAGGAGACAAAGTAGAGCAGGCGTACCGCCGTTACGTTTTTGGTGATGCCACGCTGCAGGATCTTCCCGACCGCCCCCGTTTCGTTATCAACTCCACCAACGTTCAGTCGATGGTTCTGTGGCGCTTCTCGAAACCTTATATGCGGGATTACAGGGTCGGCGAAGTGCGAAATCCAACCGTACCGCTGGCGGTCGCGGTCGCCGCCTCCTCGGCATTCCCTCCGTTCCTGTCTCCGGTGGTGCTGAAACTCGAGGAGTCCGACTTCACTCCCAACAGCGGCGAAGATTTGCAGCGGCCGCCTTTTACAACAGAGGTGGTTCTGACGGACGGAGGGGTGTACGACAACCTGGGCCTCGAGACCGCATGGAAGAGGTATGACACGGTTCTGGTGAGCGACGCTGGCGGCGCCTACCAGCCGGAATCTGATCCCAAACGCGACTGGGCGCAGCACAGCTACCGTGTTTTCAACCTCATCGACAACCAGGTGCGCGCGCTGCGAAAACGCCAGGTCATCGCGTCTTTCAAAGAAGGGATTCGCAAAGGAGCATACTGGGGTATACGATCGAATATTGCCGATTTCCGGCTGCCGGACGCGCTGTCCTGCCCGTTCCACAAGTCGATCGCGATTGCCAAAACCGCGACACGTCTGAAGGCGCTGGAAGCACCGGCGCAACAGAGGCTCATCAATTGGGGCTATGCCGTTTGCGACGCGGCCATGCGAAAGCATGTGGACCTATCGCTTCCCGCACCGGCGGGCTTTCCCTATCCGGAGGAAGGTGTGGGATAAGTTTAGTAAGCCGCAGGCGGGAGGTCTGGGGAGAGGCGGAATGGCAGCAGAATCGAAGGGAGCTATATATGGGGCGATCGTCGCGAATCTGGGCATTGCCATTGCGAAGTTCACTGCCGCGGCTTTCACCGGAAGCGCGGCCATGGTCGCCGAAGGCGTTCACTCCCTGGTCGATACCGGCAACGGAGGTCTGCTGCTTATCGGGCTTCACAAAAGCAAGGCGCCGGCTGATGAGACACATCCATTCGGATACGGGAAAGAGATCTATTTCTGGAGCCTGATTGTCGCCATCTCCATTTTTGCGGCGGGCGGCGGCATCTCGCTTTATGAGGGTATTCTTCACGTGTTCGACCCCTCTCCGCTTCAGGACCCCACCTGGAACTATGTTGTCCTGGGAATTGCGCTGGTATTTGAAGGTGGCGCCTTCGCCGTGGCCTATAAGCAGTTCCGCCGCGCCACGGGCGGCGGTCCGATCTGGGAGAGTATTCGCCGGAGTAAAGACCCAACGACGTTCGCCGTGTTGTTCGAGGATGCAGCGGCGCTCTTAGGTCTGATCGCCGCGTTCGCGGGTGTTTATGTCGGCCACCTGCTTGAGGATTCGCGCTTCGATGGAATAGCCTCCATCACCATCGGTTTGATTCTGGTGGCTACGGCCGCGTTGTTGGGGCGGGAGTGCAAGGGATTGCTGATCGGCGAAGGGGCCGATCCGGAAGAACTTCGGGCGATACGTGCAACGCTCGGCGCGGATCACGCGATTGATAAAATTCACAAACTCCTGACCCTGTATTTCGGCCCGCACACCGTTTTGCTAACCACTGAGGTCGAGTTTCGAGATGGGCTTTCGGGACAGGAAGTGGAGGAGGCCGTCGACCGCATGGAAAAGGCGATCCGGCGCACGCACCCGCATGTCCATCACATCTTCATCGAAGCCGAATCGATCGCCGAAACGACCAGACCGCCGGGACAAAGCTAACCTAACTGCCTGCCGTTTGTGCTCCCGCCACCCCGGGCTGCGCGCTTTCCTTCCGCAACTCCTCCTCATAGCCCTTCACACCGTGGTACAGGACTATGTCGAAAAAGCGGCCCACGAGATAGTCGAGCTCTTCTTCGGCGTAGATATCGACGGCCGTCTGGTGCAAACCCTGGCTGCGCACGAAATCCACCATAACCGCCTTCAGCGTTTGCGTGCCGCGCACCAGTTCGCGCAACGGGATATCTTCCTGGTAGCGGCGCCGCCCCAACGATTCGTAGGTGTCACCGATTTCCTTTGTTCTTCCGCTGACCAGCCATAGATCAAGGTTCCTGATGATGTTTCCGCTCCACTCGATCAGTTCCGAGTCGGGAAGCTGACCCAAGTGCGCGAGCTCGGGGTCGCGCCGGATTTCACCGATCACCCGCCGGGTAATCTGCTCCCAATGATCTTCGACCAGTTGAATGAGTTTTGACGAGAGCATTGCTCACCTCCCCAAGTTTTCCGGTCAAAGCAACCACTTTGCAAAATGTACCGGAAACTCGCTACTTCATGAGTAGCCCCACCTGTGTGCCGGTGTCAATCCAGCCATCGCAGCGCCTGAAGGCACCCTTCCTCGGGCGGAGCTAAGATTGGGAGGGGAAAGGGTGAAGGGGAGGGCCGTTAACTCACTGTAACGGGGACTTTACGAATACATGCCGGGGAGGAAACAAAAGAAAGACGAGGGAGGGGACGTGTCCGCTCCTAACCCGGCGGCGCTAGGTGCAGCGTTTTACGATACCCTGTTCGACAACTTCGTAGAGCCCGCCTTTATCGCCGGCGAGGAAGTCCGGTGCGCCGACGTGAACCGCCGGCTGTGCGAGTTGCTAAAGATGGATCGGCAGCGGTTGATCGGATCACCTTTCACGGATTTCATTCCGGAAGAAGTGCGGGGCAAAGCCATGCTTGCATTCGAGGAACTCCGGAGCAAAGGAGCCGTCCATTTGGACACCGCCCTGCGGAGCTCCGATGGCAGCGTCATAGAACTGGAGTGGAATTGCCGCACGGACCCCGCTTCTGGACTGCATCTCTGTTTCGGCCGGGACGTAACGGAAAGGAAAAAGATCGAAGAGGAGTGCCGCCGGCTGGCCGCCATTGTGGAGTCCTCCGACGATGCGATCATCAGTAAAACCCTGGAAGGAATTGTCACGAGCTGGAACAGCGGGGCTGAACGCGTTTTCGGATACACGGCCGAAGAGATGATCGGGAAGCCGGTCTCGATTCTGGCGGTGCCAGGCCGCAACGAAATGACGGCAATCCTTGAGAAGATCCGGCTCGGACAACCGATCAAGCACTATGAAACACAGCGCCGCCGCAAAGACGGGCGATTGATCGTGGTTTCTTTGTCGGTATCGCCCATGCGCGATTCGTCCGGCCGGATCACCGGCGCTTCGAAGATCGCCCGTGATGTGACGGACCGGAAACTCGCGGAACAGGCGCTCGCCGATGCCAACCAGACGATGCTCGACATTCTTGAAAGCATGGACGAGGGGTTCATAGCCTTCGATGGTGAGGGGCGGTGTACGTACGTTAACGGCAGGGTGGAGGAGGTCACGCAAAAGCACCGGTCCGAACTACTGGGCAAAGTGATCTGGGATGTGCTGCCGGAGATGCGCGGAAAGAAAGTCTTCAGCGAAGTAGAGCACGTGCGCAAAGAGCGCATCACCGTTACGTGGGAGGAGTATTTCGCAGAGCATGATGCCTGGTATCAGGGACACGCTTATCCAAGGCGGGATGGCGTTGCGCTGTTTATCAGGAATATCACGGAGAGGAAGCGGGCCGAAGAGGCTCTGGCTCAGCACGCCGAAGAGGCGGCCCGCTCCAGCGCTGATTTGCAGCAGTTTGCTTATGCCACCAGTCACGATCTGCAGGAGCCGCTGCGCAACATCGTGAGTTTTTCGCAACTGCTTGCTCACCGGTACCGGGACAAGCTGGATTCCGATGCCGCCGAGTTCATCGGTTATATCGAGGACGGAGCCAGAAGGATGGAGCTGCTGATTACCGACCTGGTGGCCTATTCCCGTGTAGCGAGCGGCCGAAGCGCGGAACACGTGCTTGTGGAGATGGACTCCGTGATCGATTGGGCGCTGCGTAATCTCGACTCGTTGATTAAAGACAGCGGCGCCGTCGTCAGCCGCGATCCGTTGCCCGTCGTCAAAGGCGACAAGATTCAACTTGTGCAATTGATACAGCGGCTGGTGGAAAACGCAATCCGGTATCGGGGACCGGAAGACCCGAGGATCCATATTTCCTCGGTGCAGGCGGAGAGAGAATGGTGGATCTCCGTGAAGGACAACGGCATCGGCATCGAGCCGCAATACTCCGAACGGATCTTCGGACTGTTCAAACGCC
Source organism: uncultured Acidobacteriota bacterium (assembly GCA_900696665.1). Classification (GTDB taxonomy): domain Bacteria; phylum Acidobacteriota; class Terriglobia; order Bryobacterales; family Bryobacteraceae; genus CAADGY01. The sequence goes on from CAADGY010000341.1 coordinate 9,764, forward strand.
TCAACCGCAACGTGCCCGGCACCGGTGTCGGACTCGCCATTTGCAAACGTATCGCCGAGAAGCACGGCGGACGCATCTGGGTGGAATCCAAGCGTGGCCAGGGTTCCACATTTCGAATCGCTCTGCCCGCGAGTGAAATCTAACTCGTAATGCGCGGAGTAGACTGGGAGTGTGAGATGGCTTTTGCTGGCACTTGGGGTCCTGTTGCCGGCTGCATCCGTAGCTGCCGTGGAGGGAGGGCGCACGCTTGAAACCGCGGCTTCCATCCGGAACTCCGGTCTCGATCCGGATGCCTGCTACCGCGTTCGCGACGTAGTGCTGGCGCGCGAGGATCTGCGCGTATACCTCACCGAAGGATTCCTGATTTTCGGCAGGCCGGTGAACGGACGGCGCTACAGCGCGGTGTTTTCTGCCGAGGTGGAAGGCGGGGACGCGGAACTGTTGCTGATGCCTCCACACCGGAGCGAGAGGATGGCCCTGGCGGGGTTTACCAGCACGCCGAATCTGAACGAACATTTCCGCTCCGCCGTGTTTTTGTTCACCGATTCCACTGCATTGGAACTGATGGATCGCATCAAGGCCCGCGAGTCTGAGCGGGGCCGCGGCACCGCAGCACCGGAGATGGGTCGTATCCTGGCGGCGAACTGGGACCAGGTGGTGAAAAATTTCAGCAGCAGCTTCGAGATCCGGCTGGTTCACAATTTGCTATCACCGGAGCAGGGAGTCGCGGGCTTCTTCTACGGCGCCCTGGCCAGTGCGCGGCTGGGAAACTTCGACATCATCTATGATCCGCATATGCGGAAACAGATAACCGTCGGGCAGGTGCTCTATCGCGACAACCAGACTTTCTTCGATGTGTGGACGAGTTTCGAGTCGCGATCGGTGCGGAGTGGTGCGCGTACGATGTCAGGACCGGGGTTTTCGGTTGAGCGGATCCGCATCGATACCACCATCGAGCCCGACCTCCACCTGAACGCCACAACGAAGATCACCATCAAGCCGGACCGTCTTTTGAGAGAGCCTCTCGCGTTCGCCATCTCCCGGCAGATGCGTGTTTCCGAAGCGCGCATAGACGGCCGGCCGGTGGAAGTATTTCAACGCGAATCGTTGCGTGCCGGCCTGCTGCGTGGTGACCGCAATATGGAGTTTCTGGTCATGGGCCCCGAGCCACTTCAACCCGGCCGTTCCTATGAGATTGAGTTCCGGCATGAAGGCGAGGTGGTGTCGTCCGCCGGCAATGGCGTATTCTTCGTCGGATCGCGGGGAACATGGTACCCCAACGGCGGCGCGCAATCGTTCTCGCTGTATGACCTGACGTTCCGCTATCCCAAGGAACTGGACCTTGTGGCGACAGGCGAGGTGGTGGAAGACCGGATCGAGGAACAATGGCGCATTACCCGCCGGACGACGTCCGCTCCCATCCGCCTGGCCGGGTTCAATCTCGGAAACTATGAGCGGTCCACGGCCACCAGACGCGGCTACACGGTTTCGGTCTACGCGAACAAGCAACTCGAAAGCGCACTCCAGAAGAGCCGGGATGTGATCCTGATGCCGCCACCCGAATTGACACGCACCTGGCCGCAACGCTCCCGGATTCCAACCCTGCTGTCGACGGTTCCAGATCCCCGCCCGCCGGCGCGAACGCGGCTCGATCAACTGGCCACAAACATCGCTTCCGCGTTCGAGTTTATGGCCGCGCGGTTTGGCCCGCCACCATTTTCTACACTCACGGTCTCGCCTATTCCGGGCATGTTCGGCCAGGGGTTTCCGGGCCTGATTTATCTGTCGACGCTTTCTTATCTCGAACCGAGAGAGAGGCCGCCATCCCTGCGGGCGCAGAACATAGAGACGTTTTTTTCCGAAGTTATCGACGCGCACGAAACGGCGCACCAGTGGTGGGGAAACCTGGTGGCAGCCGAGGAGCACCAGGATGTCTGGATCATGGAGGCTCTAGCCAACTACTCCGCCCTGCTATACCTCGAGAAAAAGAACGGAACGCCTGAACTGGAATCGATTCTTAATTTATACAAGGCCAACCTGCTGGCGCCGGCGCCGGACGGACGCCCGATCGATTCGGCCGGACCCATTACATGGGGCACGCGGCTGCACTCGTCGCAAACACCCAGCGCCTGGAAGGTGATCACCTATGAGAAGGGCTCCTGGATTGTGCACATGCTTCGCCGTCGGTTGGGTGATGAACCGTTCTTTGCAATGTTGAACGAAATGGCGAAGCGGTACCGGTTTCGCAATATCACCACAGAGCAGTTCCGGCAACTTGCGGCGGAATTTACACCCAAAGGCTCACCCGACGCGAAGCTGGAAGCCTTTTTCGAGCAGTGGGTATATGGAACGGGGATCCCGGCGCTGAAACTGAACTATTCCGCAAAGGGCAAACCGCCGTCCGTACGCATCAGCGGAACCGTTGAACAAAGCGAGGTGGATCCCACCTTCAGCATTCTAGTACCAGTGGAGATCCAATTCGGGAAGAAAAACTCTATCGTCCGGTGGGTTCGCACCAGCGAAGAGCCGGAGGAGTTTTCCGTGACCGTACCACAACCTCCGGTTCGCGTCGTGATGGACCCGTCGGACAGCGTGCTAAAGCGGTAGCCCGCGCGCCTTACTTGATTTCTTTGCTGTTGGGGCTGGCCGGCTCCGATCCCCAATTTTCCCGGACGACAAGGCTCTGATCGGAGTAAAAGCTGCGCCGCCCGGTGCTGTTGTAGACCTCCGGATTCGCCGTCACGGCATAGCCGGTGGGTGTCGCCTGGACGGTAAACCGGTACCCGGTCTTGCTGCCCAGCGCCAGATCGCCGGGAATGAGGTCCGCGCCCGCGGGTCCGGGTTGGCCGCTGGTGGGGGGGCCCAACTCCGCCAGAGTTGTGGCGTACCGCCCGAACTGAGAGAAATACTGGGTTTGGGCCGTGTGGATAGTTCTGATTTGTGCAATGGCCGCAGTTTCCTGCGAATGCATTCTGGCTTTGTCCAGCTTGGGGACTGCGATCGCGGCAATAATCAAAATGATCGCAATTACAATCAGCAGCTCAATGAGCGAAAAACCACGCCGGCGTCGATTCATACGGCTCTCCTATTACTTCACTTTCATTATATGGTTGACGTCAGACGTGTCCCGGACGTTGAGAAATTCATTTGACTTCACGAGCGCGTCAATTTTTCGCAAGCGTGCCCAGAGTGCCGCCAGAAGGTCCAGGCGCAGCGCGTTTGCGCCGTCGGACAGGGCTTTTTCGGGTGCTTCGTGCACTTCGATGAAAACACCGCTGATGCCGGTGGCAACCGCCGCGCGGGAAAGGGTCTCGATGAACTGCGGCTGCCCGCCGGAAGCACTGCCGGACGCCCCGGGCAGTTGAACGCTGTGCGTCGCATCGAACACAACCGGCCGTCCGCCAGCCGCCATTATTTTGAGGCCGCGCATATCCACCACCAGGTTGTTATATCCGAACGTGGTGCCGCGTTCGGTGAGCAAAACGTTGTTGTTGCCCGTGGAGGCCACTTTTTCCGCGGCGCGTTCGATGTCGGCGGGCGCGACGAACTGCCCCTTCTTGATGTTCACCACCCGGCCGGTGCGTCCGGCCGCGATCAACAGGTCCGTCTGCCTGCAAAGAAATGCCGGAATCTGCAAAATGTCGGCAGACTCAGCCGCCATGTCCGCCTGCCACGATTCGTGAATGTCGGTCAGGACGGCAAAACCCCGGCTACGCAGTCCGGCCAAAGCGCGTAAGCCTTCCTTCAAGCCCGGCCCCCGTGGACTCCCGATGCCGGTCCGGTTGGCCTTATCGAACGATGCTTTGAAGACAAAGTCACCGGCGATGCGGCGAATCTCTCTGGCCAGAAAGTGGATGTGCTCCTCGCTCTCGATCACGCAGGGCCCGGCGATCAGCGCCAGCGGTGCATCATTCGAGAAAAGAAGGGGTGTACCGCCGGGCTGCGGAACCTCAACCGGCATGGGAATATTGAGGCTTGCCGGCGGCGGTTCCAAGCCGGAGCAGGCGGTTGCGATGAGCGGCGCCGATAAACGCACGAAAGAGCGGATGGGGCCGCAGGGGCTTTGACTTGAACTCCGGGTGAAACTGGCAGCCAAGATACCACGGATGGCTGGGCAGTTCGCAGATCTCGACATAGACGCCGTCCGGCGTGTGGCCGGTGATGCGCAATCCATGCCCGGTCAATATTTCCTCGTACTCCCGATTGAACTCGTAACGATGACGGTGCCTCTCGCTGATAGCCGGAGCGCCGTAGGCACGGCGCGCGAAGCTGTTCTCCGCTAGCTCACACGGATAGGCCCCAAGACGCATAGTGCCTCCGAGCTCATCCACACCTTTCAGCTCGCGCAGCTTGAAGATGACGCGATCCGGCGTGGCCGGATCGAATTCGGTGGAGTTGGCGCGCTCCAGGCCGCAGACGTTGCGCGCGTATTCGATTACCATCGTCTGCATGCCGAGGCAGATGCCGAAATACGGAACCTGGTTCTCGCGGGCGTAGCGGATGGCGTTGATCATGCCTTCGATGCCGCGCTTCCCGAAGCCTCCGGGAACGAGAATGCCGTCGTAATTCGCCAACTCACGCCCGCAGCCGGGCCACGTGAGACCTTCTGCTTCAATCCATTTAATATGGACACGCAGACGGTGCGCGAGCCCGCCATGCAGCAGCGCCTCTTTCAGGCTCTTGTAGGAATCTTCGTACTCGACATACTTGCCCACCAGCGCGATGGAAACCTCACCATCCGGATTTTGCATGCGTTCGAGCATATCCATCCACCGGCTGAGATCGAGCTGCCCGGCCGGCAGACGCAACATGCGGAGAATGATCTCATCCACCTTCTGCTCGGCGTAAATGGGCGGGATCTCGTAAACCGATTTGACGTCGCGCGCGGTAATAACGGCTTCCGGGGCGACGTCGCAGAATAGCGCGATCTTCTCCCGCACGTCGTGCGGCAGGGGCCGTTCGGAACGGCAGAAAAGCAGATCCGGCTGGATACCGATTTCACGCAATTCTTTGACGCTATGCTGCGTAGGTTTGGTTTTCAACTCCTGTGCGGCGGCGATAAAAGGCACCAGCGTCACATGCGCGAACATCGTATCATCGCGGCCCAACTCGTGGCGCAACTGGCGAATCGCTTCAAGGAACGGCAGGGACTCGATATCGCCGACAGTTCCGCCGATTTCCACGATGGCTACGTCGGAGTCGGCGGCGGCGCGGCGGATCCAGGCTTTGATCTCATTGGTGACGTGCGGAATCACCTGCACCGTTTTGCCAAGATAGTCTCCACGGCGCTCGCGGAAGATGATCTGTTCGTAGATCCGTCCGGAGGTGACATTGTTGTTGCGCGTCAACGGCGCATTGGTAAACCGCTCGTAGTGCCCCAGATCGAGGTCCGTCTCCGCGCCATCGTCGGTGACGAACACTTCGCCATGCTGAAACGGACTCATCGTGCCCGGGTCCACGTTCAGGTATGGATCACACTTTTGCAAAGTCACGTTGAGCCCGCGGTTTTCGAGCAGGCAACCGATGGATGCCGCGGCAATTCCTTTGCCGAGCGATGAAACAACGCCGCCGGTCACAAAAATGTACTTAGGCATTCAACTCTTCCTCAGAATCGAAATGTCAAAGAGAGCCGCAACGCGCTCGAGATCCTCGGGCGTATCGACTCCGAGCGATTCGTATTCCGTCTCGACAACGCGAATCCGGTAACCGTTTTCAAGAGCGCGCAACTGCTCGAGGCACTCGGCTTTTTCGAGCGGGCCCACGGGAAGCTGGGAATAGCCGAGCAGAAAATCCCTGCGGTAGACGTACAGACCGATGTGTTTGTAATAGGATGCGGTTTCCCCACGATGGAACGGAATGGGGGAGCGCGAGAAGTAGACCGCGTCGCCACGGCGATCCGAAACTACTTTGACTACGTTGGGATTGTCAATTTCCGCGGGGTCTTCAATAGCTTTTTTGAGCGTGGCCATCGGAATGTCCGGCTCATCCGTCAGCCCCGTTATGGCGGCGTCGATGGCGGCCGGATCGATGAGTGGTTCATCGCCCTGTATGTTCACTACAATCCCGGCGTCTTCGGCGGACGCCACTTCAGCTACGCGATCGGTGCCGGAGGGATGTTCCGCGAGCGTCATGCGAACGGAGGCGCCAAACCCCCGCGCTTCATCGAAGATCCTTTCGTCATCGGTGGCGATGACGACCTTCGTCAGGTACCGGGTTTCCCTGGCGCGCTCCCAGACGTGCTGGAGCATGGATTTCCCCGCTATTCTGACAAGAGCTTTTCCTGGAAAACGGCTGGAGGCAAACCGGGCTGGAATTACACCCAGAATTCTCTGTGGCACGATCGATCATACCATATCACCCCGTTGGGACCGGCCGCGACCGTATGCACACCTCTGTCCGGCGGAGTACCGGTATTTCAAGAGGACAAGAGCGAGCAAAGTAGCCGCTCCCGCCGCTGTGCTACCATTTGAGTTCCAATGGCTTTGACCAAAGGGGGGCTGAGCCGGCGCAAGCTGGTCCATGCTCTTGCCGGGCTCGAAGTTGGAATGTTCGGCGCAGTCGCTGTGTTGGGGTGGTTTGTTCTTCGTGCCGCGCTTCACGGACAGGCATGGTTCGCCATTCCAAACCTGCTCGGATCCACTTTTTATGGCAATCTCGCATTTCGTGCTGGAGCGGGCAAGGTGACGCTGGCCGGAATTGCGCTTCATTTCTTGGTTTCCGGCACGTTCGGTTGTGCTTTCGGGCTGATCATCGGGCCGGTACGAAACGCGCCGCTGGTTTCTTTGTCGGCGATCGGGGTCGCACTAGGTTGGTATCTGCTGTTTTTTAATCCGTTTTGGAGAGCCATCAATCCGCTGGTCATGATCTATTCGCCGGATGTATCCATGTTGATCGCTCACGGCATCTACGGAGGGTTTCTAGCAGGCTATCCGGCCGCGGTTTACTCACTCGAGCGTACCGCCGCGGAAGGACGGAAACCGCCCGGCGCCAATCGCGTCGACCCGGCTTCCAGCAGGGGCGGCGAAACCCCCGTTTGATAAAATGGAGCTTAAGTTTGC
>CAADGY010000342.1 GCA_900696665.1 uncultured Acidobacteriota bacterium
CTTTCCCGGCGGATGAGTTAGCCTCGTCGCCATGTGCTCCTTCATTGTGCCTCGGCTCCTGATTGTCTTCCTGTGCCTCTCACCTATCCTCCTCCGTGCCGACGAGGTGGATGAATATATCCAAGCGGAGATGACCAAACAGCACATTCCCGGGCTGACTCTCGGTGTAGTGAAGGACGGCAAGCTGGAGAAAGCAGCAGCTTACGGTCTGGCCAACCTGGAACTCAACGTGCCCGTGCGAACGGACACCATCTTCCAGATCCAGTCCATCACCAAGACCTTCACGGCCAGCGCCATCATGCTGCTGGTCGAGGAAGGCAGGATTTCGGTGGAGGACAAAATCACCAAGCATCTCGCCAATCTTCCGGAAACCTGGCGGGACGTCACCGTGCGCCATCTGCTTTCGCACACGTCGGGCATCAAGGATTTCATCAACGAACCGATCATGGACTTGCGTCTCGACATCCAACCCGGCGACGTGGTCGAGGCGCTGCGAGAGAAGCCCTTGAACTTTCAACCGGGCGAAAAATACGCCTACAGCAACACCGGCTACCACCTGCTGGCCATGATCATCCGGGAAGTCACAGGTCAGCATTGGGGTGAGTTCTTGAAGGAGCGCATTTTCGATCCGTTGGGCATGAACGATACGCGCGTCATCAGCCATTCGGAGATCATCACCAATCGCGCCTCGGGTTACTTGTGGGAACAGGGCCGGGTGCAAAATGGCCGCTACATCGCCGCGTCCATCCTGGGTTACGCGGGCGGTGGTCTGCGTTCAACCGTGCTGGACCTGGCCAAATGGGAGGCGGCGCTCTGCTCGGACAAGATTCTCAAGTCTTCCACCCTCGACCAAATGTGGACGCCCGCGCCATTGAACGACGGCTCGCAGGCGGGCTACGGTTTTGGCTGGGGCATCGGCACGCACCAGAACCGGCGGTTGATCAGCCATACCGGCTCGCACGTGACCGGATTCAAAAGCGTACTGGCACGTTACCCGGACGACAAGGTCACGGTGATCATTCTGACCAATCAACGGGGGGCAAATCAAATGGCCATCGCACATGGTGTCGCGGCGTTCTACGTCCCGGAACTCAAACCCAACCCGGCCGGCAGTTGATTTCATCCTCCCCCGCAGGGTGGGCGAAGTTCCAAGGTGCGGCTGCCGCTGGTCACTGTTTGACCAGTTTCACCTGTGCGGTCGCCGGATCAATCGCATAAAGGAAGCCGGCGGGTGCCAGCGGGAAGCCATCCGAGGTGGCGCCGCCGAGTTCGAGGATGCTCTCCGGCATGCGGCCCTTTTCGCGCATGAATTTGTGAAGCAGCGCGGTCATCCGCACATCCACCTGGCCTTCCATGGGCTTTACCCCGGGTTGCGGCTGCGCGAGTGGTTGGCCGGGCGGCGGCGGGGTTGCTGGATATGCCGAAAGGGAAGCGGCGGCCGGCGTGGCTGGCGCTTCCGCAGGCGGGGTGTCCGCCGCTTCCGGCGTTGCCACACTGGCCGGCTCTTTCTTCGAGCAACCGGCGAGCACAGTCAGCAAAAGTCCCAAGGCCAGTACCTGCTTCATGGTAGGGTGATCAGCCTAGTTGTCGGGGTGGGAATTGATCCGAAGAATGGCGAACTGAGGAGTGACCGGCCGCACGTGTCCATCGGCAAAAGATACGTCGGCCTTTTTGTTATGGCGGACGGTGACATAGTTGCCGTCGGGCACCCACCGGCCATCATCCACCACCGCCTGATAATTGATCGGAGGTGGCGGGGTGTCGCCCCGCTTGGTGGTGGCCACTTCCTCGGCCAACATGATCTTGGCGGACGGCCGCTTGACCTTGGAAATCTTTACCCGCATGCCCGGAACGGACGACATGCCCTCCGTGCCGTAACTGTTCATCGTGTAACTGAACAGGTAATACGGTTGGCCCACCGCCCGGCGACCGGAATCGTCGTTGTCCATCGGGCAGCGAAACACCTGCATGGCCTGCTCGGTCGTCATCTTGCCCAGCAGGCTGATGACCGGGCTTTTCTCCACAGGCGCGGTGTTGTTGTACGGCGCATTGGTGCGCCAGTAAATCCAGTCGTCCGTCTGAAAACCGTAAGTGTTCCGGGAGGCCGATCCAGCGAAAGTGTCCCGATTGTCAGTGAGGTAGAGCATCATGCCCAACCCAAGCTGTTTGAGGTTGCTGATGCACCGGGTCTGCTGGCCGCGATTCTTTGCCTTGCTCAAGGCAGGCAACAGCATGGCCGCCAGAATGGCGATGATGGCAATGACCACCAACAATTCGATGAGGGTGAAGGCTGTCAGTTGACGACCCCGAGAGGCTGTCCGGACCGGACTATTGAAGCCGAGTAGTCTCATAGTCAGCTTATGATCTCGGGGCAAATTTACCACCGCCCCGAACCCGTTGCCAAAGGAAATCTAACAGGAAAGCCGACCGAACAAGTCCCTGTGGGGCAGATTCGCATTGCACGGCTGATTGTGCGGCTTTAGTCTCACTACCGCGACTATTGCCGCCGGCGAGGCCAGGCCCGCCGGCCGTTATGAAAGCAAAGAAGCAATCTTCCAAGACGAAAAGGAAGTCTGCCAAACGCCCCCTCGCGGCGCGGCGCGCGACCAGCGTCAAGTCCCCCGCGCCGCGCCGCCGGCCCTCGCTTACCGGTCGTCGCCGCCTTGCCTCCTCCCAGGCCCGCCGTTCCGTCCCTCGGAGGAAAACTCTGCCACGCAAATCTCGGGTGCGGATTCCGCCGGTCTTGCTGGAGGGTGATCGGCCTGCGGCGCCGCGTTTGAGCGGACCGGGTGGGAAATCCGCACGGGGCAAGGTTGCACCAGCGGCGGAGATCGAGTTGGCGGAACTACCCGAGGCTTACGGCACGGGTCGGCTGTTCGTGACCA
>CAADGY010000343.1 GCA_900696665.1 uncultured Acidobacteriota bacterium
CTCGCCATCGGCCACACGCGCTATTCCACCGCCGGCGACACTGCTCTGGTCAACGCTCAACCGTTTTCGGTCATCTGCAACAAAGGCCCTGTCGCGGTAGCGCACAACGGAAACATTACCAACGCGATTGAACTGAGATCGGCGCTCGAGCGGGACGGCTCTATTTTTCAGGCGTCCAGCGATACCGAAGTGATTCTCCACCTGATGGCGCGTTCTCGTGAGCGAACGTTATCCGGCGCGCTACGGGATGCGCTGCTTCAACTGGAGGGTGCGTTTTCCCTTGTCGTTCTCACCAAGGATCACGTACTGGTAGCGCGCGATGCCCATGGTTTTCGTCCGCTTGCCATTGGACAGATGGAGATGTCGGGCGGGCGATTTGCTTACGTTTTTGCGTCGGAGACCTGTGCATTCGATCTGATAGGAGCCATCTATCTGGATGATGTCCAGCCCGGCGAAATGGTGATTGCCGGTCCGGGCGGCATGGCCAGGGAACGTTATTCACCCGCGGGCCGGCGCGCCCACTGCGTGTTCGAACACGTCTACTTTTCCCGCCCGGATTCCATCGTATTCGGCCGGGCCGTGCAGCAATCGCGCGAAAACCTGGGGCGGCTGCTTGCCCAGGAGCACCCGGCGGACGCCGATGTCGTTGTGCCTGTACCCGATTCAGGTGTTACGGCCGCGCTCGGCTTCGCGGCCGAATCCGGCATTCCGTTTCGCCACGGGCTGATCCGCAATCACTATGTTGGCCGGACGTTCATCGAACCGTCTCAGGCCATACGCGATTTCGGCGTCAAGCTGAAGCTGAATCCCGTGCGCCATCTTCTCGAAGGAAAGCGCGTGGTGCTGGTGGACGATTCCATTGTGCGCGGCACTACCAGCCGCAAACTGGTGCGAATGGTTCGCGGCGCCGGCGCGCGCGAAGTACACCTGCGCATCTCCTGCCCGCCTACCATCTCACCCTGCTTTTACGGTGTAGACACCCCCACGAAGAAGGAACTCATCGCCGCGAATATCAGCGTCGAAGAGATCCGGAAATTTGTGGAGGCAGACAGCCTCGGATATCTATCGCTCGAATCGTTGCGCGAGGCCGTGGGCGATTATCGCGATGAATACTGCTACTCGTGCTATACGGGAGAGTATCCGACGTCGGACTTGGTAACCGTGGAAGCGCTGATGCAATCCAAGCCATTTCGCCACTGAGCCAACTGCCTGCTTGTCCTTGAATCTAGATATTGTGGTCTGGTTATACTGAGATATGCCCTATCAGATAGTGGTTTGCGGCAGTATTGTGCCCGACCCTCTGCAAACACTCGAGCCGGTCATCGGACCTGGCGGTCCTTCCCTCAAGAATGAGATGCTGCTGCCGTCCGTGTTCGATCCCTGGGCGGCGCATGCGTTGTACGAAGCCGCCCATCTGGCGAGTACCGTTGCGGGCAGCAAAGTGTGGCTGGTCAGTCTGGGTCCGAAAGCTAAACTCCAGCAGGTCGTCATGACCATTGCCCAGAAAGCTCCGTTTGAGTTGATTGCGCTGGATGGATCCGCGAGCGGCTTCACCGACGCGCACGATACGGCAAAAGCCATCGCTGCCTCCATCCTGGCGATTCCGGAGTTGGACCGCAGGCGGCTGCTGGTCTTCGGCGGTTGGGAGTCTGCTTCGCGCGGCGCGGGCGTGACCATGCAGATCACCGGCGAATTGCTGGGTATCGTAGATCAGTTTCAGGGCGTCGACGAGTTGAAGATCACCGCCGATGGGCGCTTGCAAGTATTGGAACGGGTGGAATCGGGAAAACACCAGGTTTCCGTGTGCGACGGTCCGCCGGCCTTGCTGGGCTGGGCGACGGGAAACCGGCCGGAGCCGCGCAACAATCCGCAAGTGGGCATGCTCAACATGCGAACCGCCATGCCCGCTATCCAGAAAGCCAGGCCCGCGGCCGCCGGAGCCCGAGACCTGCTTTTTCAGGACTTGACGCTCCCGAAGCAACAGCGGGAAACCGAAATCGTGAAAGACAGGAGTGCCGAAGAAATTGCGCGCGAGATTGTCGCGTGGATACGGGCATAGAGAGGCGACCATGGAGACGGTACTTTTTCTTGCACACACGGAAGCGGATGGTTCTCTGGGGAAGATCGCCCTGGAGTCGCTGGGTGCGGCCAAGGAACTGGCGGGCGATTCGCTGGTTGCCGGAGTTATCGGGGAGAACACTTCAACGGCCGGGAGCCTTCCTGCATCGCGAGTGCTCACGGTCACAGGAACCGAATTCGCGCAAGCGCGTTACGCAACAGACGCTGCCGCGGCCGAGGCGGTGTGCCGCGCATCGGGAGCCACCATCGTCATCGCGCCAGCCACTTCCCGCTGGGCGAGAGTGCTGCCCGGAGTGACTCACCGGCTGGGAGGCAGTGTAGACACTCACGTGACAGGCATCTCCTTGCGCGGCGGTAAACTGTTTGCCACACGCTGGTACTACAGGCAGCGTATGGAGGGGACTTTCGAACGGTCCGGCAGGCCGTGGGTTCTCCTGCTCGAATCGGGCTGTCATGCGCCATGGTCCGGCGCCGCCGGAGCAGGCGCCGTGGAGGCGGTTGAAGTGCCGCTGGCGGAAGGGAGTTGCAGAACCACCGTACAAGGCGTACAGGAATCGCAAGCGGGGCAACAGACCATACGCCCGGACGCCGAACTGCTGTTTGTCACCGGTGCGGGCTGGACCAAGGCGCAGCGGGATGGAAAACCGCATGTCAAAGAGGCCGAGACTCTCATCCTCGAATTTCTCGCCAAAACACAGGCATCGCTTGGAAGCAGCAAATCTCTGGTGGATATCAGCGGTGAGGGTCAGCAGGTGCTGGGATTTCTGACTCACATGAACCAGGTGGGACAAACCGGATCGACACCGCGGCACCCGAAAGGCTTGGCCACCTGCTGCCATGGAGAAGAGCCCCACGTGGTCGGATGGCGATTCATACGGGAGCGAAGGGCCGTCAACCTGGACCCGAATTGCGGCTGGGCCCGTGGAAAAGCGGATGTATTATATGTCGCCGACGCATTCGAGGTGTTGGAAAATGTCAACCGGTGCTTGCGTGAAACCAGCTAGTTGTTGACGCCGTGTTCCGGGCGCCGGAGTTGCATACTCAGAAGATACTCGACGAACGCGACGAAGAAAAACGCCGCTCCCAGGATTTCCAAGCCTTCCTCGAGCACCCCCTGGATGGACCGGTCGCGGGAAAACCGCACCAGTTGCGATTGAACGACTTCGGCTGCGATGACGCCCAGCCAGCAGCCGGCCGCGACGAGCGTGAGATTCCGGCTCCTGCGATATGCTCGCAAAGATTGCGCGGCAATTCGGAGTACAAAAACAAACAACACGATCGCCGGCAGGAAAACAATGACCCACATAAAGGTGGGCTTATCGCCGCCGGTCAGCCATTCAATATGTCCAATACGTTTCGCAAAGATCCGGCCCACCGTCTCGTGCAACTGCGCTGTTTCATCCACCGACAAGCCGGCGAAAAAAGCGGCCGCCAAGCACCACACAACCCGGTGCCTGTAAGGATGAAGGAGTGGAGGCGGATTTGCGGCCACGGCAAGCGCTGCAAATGCCGTTATCAACAGCAGAGCGCTCGAGTACCACACGGCAATGTTGCCTTCCAACTTCAAGTCGAACCACAGCACGACGCCGAGCCGCGCAATACCAGCCTTCAGATCGGAAAGAGCGGTCACCAAGATGACCAGTGCGTTCATGGCAAAAATAACCAGGTAAAGTCGCCGGACCGTGCGCTCGGAAATCGAAAGTTCGATTAGCCGTTTCGGGTGGTCCGCCACGCTGGTGGTACGTTCAAGTGGTGCACTCGCGCTCATGATTTGAAGTCTGCCCCACGAAGGCCGGCAACAATCGGAGTCTTCAACGCAGACTTCAGTGGGAGCGATTCCCGGAAAAACTCCGGCTGCATCGCAAGCGTCCCGTCCATCACCCACTTTGACATCTGCCAGTAGAACAGAATGGCCTTGCAGTGGGCGGCCGTATCCTCCGGGATATCACCTCGTTGCAGTCTTGAGACTGTATCCCGATTCAGGTGCTCGCTTTCCGGCGCGACGCTCTGCACAACAGCATCGACTAAAGGCGCCTCGTCCCACCATTCTAGCGGCTTTCCGAGGCGTGCCCGGACCGCTGAGCCGATGCGCTTGTAAACGCGAGAGGCCTGTACTTTGATGCTCCAATATTCAGGATCAATCACCTGGCTCCCACGATACAATTCCCCGCCGGAACAGAATGGTACCTTCATGGCTTCCGGGAACTCATTTCGGTACAACTGAAGGAAAAAACGGTGATTGCTTCTTGCGTTGTATGGCACCTTCGCCGCCGCTTCGAAAAATTCACGGGTCATTCCCGGCAGAAACGGCATCGTCCTGGCGGCATAGACTTTCACCGGATTGGGTCCGGTGCGGTTCCGCATTCGATTCCTAATCATGAACTCCGAAGTCCCCGCACCATTGTCTTCATAACGCGCCGCCTCTTCTTGGAACAGATCGAGGAATGACTGATACAGTTCGTCTGCATACGAAGGCGAAAAGACCATGCGCGCCGCCCGCCAGACCGTGGAGCTATGACCCTTGGTGCGCAACCGCAGGAGTTCGGAGAAGTTTGCTCCGTGACTGCCTCCGGGGGGATTTAGTGTCGCTCCGGGAACAAGCCCTTCCCACACAGTGGTAATGCCCGGTTCCAGGCAACTTGCTAATTGAGCAATGTACAGATACAAACTTGCTGTCGAGACTTCATTCAGGACGACGTAATCCACGTATTCGTTCGAGTCGTAAAAAGAGCGTACCGGGCGAAACCGCTCGTACCGCAATCCAAACTGCTTCGCGACTCGACGGGCGAAACGTCCATCGGCATCCGCGTGTTCATCAGGGTGGTCCATGACAAGGATGTGGGGCGACAGTTTTGCCCGCAAGAGACCCCCAAGAACAAGTCTCGAATCGAAGCCGCCGCTCAGAAGAAGGGTACCGGTCCGGGAATGTTCCAGATACGCTTTTACACTCCTTTCAAGCCCTTCCATGACCACACGCGTCACGCTGCGCGTGACGCTGTTCGCGCCGGCTAGTCTGGGATAATCCCAGTAAGTCGAGCTGTCAACCTGACCGGTTGCAGTATCGTAGACGTACACGGAAGCGGCCGGCACGCGCCGGACGCCTTGGACGGATGTCCTGTCTCCGAGGAAGTGTCCAAAGCTCAGGAATGCCCCCCACGCCGCTGCGTCCGGCTTGAGGCTCAGAACGCCGCTGGCCGTAATCGCCCGGATAGATGTTGCCAGCAAGAGAGCGCCGTCTACCTGCGAAACATACAGTGGTTCGAGTCCGATAAAATCCGTCACCACTCCGGCTTTGCCCGTTTCGCCATCCCAGAGGATGGCGGCGAAGGAACCGTCGAGCGAAGTAAACTGGCGGAGCCCAGCATCGAACGGAAGTTTTATTGCCCGATTCAGCAATGTCGCTAACGGCGTTTCGAGGCTCACAGGGATGCCGGCTATGGCCAGAACACGCTTTCCACGTACATGCAGGAAACGCACGTTGGAAGCCTTCTCGGGACCGGTGATTACGCCAATGCACCCGCGGTCGTCACATGACTTAAATACGTTGGTGCGGTCATGCAGGCCGCCGATCTGCATGGCAATCATGCGGTCTACTGCATCGGCTACTCGCGCGTGACGGCTGAAGGCTGCTGCGATTCGCATGCTTGCGACAATATTAAACTATTTCAATCCGGCTTTGTCTTGGCTAAGTAACGAATAACGCAGGAATAGTACCCCCAGCGGCGGCAACGTCAGCGTGAGCGATTGAGGATGGTCATGGACGGGAACCGGAACTGTATTCACTCCACCCAGATTTCCCTGCCCGCTGCCGCCGTGCTCCACGGCGTCGCTGTTCAGATGTTCGCTCCAGAAACCCTTCTCCGGAACTCCGATCCGATAGTTATGGCGGGTTACGGGAGTGAAGTTGCACGCCACCAGAATGTTTTCCCCGGCGGACCTGCCGCGCCGCAGGAAAGCGATGACGCTATTTTCGCTATCGTGAACCTCCACCCACTCAAAGCTTTGCGGTTCGAGGTCGAACAGGTGCATCGCCGGCTCACCGCGATAGAACAGGTTCAATTCACGGACCCAGTTCTGTAACTTCCGGTGCCGGTCGTCCTCGAGAAGGTGCCAATCGAGGCTTGACTCGTGGTACCACTCATTCCACTGTCCGAACTCCCCTCCCATGAATAGCAGTTTCTTTCCAGGAATCGCATACATATAACCCAACAGGAGGCGTAGATTGGCGAACTTCTGCCAGTCGTCACCGGGCATCTTGCTGAGCAGCGATCCCTTTCCGTAAACCACCTCATCATGTGGCAGGGGAAGCACGAAGTTCTCCGAGAAAGCGTACATGCCGCGAAAGGTGAGCTGGTCGTGGTGGTGTTTACGAAAGAGCGGAACTTTGGACATGTACTCCAGCGTGTCGTGCATCCATCCCAGGTCCCATTTCATACCGAACCCGAGCCCGCCGGTGTACGTCGGGCGGGAAACCATGGGCCATGCAGTGGATTCCTCCGCGATCGTCTGCACATCGGGATACTCCTGGTATATCTTCTCGTTGAGCGTCCGGAGAAAAGCGACCGCGTCCAGGTTTTCTCTGCCCCCGAATGCATTGGGGATCCACTCCCCATCCCGGCGCCCGTAGTCGAGATACAGCATGGACGCGACGGCATCCACCCGCAAGCCGTCGATGTGGTACTTGTCCAACCAGAACATCGCACTGCTTTCGAGAAAGGTGCGTACTTCATTGCGGGCGTAGTTGAAGACGAATGTGTCCCAGCCACGATGGACGCCTTGCCTTGGGTCCGAATGCTCGTACAGGTGAGTCCCGTCGAAGTACCCGAGGCCATGTTCATCATTGGGAAAGTGCGAGGGGACCCAATCCAGGATTACTCCGATGCCTCGCTGATGCAGGTAATCGATCAACCACATGAAATCCTGCGGTGTTCCATAGCGGCTGGCCGGCGCGAAATAGCCGGTCGTCTGATAGCCCCAGGAACCGTAAGAAGGGTGCTCCATGACCGGCAGAAACTCGACGTGAGTGAAGCCCATATGCGATACGTGCTCGGCGAGCGGCACAGCCATTTCGCGATAGGTCAGCGGACGGTTTCCCTCTTCGGGCACACGGCGCCAGGAACCGGCGTGCACCTCGTAGATGGAGATGGGGCTAGTCAGCGAATTCCGGCTGTGACGCGTGGCCATCCAATCGCCGTCGCCCCATTGGTAATCGAGCTTCCAGACAATGGCGGCACGTTCTGGCGCTGTCTGGAAATAGTTGGCGTAAGGGTCCGTCTTGTCCGCACGATAACCATGGTACCTCGAGACGAGGTGGAATTTGTAGCAGGCGCCTTGCGTCACCTCGGGAAGGAAGCCTTCCCATATGCCGGAATCCGCCCGCAGGCTCAACCGGTTCCGGGTCTTCTCCCAACCATTGAAGTCGCCGATGACGGAAACTTCCGCCGCGTTGGGCGCCCAAACCGCAAAATACGCCCCATCGGCGCCGTCCATCGACGTAAGGTGGCACCCGAGTTTGTTGTACATCCGGAGATGAGTGCCTTCGTTGAAAAGATGCAGATCGTCTGCCGTCAGAAGGCTGTTCACTTGGTTTCCCCGGTCCCGAGTAGATCAAGAATGCCCTGAAGGGGGATGCGAACCCAATCCGGACGATTGTTCAACTCATACCCCAGTTCGTACATTGCTTTTTCGAGCGTGTAAGAATCGAGCAGGATGTGTTGATGGTCTTTTTGTTTGGGCAGGAATGGAGCGCTGCCGGTGGTTTCCAGGTAGCCCTTCAGGAAACTGTGGGAGGAAGCCAGGTACCAGAAGTGCGCCCAGCGGCGCAGTTCGTCGTGCATGCGCTCCTCAACCACAATACCGGGGACCTGCCCGAACAGCGCCGCCGAAGACACGTAGTGGAAAGACCGCAGCATGCCCGCCACGTCGCGCAACGGCGAGCGCTTGATGCGGCGCTCGCTGATGGAGCGCAACGGTTCGCCTTCAAAATCGATGATGACGAAATCACGGCCGGTATAGAGTAGTTGGCCCAAATGATAGTCGCCGTGGTGGCGGCAGCGCAGGGCTGCCACCCGCTGGTCACGCATGGGACGGAAGCGCTGCACCACCTGTTTTTCCAGGTCCAGGACCTGCCTGGCAGGGATCCGCACATCTTCAGGTAATTGCCTCAGTTGCTGGCGTAACAACTGCAAAGACCGGCGCGCCAGCGCGATCATACCGTGATACAAGCCGTGTTGATAGAAGTCGGTGAACGGCTCCGGCGACAGAGCCGCGTCGGCGGTCGGTTGGGTCAGGGCAAGATGCATCTCCGCCGTTCTCTGTCCAAGCAGCCGGGCATCGTCGGCATACGATTCCAGCAGTTTCATCGAGGACTCGGAGATCTCCTCGATATCCAGCGGGTTTGATGGCAGATCCGGGGGCGCCGCTCCCTGTGTTCCGCGCGCCAGCGCACGTGGAAAATAGCGGCTCAAGGCATCAATGGAATACGACCATGCGTCCCCCTTATTCGGGACATAGGCTTGAAGAATGGCAGCCGTCATCTTCGTCCCGTTGCGTTGATACTCGATCCAACCCGCAACTGGGGCGATATTCCGGAAATTCGTTTTCTCGGTCAGATAACGCCCGATTTCGAGATCGGGGTTCACCCCCTCTTCAATGCGCCGGAACAACTTCAGGATGAGGCGATCTCCGTAAACCACCGAGGTGTTGCTCTGCTCCGACCGCTGGACGGAGGGCACCAGACAGACGTCGTCTCCCATCAGATTCCGGAACAGCCGGGTGGAGGCGGTGACTAAATCGCCGGTCTCTCCCTTAAACCGCCTCTTACGTTGAAGAGCCTGAAGTAGTCCCTCACAGAACGCCTTACTGCGGAATGAGCCATACAGAACGCCCTCCTCACCTAAGTTGTCCTGGAGCCTGGCCACCACAATAGCGGGATTGTTCTTCAATATGTCGTCGCGGTCTTTCCCCGTGGCGATGGAAAGTGGCACCACATACAACTCCGGGTCGCCCGAATTGTACTCGACCCGGATGAGCACAAACGTGGCGCCGGTATGGTCGAACGGAATGGCATCGACGATATCGAGCGAACGGATTTTTCGGGCCTTGCTCCGGAACCAACGCCGGGTGGGGAGAAACGAGGGAAGCAAGCGCCTCAGAACCTGCCGTCCGGAACTGTCTAGCGCGTGACGGAAAGATTTCACCATCATCAACGGTAACCGGGAAGGGTCGCTGACCGATTCCAGTGATTCGCGATCGGGCCTGGCGGGTTCGAGATGGAACCAGTAGAAAGCCTGGGGTGCGAGCGTGATCAGGTAACCGGAATCCCGGATCTGTGGGAATTCCACCATTCCGAACACCTCAACCGGTACCTGGCCTTCAAACTTCGACAGATCCAGTTCGACCGGCTGGGGGAAACGCGACAGGTTCGCCACAACCAGAATACGTTCATCCTGGTAGCAGCGAACGAATGCCAGAACCCTGCGATTGTCCGGGTTCAGGAACTCAATGGCGCCTCGTGATAACGCTTTCCAGCGCTTCCGCTGCGCAATCATGCTTTTTATCCACCAGAGCAGGGAATACGGGTTGTTCTGCTGTGTCTCCACATTCACGGATTCATAGTGATACTCGGGATCGATGACGAGCGGAAGATAAAGCTGCTGCGGATTGGCCGTGGAGAAGCCCGCGTTGCGATCCGGATTCCACTGCATGGGTGTGCGAACGCCGTTCCGGTCGCCCTGGTAGACGTTATCACCCATTCCGATCTCATCGCCGTAATAGATAACGGGCGTGCCGGGCAGGGAGAACAGCAGGCCTTTCATCAGTTCGATACGCCGCCTGCTGTTTTCTAGCAGCGGGGCCAGGCGGCGCCGGATTCCAAGGTTGATCCGTGCCTGCGGGTCGGTCGCGTAGACGCGATACATGTAGTCGCGTTCTTCATCCGTCACCATCTCCAGGGTCAGTTCGTCATGATTGCGCAAAAATAGGGCCCACTGCGCATTGTCCGGGATAGGCGGCGTAAGATCCAGGATGTCAATGATCGGGAAGCTTTCTTCCATCCGCTGTGCCATGAACATGCGGGGCATCAACGGAAAATGAAACGCCATGTGGCATTCGTCGCCGTCACCGAAATAGGCCACCGAGTCTTCCGGCCACTGATTTGCTTCAGCAAGCAGCAATTTGTCCGAGTACTTCGAGTCGATGTGCGCCCGGAGCTCCTTCAAAAACTGGTGCGTCTCCGGCAGGTTTTCGCAGTTTGTTCCTTCCCGTTCGTACAAATAGGGCACCGCATCCAGCCGCAGTCCGTCCACTCCCATATCGAACCAGAACTCCATCGCCTCAATGACGGCTTTGCGGACGTG
Organism: uncultured Acidobacteriota bacterium; assembly: GCA_900696665.1. Classification (GTDB taxonomy): domain Bacteria; phylum Acidobacteriota; class Terriglobia; order Bryobacterales; family Bryobacteraceae; genus CAADGY01. The sequence continues at coordinate 10,437 of CAADGY010000343.1, forward strand.
AGGGCTGTCATAGTTCAGGTCGGGCTGATGCGAATAGAACCGGTGCCAGAAGTAGGCCTGGGCCACCGGGTCCCAGGTCCAGTTTGACGTCTCGAAATCCTTAAAGATGATGCGGGCTTCTTTGTACTTTTCCGGCGTATCGCTCCAAACGTAGAAGTCGCGCCACTTGCTGCCCGGCGGCGACTTTCTCGCGCGTTGAAACCACGCGTGCTGGTCGGAAGTATGGTTTACGACCAACTCGGTGATTACACGGAGCCCGCGCGCATGCGCCGCGTCCAGAAAGTGCTGGAAGTCCCGCAGCGTCCCGTAGGCGGGATGTACGTCCGTGTAATCGGAAATATCGTAACCATCATCCCGCCAGGGCGACGGGCAGAAAGGCAGCAGCCATATAGCCGTTATTCCCAGGTCCTGAAGGTAGTCGAGCTTCTCGGTCAGGCCGCGAAAATCTCCCGCTCCGTCGCCGCTCGAATCCTTGAAGGCCCGTACGTGTAACTCATATATGATGGCGTCTTTGTACCAGAGTGCCTCGCCTTCCTCTAGTTGTTGTGTTCTTCTCGTCATAGCGATGCTTACATGTAATAGTCGAAATCCCGCTCCGTGCGAATTCGCCGCCGGATGGTAAAAATGTGCGCGGGCACAATCTTTGGATTCAGCTCAACGTAGTTCCGCTGGCCCTGCCACAGATAACGCGCCTCACTCAGCAGGTCGTGCACCTGGTATGGCCTGTGGGTTTCCGGCGGAATCTCCTCCGGATCGAGTTCAATCCAGCCGGATTGCGTATGGTGCGGATCCAAATTCACCGCCACCAGAACAGTGTTGCTGGAGTCCTCTGTCCGTTTGCTGTAGCAGATAATGTTTTCATTGTCCGTCCGATGGAAGCGGAGGCTCCAGTCGCGGTGCAGGGCAGGATTGTCCCGCCGGATCGAGTTCACACGCGCAATGAAGTCGTACAGGCTGTCCGGGCGATTCAAGTTCCAGTGCCGGAGCTGGTACTTTTCCGAATCGAAGTATTCTTCACTTCCGGACTCGCGCGGGCGGTTTTCGAACAGCTCGAAGGCAGGTCCGTAGATCCCGTAGCTTGCGCCCAGCGTAGCGGCCAGCACCAGCCTGATGACCGCGGCCGGCCGCCCCCCAAACTGAAGATATTCGGTGAGAATATCGGGCGTGTTAGGCCATAGATTCGGCCGGAGGAACTCGCGCACCTGTGTCTTCGTGAGCTCTGTGAAATAGCGCTCCAACTCCCACTTCGTATTCCGCCACGCGAAATAGGTGTAAGACTGCGTGAAGCCGAGCTTCGCCAGAGCATACATCACCTTGGGCCGGGTGAAAGCCTCCGAAAGAAAGATCACATCGGGATGCGCGTTCTTGACTTCGCCAATCACCCACTCCCAGAAAGCGTACGGCTTGGTGTGCGGATTGTCGACACGGAAAGTGCGGACGCCCTCACCGATCCAAAACAAGAACACGCTCTTCAACTCATTCCAAAGCCCGCGCCAGTCCGGCGTTTCGAAATCGAAAGGATAGATGTCCTGGTATTTCTTGGGTGGGTTCTCGGCGTACTGTACAGTGCCGTCTGGCCTCTGGCGAAACCAGCTCGGGTGTTCCTTGACGTAGGGATGATCCGGCGAGCATTGAAAAGCGATGTCGAGTGCAACCTCGAGGCCCAGCCGCTTCGCTTCCGCCATCAGCTTGCGAAAATCGCCGATGGTTCCTAGCTCCGGATGGATGGACTTATGACCGCCCTCGTCCGCTCCGATGGCCCACGGGCTCCCCACGTCATCCGGCTCGGCGATAACAGAATTGTTCTTGCCTTTCCGGTGTGTCTTCCCGATAGGATGAATCGGAGGAAAATAGACTATATCGAAACCCATGTCGCGGACGTAGGACAGGTGCGCCGTGGCGTCCCTTAGCGTGCCGTGCCGTCCCGGTTCCGGTGAAACCGAGCGAGGAAAGAATTCGTACCATGCGCTGTAGCGCGCCCGTTCGCGATCCACCGTCACCGGAAGTTCCTTGGGATAGTTGGCCTGAAACCGGCGGTCCGGATAGCGGGCCATTAACAGGGACATCTCCTCGTCGAGCGCGGCGGCGCGGCTGCTTGTGCGAAGGGCTTCAGCCCATCTTTGAAGACGGTTCCGGTCCGGTAAGGTGGCCCTGCCGGCGGCATCTTCCACCAACTGGACACCCACCAGGTAATCCACATCCGCGTCAGTTGCGGCACGAATGCGTTTGACCATATCACGCCTCCAGGTTTGAAACGTGTCCACCCAGGCTTGAAGGGTATAGTGGTACCTCCCGACCTTATCCACCTGGAACTGCGCGCTCCATCTGTCATTCAACAGGAAGGACATCGGGACTTCAGTCCAGGTTTCGTCTCCTTCGTTCTTATAGAGGAGAACCGCAGCGAGGGCGTCGTGACCGTCGGTAAAGATGTCGGCCTCAACCGTTACACTCTCGCCAACGGTTCTTTTGACAGGAAAGCGCCCTCCGTCGATTTCCGGGCTAACTCCTTCGATCACTACGCGTTTACGTCCGTCATCCGCCGGCATTTATTCTCTTTCTTTGATCCAGCTTAATGTGCCACAGCTCCTTATTGCATAGACGCCCGAAAACCCGAGACATACCACAAAGCCATGAAAACGATCGGGGGTAGCTAATGTTCCTGCCGGAACCATCCGATAGACCATCGGGATTATGGCAAGCTTCCTGTGGATTTTCCTCCCGATATTTGTAGCCACTGGTTCTGCGCTGCTCGCGTTCTGTGTTATGCAAGCACGCATGGAGGTGGCTTTGGCTAAGGAGCGCGCGGCATCAGCCGATCTGCGCGCTTCCGTCACGCAGCAAGAACGGATTGTGGAAGAGCGGGTTAAGGCCGCCGAAGAGGCTGCTCAACGGCGCGCGCTCGATCAGTTACTCGAGGAGTTCCGGGTCGAGGAGAGGCACTATGTCCGGGAGAGCAAGTCTCTCTTTCTGAACCGGAAGTCGATGGTGGTGCAGGAGCGGTTGTTCTTCCGGAGCATTCCATTATCGAATTGGATCGAACATGAAATGGTGGTGGAAGAAGGAGGGGACCTGCAACAACTGGCTCAATCGTGCTCGGTGTTCGCACCGCAAGCCGCCCGCCAGATGGCAGCAGCCGGTCCCAAACTGATCCGCAGCGCAGGTGCGAAATTGGGGGCGTGATAGCATGAGGGTTTGGCCGAAACGTTCAGGCTCTCACTATGCGAAACGTCGTTATCGTCGGATCCGGCTGTGCCGGAAATACTGCTGCTATTTATACCGCTCGCGCCAATCTGAAGCCGCTGGTCATCGCGGGCCATGAGCCTGGCGGGCAACTCTCGCTCACCACGCTCGTCGAGAATTTCCCGGGTTTCCCCGAGGGAGTCAACGGGCCCGACCTCGTCGAGAATATGAAAAAACAGGCGCAGAATTTCGGCGCCGAGTACGTGCATGGCTCCGTGATCGAAGCGGACCTTTCCAAGCGGCCCTTCCGGTTGAACATAGAGGGTGAGTGGCTCGAAACTCGTACGCTGATCATCGCCTCGGGCGCTTCGGCCCGCTGGCTCGGACTCGAATCGGAGCAAAAGCTGATAGGCCATGGCGTCAGTTCGTGCGCTACCTGTGATGGATTCTTCTATCGCGACAAGCAGATTATGGTTGTGGGCGGCGGCGACTCGGCCATGGAGGAGGCTACGTTTCTCACACGCTTTGGGCGTGAAGTGGCTTTGGTCCACCGGCGCGACGAATTCCGTGCGTCCAAGATTATGCTGGACCGCGCACGCGCCAATCCGAAAATTCGATTCGTCCTCAACTCGGTTGTGGAGGACATCTATGACATTGAAAAAGGGTATGTTACCGGCGTAAAACTCCGGAATGTCCAGACTGGTGAACTGTCGGAACGGGAAGTGGATGGTCTGTTTGTGGCCATCGGCCATATTCCGAACACCGCTGCTTTTAAGGGCCAGATCGAGCTGGACGAAGGCGGCTACATTAAATCTCGTGGAAATGCCCGCACGAGTGTTACGGGTGTCTTTCATGCCGGAGATGTGGAAGACCGCGTCTACCGGCAGGCCATTACAGCCTCCGGGGCCGGGTGCATGGCTGCCATGGAGGCCGAACGATTTTTGGAGTCCGAAGGCCACTAGATTCCGATTCCTGGAACATTTCTCCCGTCGCGCCGTATTCCCTCATAGGGAGTACGAGCATGTTCTGCACACACTGCGGTACCGAACTTGACGACACCTGCCGGTTTTGCCATCAGTGCGGCACAGCCACTACGAAGCAGACTCCATCTTCGCCGGCTGCCTCCCAGAGATTGAGCATTCCGCTGGAAGGCAGGAAGATCGGAGGGGTTTGCGCGGGCTTTGCCCGCTACATCGGTGTGGACGTTACGTTCCTTCGCATTTTCTGGTTGACGCTTGCCATTTTTACGGGAGTGGGCTTCATCGCCTATCTGATTGCCTGGCTGCTGATGCCCAAAGAGCGTTACCTTCTCCCCGCGCCGTCCACGGAAACGGCTGGACAGACAGTGTAGCCGTCACCGCACACTCCCGCACTCCCTGAGAGAAATATCCCTCCAGGTTCACTAGAGCCTATATGGACCGGTGCCCGCATGTACGGGGTGTCCGAAGACTCGAATTTCAGGCGGCGCTGATCGACGATCCCGTCAGGCGCTTGCGCTTTCTGCGCAGTGCCACGAAGGCAAGCGATGTCGGCGATGGTCCCGCTTCGAACCGGGGGTTGCGCGCGCTCCTGGTAGCGGTTGTAATGATTCCGCTCCTCATCGATAGGAATCCTGCTGTTCTCTCCGCCGAGCCGCGGACATCAGCTATATTCCCACGGGTGAGCAACTACGATCCACCCACTGTTTGGCTGGTCGAGCGCGGCGCGGAGCATGAGATGTACAGCAACGGCCTTCGTATCGAAAATGCGTTCCTTGCCGCCACGCACAAGCGCTCGTACCAGATCTTCGACCGCGAGTATCCCAACCGCATCGCCGCCCGCACAAAGACAGACCCGGCGGGCATTGTCTTCCACACGAGCGAGAGTATGCAATTGGAGTTTGAAGAGGGGCGGAACGGAGCATTACAGCGCATTGGTGAATCCTTGCTCGGGTATGTTCGCGCCAGGCGCTCCTACAACTTTCTGATCGACCGGTTTGGACGCACGTTCAGAATCGTTCCCGAGACCGATGTCGCCAACCATGCGGGACACTCCATATGGGCTGACGCGAAGTACATTTATCTGAATTTGAACTCCAGCTTTATTGGAGTTTCTTTCGAAGCGGAGACCCAGGTGGGTGAACAGCCGGCCGTAAATCCGGCGCAGATTCATGCTGGGCGCATGCTGGCCGCCATGCTGCGCTCGCAATATGGGATTGCAGTTGAGAACTGCGTGACGCACGCCCAGGTTTCGGTGAACCCCGCCAACATGCGAATCGGCTATCACACGGATTGGGCTGCGAACTTTCCCTTCGCCGCCATGGGCCTGCCCGACAATTATGCGCTCGCGCTCCCCAGCATCGCCACATTCGGGTTCACGTATGACGCGACATTCCTTCGCTCCACCGGCCGTTCCCTGTGGCGCGGACTCGCCGCGGGCGAGGAACTGCTGCGCCAATCCGCCGCTGCCCGGGGAGTGCCGGCCGCGGAATATCGAAAAGCACTCCAAAGACAGTATCAGGAAAAGATCTCGGCGCTCCGGAGACTGGGCGTCCAGGAGGAAACCAGCAATGAAGCAAACTGAAGGCGAAGCTGCCCCGATTGGTCTGGATATCGGCACAAGCCGCATCGTAGTGGCTCGGCACGTGGAGAAGGAGTTCCATTTTTCATCGCAATTGAATGCGTTCGTGCGAATTCCGTTTTCGAAAATCACCGAAGACGTTCTTCGTAAGGAGCAGATCCCTTACACCGCAGACGGTTCCGTGCTGTTTGTGCACGGCGATGCGAGCCAGCGGTTCGCGGACCTGCTGAAATCCGAGATCAGCCGTCCGATGGATCGCGGATTTCTGAATCCCAGCGAGCCGGATGGTTTGCGGCTTATCCGTGAGATCGTGAGCTCCATGACCGGTAAATCCGACAAGCACCGGAAATTGTACTTCACCGTCCCGGCTGCGCCGGCTGGCGCCGAAGAGAATCTCACGTACCACGAAGCCGCGCTCCGGCAGGAGCTCGAGGGTCTGGGATTTGAAGCGCGGAGCCTGAATGAAGGCCTTGCTGTCGTTTACTCTGAACTCGAAGCGTCGAACTTCACAGGCATCGGAATCAGTTGCGGAGGGGGGTTGTGCAATGTCTGCCTGTCGTACCTGTCGGTGCCCATCACCAGTTTCAGCCTTCCCAAAGCCGGCGATTTTATTGATACGAGTGCGGCCTCGGTGACGGGGGAGCGTGCGAACCGGATCCGGATACTCAAAGAGGAATCGTTGTCCCTCAACAACGGACACATGAAGGACAAGGTGCAGCGAGTACTCAGTGTGTACTATGACGACATGATCCGGTCGCTCGCCTCCGCTCTGAAAGAGACGTTTGCAAATGTGCGCGGGCTTCCGGAATTCGGCAAGCCCATTCCACTGGTGCTTGCTGGCGGTACGGCGATGCCTAACGGCTTCCGTGACCGGTTTGAAGCGGCCCTCCGTGAAGCCGGTTTCCCCATTCCCCTTTCCGAGATCCGGCTTGCAGCGGACCCTCTGGGCGCGACGGCAAAGGGGGCGCTGGTGGCGGCGCTATCGGAAATGTGAGGTTCAGCCCTTGGGAGGGGGCACTTGCCCCTGGTAGTTGATGATCGTGTCGACGATGCCTAACTCAACGCGGCGGTTCTTGGCCCGGGCGTCCGAACTGGTGGCTTTCACGGCTGGACTGGATTTCCCAAATCCCTGTGTGGTGATGATCTCGGACGGAATTCCAGCCTGCACCAGGTAGTCACGGATCGTTTGCGCTCTGCGCTCGGACAAATTCTGATTGTATTCACGCGTCCCGACATCGTCTGTGTGTCCGTACACGAACAGCCGGTACCCTTCGGAAGCCAGCAGCACGCCCGCGATGCGGCTGAGGACTTCGCGATTTTCCGGCCGCAGGCTGGCTTTATCGAAATCGAAGTGGAATGAGTCGTCGGCAAGTTCCATCACCATGCCGGCCGGGGTGCGGCGCGTTGGCGCGATGCGGTTGAGCGCCTCCTGCATGCGGTTCAATTCGTCTTCTCGCCGCTTGCGAATGGTCTCCAACTCAGAGCGTGTCTGCTGCTCTGCTGCCGCGGCGGCTTCGGCACGCAGGTGTGCGGTCATTGCCCGTTGCCGAGCTTCGTGCGCCGCCTCCTGCGCCTGATCGGCCCGTAATTGAGCGGCCGCTCTGTCTTGTTCCGCCGCACTGGCCGCGGACTCTGCCTCCGCCTCGCGTTTTTTGGCCACCTCGGCTCGCTGTATGGCATCGGTCACTTCCTCCGAGTAACGGGCCAACTGCTTTTCCACATTGCTGGCTCGCGTTTCGGCGTCTTTGAGTTGCCGGCCGAGATGGTTGAGGCGGCTGGCGGTGAGCCAAACGGCGATCCCAATGGCCGCACTCACCACCACAAGGCCCACGGTCAAACGGCGTGACTGGCGACGGTCTGCCATGGCTGCTATGTCTATTGTCGCACGGCTCCGCTCTGCTCATGAAACTTCGTTAACGAAGCCCGGGGCGTGTGGGCGCAAGTCCGGGCAGTCCCCCCAAGCCGGGCGATAATCTCACGGCACGTTGTACGGACTCGGCTACCGCTTCCGCGGCCGCCACTCCCAGCGCATTTACATCGGCCTCCCGCGTGCCGGTGGAAAGGGCGACGATGAGGTCGCCGTCATAGGAGGTCCAGACCGGAGAAATGGTCCGCGCTATCCCCACGCTTGCCAACTGTGCCAGGCGAGTAGCCTGTACCTTGCTCAGCCGCGCGTTCGTCGCAATCACGGCCAGGGTTGTGTTTTCGTGAGGCGCGGGGGCCTGCCGTACGGCCTTCATCGCCGCGGCGGTACCCATCAGTTCCAGACTCTCCTCCGATGCTCTGGTTCCCGCCAGCAACTTGCCTGTGTGCGGCTCGATGACGTCACCATAGGCGTTCACTACCGCCAGGCTGGAGATGAGAACGCCTGCGTGGCTGCCACCCAATGCGACAGTAAAGGTTCCGAGCCCGGATTTCATGGCGCGCGCGATTCCAAAAATCTTGCCCGCGGTCGCTCCCGTGCCAGCGCCGACGGCGCCCTCCTCTACCACTCCGGTGTGCGCCGCGGCCGCCGCCGCTTCCCCCATTTCGCGAGTCGGCCGAACGCCGGCTTTTCCAATCGCCAGATCGTAGAGGATGGCGCAGGGCACCAAAGGCACTTTCGCGGCGCGTGTAGTGTATCCGATGCCCTTCTGCTCCAGGTAGCGCCGCACTCCGGAGGCCGCTTCCAGCCCGAAGGCGCTGCCGCCGGCAAACACCAATGCATGGATGCGATCGGTGACGTGCAGCGGGCTCATCACTTCGAACTCTTCGGTTCCGGTCGCCCCGCCCCGGATGTCGTACCCTGCGACGGCGCCGTCTTCACACAGAATGACGGTGCACCCGGTGAGCGCATCGTAATCGGAGCTGTGGCCTACCCGAATTCCCGGAATATCGGTTAAGCCTTTCATTTCAGTTCGTATGGTAGCATCGAAGTTACGAGGATCATTTCGGTTTGCTCGACATCCTGAAACCGCCTGTCCTTGCGCTCCAGGATTTCTATTCGCTCGCGGGCAGGGCAATCCGGAACATCGTTCGCCGCCCACACTACTACGACGACATCGTTCTCCAAATGGACATCATCGGGGTCGGCAGTCTGCCCATTGTGCTGCTGACCGGCTTCTTCAGCGGCGCCGTGATGGCCCTCCAGATGTCACGCGCACTTTCGCAGTATGGAGCTACGGGGCAGGTGGGCATGATCGTATCCATTTCCCTTGTCCGCGAGTTGGGTCCGGTTCTTACCGCGGTGGTTGTCGCCGGGCGGAACGCCTCGGGGATGGCGAGCGAACTCGGATCCATGAAGGTCACCGAGCAGATCGATGCCATGCGCGCGCTTGGTACCGATCCGATCCAGAAGCTCGTTAAACCGAGGCTGATTGCGACGGCTGTGGTCCTGCCCCTGCTGACGATCGTCGCGGATTTTGTCGGCCTGGTTGGAGGCTATGTCGTGGCCGTTCCATTGCTGAGCCTGACCACAGCAGGTGAATACTGGAACACGGCCTGGCGCGCCATTGAATACAACGACATCGCACAAGGATTGTTGAAGCCCCTGGTGTTTGCCATCATTATCGCCCTTGTCGGTTGCTTTTACGGCATGCGGACCAGTGGAGGAACGCAAGGCGTCGGACGGGCGACCACGCAAGCCGTGGTGGTGGCTTCGGTCTGGGTGTTCGTAGTGACTTTCTTTATCACGCGCGTGTTCGTGAATCTGTAGGCCGAATGCCCGAGCAATCCATACTTCGGTTCGAGAACGTTACCGTGACCTTTGACGAAATCCCGGTGCTGGACGGCATCAGTTTTGAGATGCGCAGAGGCGACACCTGTGTCATCCTGGGCGCCGCGGGAAGCGGCAAGACTGTTCTGCTAAAAACAGCGATCGGCTTGATAAAGCCCAGTGCGGGGCGGGTATTCCTGTTCGGCACCGACATCACGGAACTCGACGAACAGGAGCTGTTCGACCTGCGGGCAAAGACCGGTGTGCTGTTCCAGGAGGGTGCTCTGTTCGACTCTTTGACGATCGAGGAAAATGTCGCCTATCCCCTGGTCAACCAAAGAGCCGCCAAGCGGAAAAAACGCGAGATCCGGGAGCTTGTCGAGGAGTCTCTGCGCTTTGTGGAGCTGGCCCACACGTTGGACAAATTCCCAAGTGAGCTATCCGGTGGCATGAGGCGGCGTGTCGGCATCGCGCGAGCCATCGTAACGGAGCCCCCGCTGGTGCTCTACGATTCGCCCACGGCGGGACTCGACCCGATCACCGCGAATACGATCGTGACGCTCATCATAAAAGAGAGAGATGTGAAGAAAACCACTACTGTGTTGGTTACACAGCGTTATCAGGATGGGCATCTGCTGGCGAACTTCCGGTATAATCCCCGCAATGGCCAGGTGGAGCCTGTCACGGGTAACGGGCATAGTGATACCTTGAAGACGCGGTTCCTGGTGCTTCGGCAGGGACGTCTTACGTTCGTGGGAGACCAGCAGCAATTGGAAGCGTCCGCGGACCCTTACGTCTCTAAATTCGTCAAGCGCGAAATCTGATTATGCCTTCAGCGAGGAAAGTAGGATGGGCGCAGCTTCGAGTCGGTTTACTGGCGCTTGTAGCCATGATCATCGTGGCTACTTTGGTGTTTCTTCTTACCGGATCGAAAGATATCTTCGCCAGTGAGGCTACTTTGTACACGTTCCTGAACGATTCCGCCGCGTTGACGGAAGGCGCCATCGTCCGTCTGAACGGAATACCGGTGGGCAGCGTCGGCAAGATTTCCTTAACCGGTTCGACAGATCCGAATAAAGTGATCCGGCTCGATCTGAAAGTCCGGCAGGATCTGCTTTCACAGATCCCGGTGGATTCGCTAGCCTCCATCAGCGCGGAGAACGTGCTTGGCACGAAGTTTATCAACATCAAGAAGGGGCAGAGCGCCGAAATCGTCAAGCCGGGCGGCACGATCGGAAGCCTGGATACACGCGAGTTCGACGAAGTGGTGCAACAGGGATATTCGCTGTTGACTGCACTCCGGGGGATTCTGGAGCGGGTGGATAAAATCGTAGCTGTCATCGAAGCAGGAAAAGGCAGCATCGGCAAGCTGATCGTCGACGACGAATTTTACGATCGGCTGGTAAGCATTGTAGCCGAGGGGCAGAAAATCTCCGCTGCCCTCGCGAGCGATCGTGGAACGATAGGAAAACTGATTTACGACGATGCGCTATACCGCGATGTCCGGAATTCTCTTGCGCGTCTGGATTCGTTGATCGAAGGGCTCCAGCGGGGCGAAGGTACGGCCGGGCGGTTCCTGAAAGATCCGGCGCTTTATGAAGAGGCAAGGCAAACGGTCGGCGAGGCGCGCTCTCTGCTCAGCGATCTGAACGCGGGTAGGGGCTCCGCGGGTAAATTCCTGAAGAGCGACGAACTGCACGATCGTATTGCCGGCACCATCACGCGTGTGGACAACATGCTGGAACGGTTGAACGCGGGTCAGGGCACGTTGGGCCAGTTGCTGGTGAACCCACAGTTATATGAATCCGTAAATGGCGCCACACGTGAGTTGAACGGGTTATTACAGGATTTCCGGGCGAATCCGCGAAAATTTCTGCATATCAGGTTGAGCCTGTTTTGAAACGCCTGGTGGTCAATGCCGACGACTTCGGATTCACACGCGATGTCAACGAAGGGATCGTCGAGGCACACCGCCGCGGCATCCTCACGGCCACTACCCTCATGGCTAACGGCCGCGCGTTCGAAGACGCCGTTCGTCTCGCCGGCGAAAACCCGGCGCTCGATGTCGGTTGTCACCTGGTTCTGGTGAGCGGCGCATCGGTGATCGACCCAAACCGGCGACTGCCGGGCTCGGTCAGCGGGATGCTGCGCGCCATCGTCACCGGGCAACTGCGGCCTTTCGAGGAGCTGCGCGCGCAGGTGCTGCGAATTACCGGTGCCGGTATCAGGCCGACGCATCTCGACACGCACAAACATACGCACCTGTTTCCGCCTGTTTTGAACGCGGTGGCGAAGGTCTCGCGCGAATTTGGAATTCCATGGGTGCGCCGGCCCTTCGATTTTCCTCTGAATGGCGCCGCCGCCAGGCCGCCGCTCTCTGTCCGGCTTACCAGCCGGTGCCTGGGCATCGTTCGCGGGCGCTTTCATCGAACTCTCAAGGCGCACGGGTGCAGGACGACCGATCATTTCGCCGGATTTCAGATTACAGGGCATGTTGGAGTTGAGGAGGTTGTGCAACTGATCCTTAAACTACCCGATGGATTGACGGAGTTCATGTGCCATCCGGGACGCTGCGGCCCGGAACTGATGGAAGCACGCACACGCCTGAAAGAGAGTCGCGAACGCGAGCTTCATGCCTTGACCGCTCCGGAAGTCCGCGAGGCTCTCGACCGCGCGGAAGTGAAGCTGGTAGCCTACC
>CAADGY010000344.1 GCA_900696665.1 uncultured Acidobacteriota bacterium
CAGTCCCCAGTCTCCCAGTTCCATGACCGCGAAGTTCACGTTTCGGAAGGTTGCGCCACCTACCTCCATGGTTCGCACACCGGCCACCGCGAAACCGCGTTGGCCGGTCGCACCGGCCCCGGTGATGCGGCGTGGCGTGGGCAACAATTGCAAACCCAGCGAGGTAGCGACACCGGCATCGAGACAACTCCAGACCCCGCCCGTGTCCACCAACAAATTCGCGAGTTTCCCGTTCAGTTGCGCGGCCGCAATCAGCGCCAGGGGAGCGGTGCGCTTGAGGTCGAGAGGCACGAATCCGCCTCGCCGAAGTTCCGTTTCCAACTGTGACCGTTGTGAGTGGGACAAGTCCTTTTGCCGTGTGTAGAGACGACGGTTCGAACAATCCACCACGGCGGAGTTGCGAATCAGGAAATCACACCCCACCACGATTTGGAACGGCGCGGGCTGACCATTGAAAACCAGATCCTGCACCAGCGCCGGTTGGTTCGTGAACTCGATGCGCCCCAACCGCAGGCGCTCCAGCACAACGACCGCTCCGGGCGGATTCGAGCCGGGAAAAGGGTCGCCGGGCGGTAAATCGAGTCTGTGTGCAAGCTTCAGGTGACTCGCCGCATTTGTGCTCACGGTGGTGAAAGACCATCCCGAGTCCACGAGCACACTCAGTTTGCGCCCATTCAATCGGCCAAAGAGATAGAGCCGATTCTCGCCCGAACGCCGCAATTCGACCTCCTCGTAGCCGAGTTGCTGAAACTGACTTGCCAGATTGATCCGCGCGGGCTTGTCGGCCGCCAGCGCTGCCAGCGAAAATGCCAGTGCCAATGAAATGGCACACCAACCGCGGGTTGGAATGTTACCCGGACAAGGCCGTGCGCGCATGAGGAAGTCTGCCCGCGCGTTTTCTTCCCTGCAACCCAACCTCTCGGTCATTGGGCAGCCAACTCGCAGATCGCACGGAGGTGCAGGGCCAGTCATCTCAGGTGCTGTTCAGTCACTCCATCGGAGCAAATGATCGGGCGTGGAAAGAGTCCCTTGCGAACAGGACAGGAGCTGTCGGCCGGAGTCCCGGAATTCTTGCGCGCCGAGCCTCAGTATTTCGGCAGCACGTTCACAATCCCCTCGTAAACCGGCATGTCGTCGCGGCCTGCCTGACGCGACAATTTTTCCAGTTCGCGCTCCAGTTTCTTGCGCATCGCCGCAGCCGCCGGGTCATTGATAAGATTGCGCATTTCGAGCGGGTCGCTGGCCAGATGGTAAAGCTCCGCGGTGAACCGATCCGGTGTGGCGTCGCCGTTCGGATAACGGATCAATTTCCAATCCGGCGTGCGCACCCCGCGGACGTTGGGCGTGTAGGGAAACTGCTTTTCATAATTGTATTCGTAGAGAAAGGAGTCGCGCCACGCGACCCGTTTGCCTTGCAATAGCGGTCTCCAGGAACGGCCAGTGATTCCGCGCAATGGCTTGGCCCCACAGATTTCGAGAATGCTGGGAGCCAGATCATGATTGAGGATCATCGGCTGAATCACCGTGCCGGGTTTGGCCAGTGGCGGATAACGCACCAGCAAGGGGACACGGATGCTGTCCTCGTACATGGTCCGCTTGTCCACGCGCCCGTGTTCGCCGAGGACGAATCCGTTGTCGGACGTGAAGACGATGAGCGTGTGGTCCAACTGGCCGGTTTCCCGCAGCGCGGCGTAGATGCGGCCCACACTTTCATCCACGGAAAGGAGGGTGGCCAGGTAGGCGCGGACGAACTTGCCGTATTCCTTCTGGCCGTAGAGCGGGCCACCCGTGCCGTGCCACGTCGGCAGGCTTTCCTCCAGCCAGGCCGGCTTGCCGTCCGCGGCGCGGTAGTCGAGGAAATTGCCGGGCTTCTTCACGGGAAACTCGTCCAAGGCATGCTCATAGCGCGGCTCTGGCTCGATAGGGCCGCCGTGCGGAGCCTTCTGGCCCACGATCAACAGCCACGGCTTCTCGTGCTGCCGCTTGAGCCAGTCCACCGTGTAATCCGTGATGACCGTTGTGTAATACCCGGCAATCTTCCGTCGCGTCCCGTTCAGATTGAATTCGTTGTCGAAGTAATTGCCCTGCCCGCGATGGCTCATCCAGTAATCGAAGCCCGGCCGCTGCTCGTCGTTGTCCTCGCCCATGTGCCACTTGCCGATATAGGCGGTTTCGTAACCAGACTCCTTCAGACGCCGGGGATAACCGGGCAGGTCGTTTGGGTATTCAGTGAAATTGTTCAGCACCTTGTGGCTGCGTGCGTAGCGCCCGCTCAACATCGTCGCGCGCCCCGGTGAACAGAGCGATGTAGTGACAAAGGTGTTTGCAAATCGCGCGCCTTCGGCGGCCAGGCGGTCCAGATGTGGCGTCTTGAACCAGGGAAAAAGGGCGCGTTCGCCCAGTTCGCGTTGCACGACGCCCAGGGCGTCCCAGCGTTGATCGTCGGTGATGATCACGAGCACGTTGGGCCGCGGTTGAGCCGGCGCGTTGGCGAGAAGCGCCAGGCACCCGAGCCAGGTCAGCAGATGTTTGTTCATGATGGAATGAGCCGGAGCATGGCGGATTTGCCAATCGGCGGCCAAGCGAAAAGGGGAAAGCAAAGGGAAAGAGGAACTGGGGCGGATTTAGATTCTTGTAAACATGGTCGGGGCGGTGAGATTCGAACTCACGACCTCTTGTACCCGAAACAAGCGCGCTAGCCAGGCTACGCTACGCCCCGAACCGGCCTGCAAAATGCCCGCAGGGGGTGCGAAACGCAATGCCGAATTTGCAGACTGCCGAACTTGCAGACCGGATTCCGGGCCATCTTAATCCCGGGTCAACAGTCTCCCTTGTTTTGTCGAGCGGCTTCGCTGGAGTTCAGCCTTCAGTCCGTTCGAGAGGTTCAGCCAAGCCGAACAGCAGCTCTCGTTCGCGGCACAGAAACCCCGCTCCTTTGCGAGGGAACGGAGCACGATGAGTTCCTCATGGCTCAATACCCGGCTTGCAAAGAACTGGTTGGCACTCCTACCCTGCCGTCATGACTAAGCGCGCCAAACGGGCTGCTGCCGGTCAATGGTCCCGCCGCAGCTTTCTTCAAAGGGCCGCCGCCGCTGGCGTCGCGGTCGTTGCCCCGCAAATCGTGCCCTCGTCCGTCCTCGGTCTGGGCGGTGCCACGCCGCCGAACAACCGCATCACGGTCGGGTTCATCGGCACCGGCGATCACGGGGTCAACTGGAATCTCGGGCCCTATCTGCGACACCCGGACGCGCAGGTGGTGGCCGCGTGCGACGTGGACGCGAAGCGGTTGTTCCGCGCCACGGAAACCATCAACGCTCATTACAAGAATGAGGACTGTTTCGGGACCAAGGACTTTCGCGAAGTGCTCGCACGCAAGGATATTGACGCGGTCATGATTTCGACGCCGGACCACTGGCACACGATCATCAGTCTGCTGGCGATCCAGGCGGGCAAGGATGTCCAGTGCGAG
>CAADGY010000345.1 GCA_900696665.1 uncultured Acidobacteriota bacterium
AGCGTTCATCTGAGGATTCACCATGTCCTGAAAGTGACAAGCTATCGAACAGACCGGGTGGAGCATGACGGCTCGGGCCAGAAATGCAATCCCAATTCTAAACTTTTTTCTCCAACGCGCATCCAGGTTTATTGGAAGTCCGCCCGTCTGCCAACGAGTCGGCTTACCAACCGCCCCACCGGCCAGGCGGCTGGTAAGCCGCCTCTCCAGCGCCCACACCGTCCACGCGTCCGCTTGCCGGCAGGCCTGGATGCAAGAAAGTGAGATGCGCTTTCTCCAACCGTGGAATGCGGGCGAGATGCGTGCAACTTCGATCAATTGCGCGCTGGGATCAGGTCCAGGCCTCATCCGGATTGCTCCAAATCCGACGCTGCACTTGCAAGCGGCTGCGGTTGACAAGCCTGGTGTTATCGCCGGCACGTTTTCGGTATCCTGCACCCATGCAAAAGTTGCCGCGCTCCTTTTACGACCGGGACACAATCGTGGTCGCCCGCGAGTTGCTGGGCAAGTGGCTGGTGCACCATTGCGACGGGATTGAGCGCATTGGCAGAATCGTGGAGACGGAAGCCTACCTGGGCCCGCACGACCGCGCCGCCCATTCGGCCCGGGGAATGACTCCGCGCAACCAGGCCATGTTCGGGCCGCCCGGCCATGCATACGTCTACTTCATTTACGGCATGTATTACTGCATGAACGTGGTCACCGAGCGCGCAGGCCACGCCTCCGCGGTCTTGTTGCGCGCCCTGCAACCGCTGAAGAACCTGGAGGGCCGCACGCAAGGACCAGGCCTGCTCTGCCGCGCCATGCGCATAGACCGACGACTCAACCATCACGACCTCCTCAGCGACGATTTTTACATCGCCGCGCCGGACCATGGTGAAGAGATGGTGATCGTCAAACGCCCGCGCGTCGGTGTGGATTACGCCGGCCATTGGGCGAAGCGACATTTGCGCTTTTATCTCAAGGGCAATCCTTTCGTCTCGCGACCGTGAGGACCGGTTTGCTTTTCCATCCCAGAATGTCCACCCTGTGCCGGTGAGTTCGTTTTTGCCAACTCCCGACAAGCTGACCCAGCTCGAGCAACGCATGGCCGCGCTGGGCGTCAGCGAAGCGGACATCGAAGAGAGCTTCGTGCGTTCCGGCGGCGCGGGCGGGCAGAAAGTGAACAAGAGTTCCTCCTGCGTCATGCTGTTGCATCGTCCCACCGGCCTGCGGGTAAAGTGCCAGACGACCCGCTATCAGGCGATGAACCGCTTCCTCGCCCGGCGACTGCTCCTCGACAAGATCGAGGAACAAAAGCGGGGTTACGTGGAAGCCGAACGCGCGCGCATCGAGAAAATCCGCCGGCAGAAACGCAAACGCTCCCGCCGCGCCAAGGAGCGCATCCTGGCCGACAAGTCCCGCCAGAGTGAGAAGAAGCAATTCCGGCGCTCGCTGGATTTCTGACCGCGGCGGCACCGGGCGCAACTTTCCCGGCGCGGCGTGGTTTTACTCCGGGTGGGGAAACGGGTGATCGTGCAGACGAGATCCCGGCTTCCAAAGTCATCCATTATCCACACTGCGCAACAACCATGAAGACAAAACGCTCCGCCTTCACGCTGATCGAAATCATGATCGTCGTGGCCATCATCGGCCTGCTGGCGACCATTGCCATCCCGAGCCTCAAACACGCCCTCACCCGCTCGCAGCAGCAAGCCTGCGCCGTCAACCGCAAGAACATTGACGGGGCCAAACTGGCTTGGGCGCTGGATCATCGCCAGCCACCCGAGGTGGTGCCGACGGAAGCGGACCTGTTCGGCGAGCAAGGCTACCTTGAACACAAGCCGAATTGCCCGGCCGGGGGTCACTACTCGCTCAACGCCATCCGCGAGAAATGCACCTGCAGCATCTTCCAGCACTTCAATTGACTGGGAGCATGATTGACCGAGTCGCCTCTCGATTTTTGCAAGTCCACTGACCTGCCGGAGCGGCGGCTTGCGAGCCGCTGAGGGGGGCTGGGCGGCTGGTGAGTCGCCTGTCCAGCTTTCAAGCCCACCACTTGCCCACAGACAGGCAGACCCGTTCGCAAGAAAGTGAGATGCGCGCAATTGACCGGCGCTTGCATCCAAGCGCTGGTTAAGTCCACTATCGCGACGTCAGCCAACAAACTCTGACCGCATCAGCCATGACCACATTGGACCAAGTCCCGCAGAATGAACGGGTAACCAACTCTTCAAGACTGCCGCGTCCGTTGCGCGGCATCGTACCGCCGATGGTCACGCCGCTCCTTGACCGCGACACGCTGGACCTCGCAGGTCTGGAGCGGCTCATCGAACATCTTCTGGCCGGCGGCGTCCACGGCCTGTTTGTGCTCGGCACGACTGGCGAAGCGCCCAGTCTGAGCCACCGCCTGCGCCGCGAATTGATCACCCGCGCCTGCCGGCAGGTGCGCCAGCGCATCCCCGTCCTTGTCGGCATCACGGATACGTCGTTCGTCGAGTCCATCGAGATCGCCCGCCACGCCGCTGATGCCGGAGTGCAGGCTTGCGTGACTTCCGCGCCCTACTATTTTCCCGCCGGCCAGCCGGAACTGCTGGAATACACCCAGCACCTCGTCCGCGAACTGCCCTTGCCGTTGTTCCTCTACAACATGCCAATGATGACCAAGACGCCGTTCGAACTCGACACCATCGCCCGGCTGCGGGACGAGGAAAAGATCATCGGCGTCAAGGATAGCGGCGGGGACTTCGACTACTTCCAGAAACTTGTGAAGTTGTCGCGCGCCCGGACGGATTGGTCGGTGCTGGTCGGCCCCGAGCATCTGCTGGCCGATGCGATCCGCTGTGGAGGACATGGCGGAGTGAACGGCGGGGCGCATCTCTGCCCCAGCCTGTTCGTTCAACTTTACGAGGCGGCGGTGCGCGGCGACGCCGCCCGCGTCGGCGAATTGCAGCAGCGCGTCGTCCAGTTGGGTCAGATTTACAAGGTCGGCCGCCACGCTTCGGCCGTGATCAAAGGCATCAAGTGTTCCCTGGCGTTGATGGGCATTTGCGATGATTTCGTGGCTGAACCTTTGGCCCGTTTCCTCCCACCGGAGCGCCAACGCGTGCGCGCAATTCTCGATTCACTGGAATGGCTGACCCCACCGTCGGTAGCCCGTTGAACTGCACTCAAACCACAAGCTCATGAAACCAATTACCTCCACCCTCGGATTCATCATGTTGTTGTCGCTGACAATGTCCACAACCGCCCAAACGTCTCCGGCTCTGGTCAAATCCGAGTTTATTTACGAAACGGCCCCTTTCCCGCAATGCCATGCCTCGACCATTGTTGAAACCAAAGCCGGCCTTGTTGCGGCCTGGTTCGGCGGCACCCACGAACGCCATCCCGACGTGGGCATCTGGGTTTCGCGGTGGCACGAGGGCGGTTGGACTCCTCCGGTCGAGGTTGCCAATGGTGTCGAGTCGTCCACCAAGCGCCATCCCACCTGGAATCCGGTCTTGTTCCAACCCAAGACCGGCCCGCTCCTGCTCTTCTACAAGGTCGGCCCGAGTCCCAGCACCTGGTGGGGCATGGTGATGACCTCCGATGACGCGGGCAAAACCTGGTCCGCGCCGCGCCGGCTCCCGGACGGCATTCTTGGCCCCATCAAGAACAAACCCGTTCAGTTGCCCAACGGCGACTTGCTGAGTCCAACCAGCACCGAACATGACGGCTGGCGAGTCCATTTCGAGCGCAGCCGCGATCTTGGCCAGACCTGGACGGCCACGCCGCCGCTCAACGATGGCCGGGAACTGGGTGCAATCCAGCCGAGCATCCTTATCCATCCCGGCGGAAAGCTCCAGGCGCTGGGCCGCACGCGTCAGGGAAAAACCTTTGAAATCTGGTCCGAGGACCAAGGTCAGACCTGGGGCAAGATGACCTTGATGGCGTTGCCCAACCCGAGTTCCGGGACTGATGCGGTGACGCTTCAAGACGGGCGACACCTCCTGGTCTATAACCATTCCGCCAAAGGCCGCAGCCCGCTTAACGTGGCAGTGTCACCGGACGGTCGCCAATGGCTCGCGGCCGCGGTCCTGGAAAACGATCCGGACGCCCCAAGCGGTTTCTCGTACCCCGCTGTAATTCAGACCAGCAACGGTCAGGTTCACATCACTTACACCTGGAAACGACTTCGGATCAAACACGTGGTTCTCGAACCCAAGAAACTCGATGGCCGCCCGATCGTGGACGGCGTCTGGCCGGAGTGACCTTCAGCAACGTCGGGCTTCAGGGAGGTGGATTCACCACGCACTTGCGGTGTTAAGTTGAAAGTACCTCCTCGCTCCATCGGTTCACGCCCGGCAACCCGCCGCCAGTGAGGGCGTGTCCTGATGCTTGTACATGATGAAGTACTCCCGATGGCCAAGTTCC
>CAADGY010000346.1 GCA_900696665.1 uncultured Acidobacteriota bacterium
AAAATCGGCGTGTGTTGCGTGGCGCCGAAGACACTGGCGGCAAGTTTGAAAATCGTTTTCGGCACGAGCTTTCCATTCTCCTCCTCCAGTTGAAGCATCAGGCTTCCGGCGTTGTAGCCACCGGTGAAGAAGATCCTGCCGTCGGGCAGCGGGATGGGCGAAGGCACGGTGGCAATGCTGATCTTCCAATCGGGCGTCTCCCAGAGCAGCGTGCCCTCCTTCGCGTCCACTCCCACCACGCCTCCGCTGGCGCAATAGACATAAAGCCGCCGCCCCGCAAACTCCATCGGCATGATGGAGGAATGAGTCATTTTCCAGCCGCGCGGATTGGGCGTCTGCCAGAGCGGTTTGCCGGTGGCGAGTTCCACCGCCAGCAACAGCGCGTCCTTGCCGCCGGGGGCGAGGATGACCTTGTCGCCATCCACCATTGGACATTGACCGACATACCATTCGGGGATGGTTGCCCCGAACTCGCGCACGAGGCTCACGCTCCACTTGAGTTCGCCGCTGGCGGCGTCCAGGCACAGCACGTGTCCCTTGGAATCCAGCGCAACGACGAACTTGTCCGTCACGACCGGAACGGTGCGGGTCATGCCATGGTTGCGCTTGATGGTGAGCGGATAACTGAAGCGCCAGATTTCCTTGCCATCGCCCAGCGACAGACAGCGCAGTGCGCTTTGTTTCGCGTCGCGGTCGTAGTCGAGCAGATAAACGCGGCCCTCGCGAATCGCCACACCCGCGTAGCCTTCGCCGGCTTCCAGCGACCAAAGTTCACGCGGGGGAGAAGTGGTCCAGTCGCGGGAGATCCTCGCCGGATCCGTTGAGATTCCATCCCGATTCGGTCCGCGGAACTGAGGCCAGTCGCCGGGAAGATCGGCAGGTTTGGCGGTGCCGGCGATGAGTTTCCCCGCGAGCACAGGATTGGCGCCGCCGCTTTCGCCACCGGGTGCGGCGTCCGTGCCGGGAATGCGGAGCTTGAGGCCCTCGCCCGTTCCGCTCGCCCACCACAGCGCGAGACTGACCAGTGCGACAAGCCCAATCAGCAGCGGCAGGAATTTTTTCCAATGGCCCATCATAACCCTGAAATGACGCTAGCCAATTCAACCGCGCCGCACAATACCACATTCGCAATGGCGCAAAGCAAATTGCCCCCGAGATACGATCGTAATGTAGGTCCAAAGTTTCGAGGCGCGATATTTCACCAATACAAGATGATATGACTTTGCGCCACAGGGACAGGGGTTCCACCAGTCCTCCGCCGGCCCTCTCCCAGCGGGAGAGGGAACAAGGGTGAGGGGACAGCCGTGCGACAAGCAAAATCACTGCCTGAGCTTGAAGACTGCGAATGACGGGAAAACATTGCCGAGTCTGCGGGCATCGGGCCTCGAACCACTCTGCCCCACCCCAGCCCTCTCCCGCTGGGAGAGGGAGAATCATGCACCGCGTCAACACGTCGGTTGTTCAATGTGGTGACAGCCATGGCTGCGCCGAAAGATACTCGCTCCAATGTGAGTAATCGTCTTTGTAAATGCCCGGGCGGTATCAAATGTGCCCGGTTGACTTCTCCGCTTGTCGCGACAAATTACAGCGCATGATTTTTCCCAAGTGGATCTGTCCGCTCGTTTTGCTGTTATCGCCTGTGGCCGAATTGTTCGCCGCCGACTGGCCGCAATGGCGCGGGCCGCGGCGCGACGGCGTGTGCGATGAAACCGGATTGCTCCAACAATGGCCCGAGGGCGGACCGCCGTTGGTTTGGACCAGCACGAACCTCGGTCGCGGTTACTCGGCGCCCATCGTCGTGGGTCAACGCATTTTCCTGGCCGGCGATGTGGGGGAAGAGTTGCACATCTTCGCACTTGATCTTGAAGGCCAACCCGTTTGGCAGGCGAGAAACGGCCGCTCGTGGAAAAGTCCTTACCCCGGTGCGCGGGCGAGTTGCACCTACAGCGAAGGACGGCTCTACCATTTGAACGCGCATGGCCGCCTTGCCTGCCTCGACGCCGACACCGGCAAGGAACTTTGGTCGGTGAACGTGGTGGAACGCTTTGACGGCAAAGTCATTCACTGGGGCTGGAGCGAAAACCTGCTCGTGGATGGCGCGCGCGTGATTGTGACCGCCGGCGGCAGCAAGGGTCTCATGGCCGCGCTGGACAAGAAGACGGGCGAAACGGTCTGGGCCAGCGAACCGTTGCGCTTGGGTGAAAGCAGGCTGCCGGCCCACGAACGGCTGTCCGAACCATTCGGTGAAGTGGACAACGCCAGCTATGCTTCACCCATTCTTGTGACAGTTGGCGGGCGGCGTCAGATAGTGAATTGTTCGCTCCGGCATGTATTTGGCGTGGACGCGGACACCGGCCAACTGCTCTGGACGCGCCCGATGCGGACTCGCTACTCGGTCATCGCCATGACGCCGGTGCTGGTGGGTGACAGCATTTTCGTGACGGCACCGCATGGCGAGGGCGGCCGGCTGTATCACCTTCGCGCCAGCGGGCCGCGCCTTGAACTCGAATCGCTTTGGAGCACACAACTTGACGCCTGCCAGGGCGGCATCGTGTATGTGGACGGAGCACTCTACGGCGCGATGTATGACAAAGCGAGAACGTGGTTGAGCGTTGATGCCCGCACCGGCGCAACCCGGTATCAGCTCAACGATTTTGCCAAAGGGTCAATGCTGTACGCGGACCAGCGGCTTTACTGTCTGAGCGAACAAGGTGAAGTTGTGCTGCTCGAACCGCGAGCGGACCGCTTCGAAGTGAAAGGCCGCTTCAAGCTCGTGCCCGAACGCAAAAGCGACGTGTGGACGCATCCAGTGATTTCCAACGGCCGGCTTTACCTTCGCTACAACGAGACGCTGTTCTGTTACGACGTGCGGAAATCGGCATCCGTTACTCCCTGACCCATTTCCCGTTTTCCGGCACAAAACCGCTGGTTTCGTGCATCGGTTGTGGCTATAAAGCGGTCGAGCCGGCGACGTCTGACGGTGGCGGTTCAACCTTGCATGAGCCGATTTGTCAATCTGGAGTTCGGTGACGAGCACGAGGACCAATCGCGCGGCCAGCCCGGGGAACTGGTCAAGGACGGGGCGCGTTATTTCGCCGAGGCCGAAGCGGCGTTTCAGAACGGGAGTTTTGAGTCCGCCCTGCGCCTCTACTCGAAGGTGCTCGAGTTCAATCCGCAACAGGCCGCGGCCTGGACCGGCCAGGTCCGCATGTTGATCGAGCTGGGCGAATTCCGCGAAGCCGGACTTTGGGCGGACAAGGCGCTGGAGCGATTCCCCAACGAAGCCGAGTTGCTGGCCGCCAAGGCGGTGGCGCTGGGACGCTGCGGGGAGACCGAGGCCGCGCTCGCTTTTTCGGATGCCGCGATGGAAGCGCGCGGCGACACGCCTTACGTGT
>CAADGY010000347.1 GCA_900696665.1 uncultured Acidobacteriota bacterium
CGAAAACTCAGTCTGTTAGTATGGCGGTTGTGCGAATCAAAGTGCTGTTTTTCGGCATGTTGAAAGACATTACCGGCCGTTCCGAGGAAGAGTTGGATATCGACGCGGTCATTCTCGAGGATGTCTTCAGCCATTACGCCCGTGCATTCCCGCGCATCGGTGAGTTGTCATCTAGCATTCTTATCGCGCGCAATCAACAATTCGCCGGACGCAGGACGGTGATAACCGAGGGAGACGAGGTTGCGTTCCTGCCGCCCGTCAGCGGCGGAAGCGGGGAATACACGCAGGAGATCTCCAACGACGAAGCCGGCCATTTCTTCGCGCTCACGCGCCGGCCCATCGACGTATGCGCGCTCGCCAGCCGCTTGCTGCGCGGTGAAGACGGCGCAGTGGTAACCTTCGAGGGCGTAGTCCGCAACAACACCAAGGGCCGGCCCACGAAGTACCTGGATTACGAGTGCTATGAACCCATGGCAATCAAGGTTATGGCCGGCGTGGGGCGCGAGATCGCCGCAGCCTTCCCGATCGGCCGGATCGCCATGGTTCACCGCCTGGGCCGCATGGAGATCGGTGAAACGAGCGTGGCCATCATCGTGACGGCGCCCCATCGCAAGCCCGCCTTCGAAGCAGCTCTCGAAGGCATCAACCGGTTAAAAAAACTGGTTCCAATCTGGAAGAAAGAACACTTCGCAGACGGAGAGGTGTGGGTGGAAGGCGAGTGGGACGAATCGGTAATGAGTGGGTGACGGCTTCGATTACTTTGGCAATGCTGACGGCGCCGGCACTGCTGCTGTCACAAGAACGTCCCGTCTTTGCCGTGGACGTTCGCCTTGTGCGGCTTCTCGTTACCGTGAAAAACACAGCAGGCGAACTGATTGCGGGTCTTGACAGGGACGACTTCACCGTGATTGATACGGACGTTCCACAGAAAGTCGAACTGTTTGAGCGGCAGACCGAGCAACCCCTCTCCGTGGCGCTGCTGATCGACACCAGCGGGTCCACCGCCATCGATCTCGGCTACGAACTGGAATCGGCCAAGCGGTTTCTGAAAGCCCTGCTGGCGGAGGGCCATCCGGAGGACTCCGCCGCACTCTACACGTTCAACTATCAGGTCAGTCTTCAATCCGCTTTCACGCGCAGACTCGCCAGGCTGGAAGAGCGCATGAAGGGACTGAAGGGTGAAGCCGGCACCTCCCTCTACGATGCCATCTACCTGGCTTCCCGCGATCTCGAAGGAAGGGACGGACGGCGCGTGATCGTGGTTGTCACCGACGGCGGTGACACCACGAGCCGCAAGGATTTTCACGCGGCGCTCGCATCCGCCCATCGCGCTGAGGCTGCGCTTTACGGCATTCTCGTCATGCCGATCAAGAGCGACGTGGGACGAAACATCGGGGGTGAAAATGCCTTGGCGGGTCTCGCTTCTTCCACTGGTGGACGTGTGTTTACCCCCGAGCTTGGAGAACAGGTCGACCGTGCGTTTTCCGAGATTCTGCGAGATCTCAGAACACAGTATCTGATCGGATACTACCCGAAGAATGTGCCTCCGGCGCAGGATGGGTTTCACCGCGTGCAGGTGAAAGTCAACCGCCCCGATTTGCGGGTGCAGACGCGCAGCGGCTATTATGAGGATTCTGAGGAGCCCACCGCCGGTGGCCGAAAGAAGCGATAGACCCAATAGCAAATCCAGAACGAAACCACGTCCGCCCGAGCAGACGTTGGAAGAAATCCGGTATCTAAAATTCCTGATCGACAAAAAAGTGCCGGTGACTGTAAAGATGAGTAATAACGAGGAGGTGTCGGGGACAATCGAATACTACGACGCTGCGTTCATCCGCCTGACACGCACCGACGGCCCTAATCTGTTTATTTTCAAACACGATATCAAGTATTTGTTTGAGAATTGATGCTCTGGATCATGAGAGCCTCCCCTGCTGGGTCTGGCCGTCCAATAACTCCTTAACATGGCATCTTTCCTGGAAACCGCGATTGAAATCGCTCGTGAAGCCGGTTCCCTGCTCTCCCATTACTTTGAGCGCCGGCCCGCTTTCGAATTAAAAGGCGAAGCCGACCTGGTGACCGAAGCCGACAGGGCGTCCGAAAAACTGGTTGTGGAACGCCTCCGTTCTCACTTCCCGGCACATTCGATAGTCGCCGAGGAAGGCGGCGGCCACCAGACTCACTCGGAATACTGTTGGTACGTCGACCCGCTGGATGGCACCACGAATTTCGCTCACGGGTATCCCGTATTCAACGTGACGATGGCGCTCGAACGGAATGGCGAATTAATAGCGGGTGTCATTTACGACCCCATCCACCAGGAATTATTTGCCGGCGAGCAGGGCACGGGCGCCTATCTCAACAACCGGCGTATCCGTGTTTCGAGCGTCCGGCATCTTGCCCAAAGCCTCGTTGCTACGGGGTTTCCCAGCTACAAGCGCCATCTGAATATCAACGTCCATTTCTATCACCAGATTGCGATGGCAAGTCACGGAGTGCGCCGTGGTGGCTCGGCTGCGCTCGACTTCGCCTACGTGGCATGTGGGCGGCTGGAAGCGTTTTGGGAGTTCGGGCTGAAACCCTGGGATATGGCGGCGGGAATCGTCATCGTCACTGAGGCCGGCGGGAAATGCTCCGATATGCGTGGCGGCGCACCTGCGCTGTGCGGTGCAAACGTCGCCGCCAGCAACGGCCACATCCATGCGGAACTTCTCGAGGCGTTCGGCGACGTCTTTGCCGGCCGCTTCAAAATTCCTCTTCCCGGCATCGAACCCACATAAAAAAAGCGGGCGGCGCATTCACGCCAACCCGCCTTTCGAAACCAGGGGCGGCGGCTGCCACCCCTTGAGTTTCCTCGTCAAAGGACAGTACTGCTCTTGAAACGTACTGTGACTGTGGTTGTGGCGCTCTGTCCGGCGCTGTTGCGCACCGTTAGGCGGATGGGGTAATCGCCAAAGAGGCCGCCAACTTGAATACGAGTTACAGGTTGACCCTGGTCGAGTATGGCAACTCCCGTCCCCAGGGGTTCCCAGATATAGGTCAGAGGCAGGTCATTCGGATCGGTAGACCCTCTGGCGTCGAGTGTCGTCTCCCTGTAAATTGTCTCGATCACGTCCGGACCGGCGATATCCGGCACCGGAGCCTGACTCTGTACCGTCACCGTCACCTGGCAGGTAGCTGGAGTGGTTCCAGCACCGCCGGTGGCCGTGATCGTGTAGGTCGTGGTTTGCTGCGGATTCACCGTGAATGGGCCGGCCAGCGGGGGAGCTCCGCCTCCCGGAGAGATGGCGATGCCGGTCGCATTCTGGGCAACCCAGCTTAGCGATACGGGTGCGCCCGGTGTAGTGATCGTTGACGGAGTGGCGAGACACGAGGCAAGAGTGGGTGGCTGCGCGGGCCCCGGCATCACCGTTACGGTCGCTGTGGTGGTAACTTCACCCGTGTTGTTGCGGGCGCGAAGCGTGTAAGTGGTCGTCTGCTGCGGCTGTACGTCCCGGCTGCCGCTGTTTTCAACGGTACCGATGCCATCGATGGTCACCTCGGTCGCGTTCTCCACAGACCAGGACAAGGCCGACGTGCCGCCGGCGGTGATTTCAGCCGGGTTGGCCACAAAGCTGAGGATGCGCGGGCGCTGGCCTTCCGTCACCTGAACATTTACCGTGCACGTGGTTTCGCCGTAACGATTCCGAGCCGTGAAGATATAAGTGGTACTTTCGGTGGGACTCACCACGCGCGTGCCGGTTGCCTCTACATTACCCAACCCACTAATGGACACGGTGTCGGCTGCCTGTGTCGCCCAGAAGAGCGTAGCCGATTCGCCCTGCATGATGTTCATGGGCTGTGCCGTACAGGTCTGGAACCGGGCTTCCGGACGGCGGACCGTGATGGTGATGGTCTCACTCACCTCGCTGGTGTCGTTTTTCGCGGTAAGACGATACTCCGTCGTATCCGCGGGAGAAACAGTGGAGGTTCCGGCGTTTGCATCTACGCGGCCCAGGTTGGTAATGCTGACTTCCGTGGCGTTCAATACGCGCCACTCAATGGTCGAAGTCTGGCCTGCGTCGATGGCAGCCGGGTTAGCCGCAAAGCGTGCGATCTGCACTTGAGGCGCACTACGCGTGATCACGCTCACCCGGTCGATGCTCTGCGCTCCCTTGTCGTCCTTGACGGTAACGCGAAACGCATAGCTCTGCCCTTCCTGTGCGGTGAACGTAGCTACGGCCGAACTCATGCCCGACAGAGTAACGGCCGGGCCGGCAACCTGCGACCACTGAAAAGTAATCGGGTCTTCTTCCGGATCGAATGAACCGGATGCGTCCAGCCGGATGGGTCCTGCCGGCACGCCAATCTGGTCTGCCCCCGCGTCGGCCACGGGTGGGTCATTGCCGGTGCGAACGCGGCGAGTGAGCATTTCATACCGGATGCGCGGAACGTCCGCCGGGACGGCATGATCCACGCCCAGGTAGTCTTTCGGGCGAATGAAGTTGCCGAACTGGAAGCCGGCCACTACACGCCCGGCGTTGCCGCGAGCCAGCAGCGTTTCGTTCATGCCGCCCTCAAGCGTGAAGGCGAAACGGTCGCTGATCGGGAATATGAACCTGGCGGTGCCGCCAACGCGATTCCCATGTCCGCGGCTGTTCAGCCAGCCGAGATTGCCCTCGACGTAATTCTCGCCGAACAGGCCCAGAGTCGTACTCGCGCCATACTGGTCCACGGTGCTCAGGTAGGTTTCCTCGAACACGTTTCGGGTGAGAGCCACACGGTTGATGATCGCGTCGTTCATGAAGCCCTTGGACGCGAAAACACCAGCACGGCCCTGGCTGAACAGATAATCCAACGTGAAGGAGGCCTGGCCCAGAGTTCCACCGGACTGCATCTCACGCAGCGTGACGTGCTTGAAGCTGGCAAACATGCCGGCCTGCGCCCGCGTGTGGATACGATTAACGAGACCGATGTCGAACTGACCCTCCTGGCGATCGCGGAAATACATGTATTCGCCCTGGGCCTGCACCGCGAACCGGTCTTTAAACGGCGCGAAGTAGCGGCCCATACCGGTGAAGGTGAGGTCGCGGTTATCATCCACACCGAAATTCAAGCGGGAAAGCGAGAAGCGCGGCATGCGGGCCTTTTCGATCTCTTCCGCCGTGGCGGTACGGGCAACCTGCGTCGTTTCGTCACGCGTCAGGGGTTTGGGCAATCCGGCGACTTGCTGGCGCAGGTCGTCGTGTTCCTTCCGCAACTTCTCCAGGTCGGCGCGAACACCACCGAGATCCTTCAGCATGCTGACGATCTCATCCAGGCGGTCGAGCCGTTTCAGGATCTCTTCGCAACATTCCTGCTGCTTCTTGGCCCAATCCGGAATCACATCTATGGCTTCTTTGATCCCTCCGGCCGCAACCCGGCGCCCCTGGTCGTCAAAAACATTTACTTCCACCCGGCGGTTCATAAAGCGGCCCTCTTTAGTGCGGTTGGGCACTTTCGGAGATTCCTCCCCCTGGGTGGCCGTTTCCACCTGGCCGGCACTCGCGCCATATTTCACCAGAAACCGCTTCACTTCTTCAGCCCGTGAAGCTCCTAATTTCTGGTTGTACCGGTTCCCGCCGATCCAGTCGGCATTTCCGACGAGCCTGACTTTGTAACCTGGGTTCTGCTGCAACAACTCTGCTAATCGCAACAGGCTGGGATATCCGTCAGAAAGTATCGCCGAATTGAATTCAAAATTGATCTCTTCCCAATCGTCCTTTGATGCGTTCGTTTGCAGGCCCTGGGCAAAAACGAGCGCACACAGGCTGGTGAAGAGTACAAGTAGTTTCAGGTAGCGTTGGAACATGATCCGAACTCCTCCTCATCAACTGGTCGCAACCACTCTATCTGTACTGCTTGATGTACGGCTTAACCAAAGCTCATATACTGTTCTACCAATTCACAACGTACAATGTCGAAAATGCACATCGGCCCCGCAAAGCGGAGCACTTCCCACATCCGGAAAAAATGTATCGAAGCCCCGCCGAGACCGGCGAAGACAGCTTTGCGTTTTACGGAAGATTGGATGCAGATTTCGCGGGATCATTTCAAGATCATGAGATAATATACGCAAGCTAAGCTTGCCGGATGGGTAACCGCCCGTTTTGAACGGGAGGAAAGTCCGGTCTCCACAGGGCGGCGTGCCGGCTAACGGCCGGGGAGATTCGCTCAAAGCGGATTTCACGGAAAGTGCCACAGAAAATACACCGCCTGTCTCGGCAGGTAAGGGTGAAAAGGTGCGGTAAGAGCGCACCGCGGGCGGAGGGATCCGTCCGGCAGGGTAAACCCCACGCGGAGCAAGACCAAATGGGAGAGGAGGAGCGGCCCGCTCCGCCAGACTCTCGGGTAGGTCGCTTGAGCCGTCCGGTAACGGCCGGCCCAGAGGAATGGTTACCGCCCGCAAGGGTACAGAAACCGGCTTATAGTCCGGCAAGCTTGTTTGCTCCGGCCGTCGGGCCAGCCGCTTTGCTTCCTGGTTTTTCGTGCGTTCGATCCTCCGGAACAACTCGAGAGGAGCTGAACGGCATTGGCAACAGCCACAAATCTGGGGTTCCCGCGCATCGGCGCAAATCGCGAACTAAAAAAGGCTGTTGAAGCGTACTGGAGCGGCAAGTCCTCCGGCGAGAACTTGCTGGCGGCCGCTTCGGATATCCGCCGCTCGAATTGGCAGCTTCAGGCGGACGCCGGGATCGAACAAATACCCACAGGAGATTTTTCTTTCTACGATCACGTACTCGATACCGCCGTCTTGTTCGATCTCATTCCGAAACGCTTTCGGGAGCTGGAACCGGATAGCGATCTGGACCTTTACTTCCTCATGGCCCGCGGCCTTGCGGGCGGCCAGCAAACTCAGGCGCTGGAGATGACGAAGTGGTTCGATACAAACTATCACTATCTTGTTCCGGAGATTGAGAGCGATCAACAATTCACTCTCACCCGGAATACCGCCACGGATCATTTCCTCGAAGCGGCACAACTCGGCTATACGCCAAGACCGGTTATTCTGGGTCCTATTTCCTTGCTTTGGCTGAGCAAAATGGCAAGTGACGGGTCAAAGCCTTCCTCCACTTCCACTCCCAGCAGCGCTTCCAGATATGCCACGTGCCCGTGCTTATGCTTCGCCGCTTCCTCGGCCGCTGCCGGGTGTACTGCCGAATCGTGGACTGCTGCAGGTGAACCGCCGCCGCGCTCATTGGATCACTCCCGTTTCCGGCCACTTACGCAATAACCCTGAACTCCGAAGTTCAGGTGCGCTTGGCCTGTAAGCTCTGAGACAACAGAGGGGTGGAGACTGAGAGCGCGGACAAATCTGTGCCGCGGGAAATCGACGCTCTGCTGTCCAGCGAGCGACTAATCCTGCGCG
>CAADGY010000348.1 GCA_900696665.1 uncultured Acidobacteriota bacterium
GGAGGAATGAATGCAGGCCGGACTTCGAGGCCGGCGACAGTCTTGGTCATAACAGTGACCAGTGTATCGTGCCGGCCCCCGCGCCCTCTATAATGGAAAAGATTACCCCCGCAGAGGCCCTATGTTCTTCAAGCGTGAAAAAACTCGTGTGCTTTCCTTCAGCGAACAGATGGACCAGCTCCGTTCCAGGGGCTATCAGGTGGACTCCAAAGCCGCCGGCGCCCTGATCCGGAAAGGCGGATTCGCCGCACTGGCCCGCGAGGCCTCGGATGGCAAGCCCGAGTTCATCGACACCGGCCTTGCCATCGGCGAAGAGGTCGCCGTGCTCACCAATCTCGGCTACCAGATGATCTTCATGACCGAGAGCGGGCGCAAGACTCCCGCGCTCGCCGAGCATCTCAAGGGTCTCCACAACTTCGTCGAGGACCTCCGCGAGGAACTCGGCCTCACCAGCCTCTACAACCAGTCGCTCGGCACCACCAACGAGAAGCACCTCTACGACCGCGTCCAATTCCGCGACACCGGCGCGGCCCCGAAGCCCTGGGAAAAGCGCGGCTAACGCGCCACCACCATCTGCTCGTCATCGCGCGGCATCGCAATCCACCCAATGATGTAGGCGAGCAGACCCACCCCGTGGAGCACGATTCCAAACAGGAACGCCACGCGCACCAGCGTTACGTCCCAGCCATACTGCCGGGCAATTCCCGCGCACACGCCCGCAATCTTCTTCTCCCGCATCGCCCGCATCAGCGGCCGCCTGGCCGGTTCCTCAACGGGCGGCGCGGCCTTGGCATCCCCCTGTCCGCAGGATGCGCAGAACCGGTCGCCGTCTTTCATCTC
This sequence comes from uncultured Acidobacteriota bacterium, assembly GCA_900696665.1. GTDB lineage: Bacteria > Acidobacteriota > Terriglobia > Bryobacterales > Bryobacteraceae > CAADGY01. Next base: position 841 of record CAADGY010000348.1, read on the forward strand.
ATGGCCGCAAGCCGTGCAGAACATGGTGGCCTCCCTTCGGGCGTCTCCCTATCAAAGACAACGAAGGGCAGCCCCTGCCGGTTCCCCAAATCGAACCACCCAGGCCAGGGTGTACGCGCCCGCCTCAGCTCGCTAGGCGCGCCTGCCCCAGCAGACTATCTTCGAAGCGGTAGTCCTGGGGAACGCGCTTGAAGTGCCGCAGGTACCACCGGTAGGTCTCCTTCAATCCATCGGAGAAACTGGTGGGCTTGAAGCCCAGAACCCGCTGCGCTTTGCTGATGATCGTCGTGATCGGCGGCACGTCGAAGTAAACGCCGAAGTACAACTGGGGCCCCATGGGATGACCACCCGCGCGGACGATCCGCTCCCGCGGCACCCTCACCACTTCGCCCGGCTTGCCCGCCGCTTCCGCGAAGGCTTCCACCACCTCCAACTGCGTCAGCGGCCTCGGATTCGCGATGTTGAAGGCGTGCCCGCACACGTTCGGCGCATTCAGCACCCGCACACACGCCTCCACCAGATCATTCACATAGACAAACTGCATCAAGCGCCGCCCGTCGCCCGGGAGGATCAACGGCCGCTTGTCCCGCAAACGGTCCCAGAAGAACTGCTCGCGGTACATCGGATTTCCCGGCCCATAGACAAACGGAGGCCGCAACGTCACCACGGGAATCCCGTGCCGTTGATGCAAACGGAACAAGGCCCGCTCGCTGCAGGCCTTATTCCTCATGTAGATGTTCGGATGCCCTTCCGGAGCCAGGGCGTCGCCTTCGTGATGGTTGAGGCCATCTCCGTAAGCCGCCGCGCTCGACATGAACACATACCGGCCCACGTTGCCATTCAGAATCGAGGCCGCCCCATGTACGGCCTCCGCCGTCGTGCCGCGCTCCCAGTCGTAGGCCAAATCGTAGACCACGTCGAAGGACTTGCCCTTCAGCGCGCCCTGCATCTGCTGCAGGTCGTTCCGGTCCGCCTGCAGGTTCGCCACCTTCCGGCCCAGATCGTGCTGGTTTCTCCGATGGAGCACGGTCAACTCGTGCCCCTGCTTGGCCAGAGTCTGCACCAATCGCCGGCCAATGAACAGTGTGCCGCCGATGACGAGAATCTTCATCGTCGCCTGTCAGCTCCTCCGTAGAGTGCGCGCCAGCAAGCGCGCGTCAGCATCCGCTAGTCGTAATATTCCAGGCCGAGGTGCGTGATCAGATCCTCGCCCCGCATCCAGCGCAGCGTGTTCTTCAGCTTCATCAACTGAATGAAGATGTCGTGCTCGGGGTACAGGCCCGGCGCCGTCATGGGCGCTTTGAAGTAAAACGACAGCCACTCCTGAATGCCCTTCATGCCGGCCCGCTGCGCCAGATCCAGGAATAGCACCAGGTCCAACACCAGCGGCGCCGCCAAAATCGAATCCCGGCAAAGGAAATCGATCTTGATCTGCATCGGATAGCCTAGCCATCCGAAAATATCAATGTTATCCCATCCTTCCTTCGCGTCGCCACGCGGCGGATAGTAGTTAATTCGCACTGCATGGTAAAGCTTCGAATACAGATCGGGATACAAATCCGGCTGCAATATCTGGTCCAATACCGAGAGTTTTGTCTCTTCCTTTGACTTGAAACTGCCCGGATCTTCCAGCACTTCTCCATCCCGGTTGCCCAGGATGTTGGTGGAAAACCAGCCATGCACGCCGAGCATTCTGGACTTCAGCCCCGGCGCCAGCAACGTCTTCATGAACGTCTGCCCGGTCTTGAAGTCCTTGCCGCAGATCGGGATGTTCCGCTCCCGCGCGGTGTCCAGCAAAGCCGGGATGTCGTGTGTCAGGTTCGGCGCGCCATTGGCGAACGGCACTCCGCTCATCAGCGCCGCGTAAGCATAAATCTGGCTCGGCGCGATCTCGGGATGGTTCTGCTTCATCGCCTCTTCAAACGCGCCCAGTGTCTGATGCACTTCGGAATGGCGGTGGAAGACCTCAGTGGACCCGCACCAGATCATCACCAGCCGCGTCGCGCCGGTCTCCGCCTTGAAGTTGCGGATATCATCCATCAGCGCCAGCGCCTGGTCGTACTTCGTCCCCTCCGTCTTCACGTTGGGGCCCGAAATCCGCTTCACATACTCCTGCTCGAACACCGCCTTCATCGGCTTCAGGGCGCTGAGCGGTTCCTTCACCTGATCGAGCAGCGCCGTCTCCAGCACCGCCGCGTTCCGCGCCGCCTCATAGGCGGTGTCCTCGTATATGTCCCAGCCGCCGAAGACCAGATCATTCAAACCCGCCAGCGGCACGAAGTCCCGGATGTACGGGCTTCGCCCGTCGGTCCGCTTCCCCAGGCGGATGGTAGCCAACTGGGTCAGTGAACCCACCGGCTGAGCCAGCCCTCGCTTGATCGCCTCCACGCCTGCAATGAATGTGGTGGATACCGCGCCAATACCGGGGATCAAAACACCGAGCTTACCCTCGGCCGGCGCAATTTTGACCGGTGCTTGTGTAGACAACGCCTGATGCTCCTTCAAAGCCCTGAGCAGAGCGGATGCTCTGCGGA
>CAADGY010000349.1 GCA_900696665.1 uncultured Acidobacteriota bacterium
CGGCTGCGCGCGTATAAACGGATCGCCGACACCCCGGATCGCGGACCTGCCGCCAAGGTGCTGGCGGAAATGGAAGACTGATACGGGCCGGTGCCCGGGCAGGTGAAACGCCTAGCCGAATTTGCGCTGATCAAGAGTACCGCGCAGCGGATGGGGATCGAATCTATCGACCGGCGGCAGGGGATGTTGAATATCAAGTTCCATAAGGATTCACGGGTTCAAGCGGCGGCGCTGATGAACCTGGTCCGGAAGACGGCAGGGGCGCAGTTCACCCCGGCGGGCGTCCTGCGAATTCCGGTTACTCCTGGAGGGGAACCTTCGCACTTGCTCGGATTTCTCAGCGCTCAACTGCTGCAACTGGATGCGCAGGAGAGTTCACTACGTCAGTAAAATATCGGATAATCGAGTTATATGAAGTTCCTCCGATTCTTGCTGGTAACAGGTGTGGTGTCCGCTTCGGCGGCGGCCGCCGATGCGATTCTGGTGGACGAAATCATCGCCAAGGTTAACGGCGAGATCATCACGCGAAGCGAGTTGGAACGCACCCGGCGCCAGATGGAAGGTGAACTGAAGCAGCGCGGCGTAAACGGGGCTCAGTTGAAACAAGCGTTACAAGAGCGGGAGCGCGACCTGCTGCGCGATCGTATCGACCAGATGCTGCTGGTTCAAAGAGCCAAGCAGATGGACATCAACGTCGATGCCGAAGTAAGTAAGTATCTGGCCGAGGTGCAACTGCAAACGAAGATCGCCCAACCGGAAAAGTTTCACGAATTCATACGGCAGCAACTGGGCATGCCGTATGAGGACTACCGTGCAGAGATTCGAAACAGCATGATGACGCAGCGTGTAATCCGCCAGGAGGTGGGAGACCGGATCCGGATTCCGCGCAGCGATCTCGAGAAGTATTACAACGAGCATAAGGACGAGTTCGTGCGAAAGGAGCGGATCTTCCTCCGGGAGATCCTGGTTTCCACCGAGGGCAAAGACGCGGCCGGTGTTGCCGCCGCCGAGAAGAAGGCCAAAGACCTGGTGGCCCGCGCTCGCAAGGGTGAGCGCTTCGGCGAACTGGCCCGGGACAACTCTGATGCCGAATCCGCCGCGCAGATGGGCGAGCTGCCCGGTTGGGAAAAGGGCCAGTTGGATAAAGAACTCGAAGCCATCGTATGGGATAAAGAGCGAGGCTACGTTACGGATCCGATCCGCAGACCGAACGGGTTTCTAATTCTGCGTGTGGAAGAACACCACAAAGCCGGGTTGGCGCCCTTTGAGGAAGTGGAGAACGAGATCATGGAAAAGTTGTACATGCCGCTCTTCCAGCCTCGCGTTCGCGAGTTTCTGACCCGATTGCGAACGGAGGCTTTCCTGGAAATCCGCGAGGGCTATGTGGACACCTCCGCGGCGCCCGGCAAGGATACGAGTTGGTCGGATCCGGCCGAGCTGAGACCGGAGACGGTGACGAAGGAGGAAGTTTTGAACCAGCCGAGGCGGAAGCGCCTGCTGTGGCTGATCCCTATTCCGGGCACCAAGAGCACTCCGAAGCCGAAAGAGTAAACCCCAAGATCATGAAATCTGCCTTTGTGCGGGAGCTTCAACCAAATCAGGTTGTCACTACTACCTTTCTGGTTCAAACCAAAGACATCCGGCAGAAAAAAACGGGTGAGCCCTATCTGTCCCTGCAACTGTGCGACAGAACCGGCGAAGTCGACGCGAAGATGTGGGATAACGTTACCGAAATCATGCACACCTTCGAGCGCGACGATTTCGTGAAGGTGAAAGGCGTCCCGCAGGTCTACCAGAACCGGCTTCAGCTCAACATCCACAAGATGATCAAGGTGGACGAGCGGGAGATAGATGTCCGGGACTACTTCCCGTGCTCGAGCCGCGATCCAGATGAAATGTTTCGGGAGCTCGAAGAGATCATCGCGGGTGTTGCCAACCCGCATCTTCGCGCCTTGCTCGAAGCGTTTTTTTCCGATGCGGACATCGCCTCGCGCTTTCGCGTGGCCCCGGCGGCGAAATCCATCCACCACGCTTATCTGGGGGGCCTGATCGAACACGTCCTGTCGCTGTGCAAGCTCTGCCGCCTGGTTGCTCCGCACTACCCGGACGTCGATCTCGATCTGCTGCTAACCGGAGCGATCCTGCACGACATCGGCAAAATCTCCGAGCTTACCTATGCGCGGAGCTTCGGCTACAGCAACGAAGGGCAGCTTCTGGGACACATTGCGATCGGGCTCCGCACTCTCACGAGCAAGATTGAAACGGTTCCCGGCTTTCCGCCCGATTTGCGTTCACTAGTGGAGCATATGATCCTGAGCCACCATGGGGAACTCGAATTCGGATCTCCAAAGGTCCCGCTTTTTCCGGAGGCCCTGTTGCTGCACCATCTCGACAATCTCGACTCGAAGATGGAGTGTATGCGCGCGTTTGTGGATCGGGATGCGCGTCTGGATGGTTGCTGGACGGGCTATTGCACCGCGCTCGAACGCGTGGTGCTGAAAAAGGCCCGCTACCTGGAGGAAGAGCAGCCGCAGGCCAAAGCTCCCAAAACAGATGCGGTTGCCGCTAACGGCTCTGCGTTGCCCGGCACGGCGTCCCCGATTACTCAGGAGCGCCGGCAGCCCACGGACTCGCCGTTCGCGCAAAAACTTCAGCGGGCATTGGGGAAGGACTGAACATGCGGAAGCCGGGACCACGACGCGACATTCCTCCTCCCCTCGAGCTTGAATGCCTGAAGGTACTTTGGAGCACCGGTGAATCGAACGTGAAGACGGTGCGCGACGCCTTGATGAAAGACCGGGTACTCGCCTATACAACAGTAATGACTGTGCTGGACCGTCTGGCTAAACGTGGAGGCGTCTCCCGCCGCAAGATCGGACGCGCATTTGTCTATTCGCCGCTATTGAGCCGCGAAGCGCTTCGCAAAGCCGCGGTCGCCGAACTCGTAGAGTCCTATTTCGACGGTTCCGAGGATGCACTCGTAAAATACTTGACCGATTCCGATACCACTGCGCCGGAAGTCACTGCCTCAGGGTGGCAGGAAGAGCATCTGGACACGGTTTTGCTTTAGTCGAGGCTGACGCCACGGTTTCTCAACTCGCGCTCAATCTGTTCCTGGGATTCAAATTGCACCGCGTCTATGCCCTCTTTTCGCGCGCCTTCCACGTATGCCAATACATCGTCGGTGAAGAAGCATTCTTCGGGACGGCAACCGGCTCTCGCTACAGCCTCCTGGTAAATCCGCGGCGACGGCTTCATTGCACCCACTTCGTAAGACAGCACGAACTCGTCAAACCGGTCCAGGATCGGATAAGTCCGGCGCAGCATATCGAAGTGGATTGCATTTGTATTGGAAAGCAGCAGGAGCCGGTGGTGCCGCCTAACCCGGTCCAACAATTCCCCGGGGATGAGAGTATGAGGGAGAAAGATGCTGCTCCAGACGGTGCAGAAAGTGTCGTAGCCGATCTTCTTTAAGCCGAGAAGTTCCGACAACTCTTCTGCGAACTTTTCCGGCTCAATCTGGCCGGATTCGAAACGCACGATCAGGTCGGTGGAGGCGAGCCGCCGGGGGATTTCCGCCGCCGGATAAGAGCAGAATTTGGAAATAGTGGTATAGCCCTGGGTGAAATCGAGCGGCACAATCACTCCACCGAGATCGAAAATAACGGTCCTTATCATATAATCGTGTACTGCACCGGAAGCTTACCCCGGCGCCACCAGACCAGTTTAGCGGCAGCGTGCGCAAGCGCGCATTGCTCCGGCGGCACGAAACCGTTTCACGTAGCGGCAATTGATCCCCGGCGGCAAGTTTTGGTTCAACAGGTATCTGAGAGCATGTCCATCAAAGGCCTTGCCGCTGCCGCTTCCTGGCTGTTTTGGGGACGGGTGAAATACACGTTGTGCGCTATCGAAACATAAAGGAGCTTGAAGCGCGCCGCTCCGGGGCGAAGAATTTTCGAATCCGCCGGACCACCTGGTGATGAAAAGGCGATTTGCGCTGGACGTGGACGGCAAGCAGGAGATTGAAGTGAAGACCGGCGAAGCCACGCTTCATCGATTACTCGAGCAGGTACAGAGATCGTGGAAAAAACTGGGAGAGGAAGCTCCCCATTGGTCCGTGGTTACGCGTGACGAATTTCGGCCGGATCAGTTCCATGCCCACCAGGAGGAATTCTGGAGATCCGGAGAGGGCGATGTTCAGCGTTTCTTCATCTGGGCCGCGCGCAACGGCATTCCCGTGGATCCGGGATGGACCTGTCCCGATTATGGCTGCGGCGCCGGAAGATCGACGGCAGTGCTCGCGCAAAGGTTTAGCAAAGTGATTGGGTGCGATGTTTCCGCACCTCACATGGCTCTGGCGGCGCGGAGGCTGAAAGATCAGCGAAATACGAATGTCGAGTTTATCCTAGTGAACTCCCTGGCTGCCCTTGACAGCCTGCCGCCTGTCGATTTGATCTTTTCGGTGATCGTTCTGCAACATAATCCTCCGCCGGTGATAGTGGCTCTGCTCGAAAGGTTGCTCATGCACCTGCGTCCGGGAGGAGTCGCCTATTTTCGGGCGCCGACGCGGGCCCGGGGATACATTTTCAAAGTGGACGACTATTTGAGGGACCGGGAAAACAAGCTGGAAATGGAGATGCATGTGATTCCGCAGAAGGGCGTATTCGAGATTCTTCGAAGAGCCGGCTGCGAGCTCATCGAAGTGCAGCCGGACAACATGACCGGTTCTCTTGATTTTATTTCGAATACCTTTCTGGTTCGAAAACTGGCCCCGGAAAGGGGAGAAGTCCCCACCGCTGATTTTCGAATACAATGAAACTTCTAACCGCATCGATCCAGGGGAGAGGGCGCGGATGAGCGCAATAGCAGTTGATCTAAAGGTAAAGCAAGGGTTCAGATTCTACGAATCCACTATCGGAAAGAAAGTGGTAATGGCCGTAACGGGCTTCATCCTGTTTGGGTTCGTGGTCGGCCATCTCATCGGAAATTTGCAGGTCTTTGGCCCGCCGGAAAAGATCAATAACTACGCGGTGATGTTGCGGACCGTTCCGGCGGCGCTCTGGGCGGCACGTATCGTCCTGTTGCTATCGGTGGTCCTGCACATAGTCGCGTCCATCCAACTTACTAAGTTGAAGTGGGATGCCCGCCCGGTGAAGTATCAAATTAAAGAGAACGTGGGCTCGACTTATGCCTCTCGCACGATGATGTGGAGCGGCCCGATTATCGCAGCTTTCGTGATCTACCATTTGCTGCATTTCACATTTGGATGGCGCGTGTTGAGCCCCCATTTCGACCAGCACAACGTCTACAACAACATCATCTACGGATTTCAATTCTGGCCGGCGTCGCTCTTTTACATCGTCGCGATGGTGCTTCTCGGCATGCATCTCTATCACGGCGTATGGAGCATGTTTCAAACGCTCGGAGTGAGCCACCCGCGGTACACGCCGTGGCTGAGACGCCTGGCGCTCGCGTTTGCGCTCTTCGTGGCGGGCGGCAACATCCTGATTCCGGCCGCCGTACTTACCGGTTATTTGAAGCCGGTTATGGGAGTTTAGAATGGAGCTCGACGCTAAAATTCCTTCAGGTCCGATCGAGAAAAGATGGGAACGCCATAGATTCAATCTCAAGCTCGTCAACCCCGCCAATAAGCGCAAGTACAATATCATCGTCGTCGGTTCCGGCCTGGCGGGAGGGTCCGCTTCCGCAACGCTGGCCGAACTCGGGTACAACGTTCACTGCTTCTTTTTTCAGGACAGCCCCCGCCGCGCGCATAGTATTGCGGCCCAGGGTGGAATCAACGCCGCGAAGAATTACCAGAACGACGGGGACAGCATCTACCGGCTGTTCTTTGACACGGTGAAGGGCGGCGATTTCCGGTCGCGCGAATCGAACGTATACCGGCTGGCGGAAATCAGCCTGAATATCATCGACCAGTGTGTGGCGCAGGGTGTTCCGTTTGCGCGCGAGTACGGCGGCGCGCTGGCCAATCGTTCGTTTGGCGGCGCACAGGTCTCGCGTACATTCTACGCCCGTGGACAGACGGGCCAGCAGTTGTTACTCGGCGCCTACCAGGCGTTGATGCGTCAAGTGGAAGCCGGCAAGGTGAAGTTGTATCCGCGCACGGAGATGCTCGATCTTGTGGTAATCGACGGACGCGCACGCGGCATTGTGACACGGAACCTGATTACCGGCGAGATCCGGTCTCACGTCGCCGATGCCGTGGTTCTCGGTACGGGCGGATACGGCAACGCGTATTATCTTTCGACAAACGCCAAGGGATCGAACGCTACAGCCATCTGGCGGGCGTATAAGCGAGGCGCGCTATTTGCCAACCCGTGTTTCACACAGATTCACCCGACATGCATTCCCGTCACCGGCGAATATCAATCAAAGCTAACGCTGATGAGCGAGTCGCTCCGCAATGACGGCCGCATATGGGTGCCGCTCAAGAAAGGCGATAAGCGCGCGGCCAACGAGATTCCGCACGAAGAGCGCGATTACTACCTGGAGCGGCGGTATCCAAGTTTCGGCAACTTAGTGCCTCGAGACGTCGCTTCACGCAATGCGAAAGCCATTTGTGACGAAGGACGAGGGGTAGGGGAGAGCGGCTTCGGGGTGTACCTCGATTTCGCCGACGCCATCCACCGGTTGGGGCGCCATACCATCGAAGAGCGATACGGCAACCTCTTCGACATGTACCGGAGCATCACCGGAGAAGACCCTTACAACACTCCCATGCGCATCTACCCGGCCATTCACTACACGATGGGCGGCCTTTGGGTGGACTACAACCTCATGAGCACCATTCCCGGGCTCTATGTCATCGGTGAAGCCAACTTTTCGGACCATGGCGCCAACCGCCTGGGGGCAAGCGCGCTCATGCAAGGTCTGGCGGACGGCTACTTCGTTCTGCCCTATACGATCGGTGATTATCTGGCCGGCACCAAGCTCGACAAGACCGGCACCGATCACCCCGCCTTTCAGGAGGCGGAAGCAAACGTCCGGTGCATCACCGACCGCCTTCTCAAGGTGAACGGAACCCGCACGGTGGATTCTTTTCACCGGGAACTCGGCAAACTTCTTTGGGAGTACTGCGGAATGTCGCGAACGGCTGAGGGGCTAAAGTACGCACTGGGTAAGATCCCTGAATTGCGCGAGCAGTTCTGGAAAGATGTCAAAGTCCTTGGCGGAAGCAAGGAACTCAACCAATCGCTCGAGAAGGCAGGCCGCGTCGCGGATTACTTTGAGCTCGGTGAGTTGATATGCCTCGACGCGCTCACCAGAAACGAGTCTTGCGGCGGCCACTTCCGGGAGGAGTATCAGACGGCGGATGGGGAAGCGCTTCGCAATGACGAAGACTATTCGTATGCCGCGGCATGGCAATACCAGGGAGAAGGCGTGGAACCGGTTCTCCACAAAGAGCGCCTGGAGTTCGAATACGTGCATCCATCGCAACGGAGCTATAAGTAATGAACGTGACATTACACGTCTGGCGGCAAAAGCAGGGAGCAGGGAAGGGCCGCATGGTCCGCTACGAGGCCCGGAATGTCAGCGAAGATATGTCGTTTCTCGAAATGCTGGACGTCGTCAACGAAGAGCTGATTGAAAAAGGCGAAGAGCCCATTGCATTCGATCATGATTGCCGCGAGGGCATCTGCGGAATGTGCGGCTTCATGATTAACGGAGTGGCACACGGGCCGGTTCCGGGCACCACTGTCTGCGAGCTTCACATGCGCCACTTCAAAGATGGTGACGATCTGTACATCGAGCCGTGGCGCGCGCGGGCCTTCCCGGTTATTAAGGACCTGGTTGTGAACCGGAGTGCTTTCGACCGAATCATCGCCGCCGGCGGTTACATCTCCGTTTCGACGGGCAGCGCGCCGGATGGCAACGCGATCCCGGTTCCAAAAGAGAAGGCGGAACGGGCGATGGACGCGGCGGCGTGTATCGGATGCGGCGCCTGTGTAGCGGCCTGTCCGAACGCTGCCGCGGCGCTATTCACGGGCGCTAAGATCACGCACCTGGCCATGCTGCCGCAAGGTGCTCCCGAACGGCCGCAGCGCGCTCTCAAAATGGTTCTTCAGATGAAAGAGGAAATGTTCGGGCATTGTACGAATATCGGCGAGTGCGAGGCGGTCTGCCCGAAGCAGATCAGCATCGAGGTGATCGCGCGGATGAACCACGACTTTATCCGGGCCAGTTGGAGCGAGCGCGAAGCGCCATACCGCGCCGATCAGCCTGCCGGCGAGCCGTCGGCGGGTGGCTGCCAATAGCGCTCCTCACGCTTCCATCAGCCGCATCAACGCGAGCAGATTAAGCATCAGGTGCCGGGGATGATGGTAGTTTTCGATGCGGTTGTAGTGCCGCTCGAAGGTTACCTTTCGGTCGGCGAAGTTGATCCACAGCGGAAAGCCGTATTGCCGGAGCGGGAACTTGCTTTGCACGAACCGGTACATGCGCCCGAACATCTCCTCCGCCCATGGGTCGCGGCGGTGCTCAAAGAGCATGAGTGAGCCGATCAGCACCTCTTCCTGCGGCCACAACACTTTTTGCAGAAACCACTCGTTGCGGTCCAGGTGAGACATCCCGCGGTACACGCCGCCATAGACGTCGTCCCAGGAGACCTCGACGTTGCGCCGGAACCGCTCCGCCGCGGTATCGAATAACGTCTGATCGCCGCGACGCAGCGCCTCGTCCATTACCATCCACATAATTTCGAGCGTATGCCCGGTGTAGCAGAACTGCGAGTATTCGTTCGCGGGAACCGTGTAGTCGTGATTCAGGAATTCGTAGTTCAACGCAACAGAAGGATTGTAGTGCCGGGTCATGATGGCATCGATGGCCCAGGCGGCGATTTTTTCCAGGTCCTTGTCCGCGCGTGCACGCAGCATTTGGGTCGAGATGCGGAGAAGCACCATGGGGGCGCCCTGTACGCGCCCGCCGGACAGCAGGGGGACATCCGTTCCGAAATAGTGGCTCGGGTTCAAGGCATAGTCCGGGCGTTCGTATACTTCGGCACACTCCAAAAGGATCTCTTTGGCGAGATCCCGATACCGCTCTTCTCCGCTGGCCGCGGCATATTCGGCCAGCCCTTCAGCCATGAACACCGTGCCGTAGATTTCCCCGTCGGGCGCCAGCGGTTCTCCGTGCCTGGTGTACCTGCGCGGCCACAGAACACCGTCCTTGGGCCGGATGCTCAGAACAAAATCCGCGGTCTTGCGGGCGATCTCCAGGTGCCGGGGGTCGTGTGTGAAGTTGCGGTAGAGGAACGAATACACCCAGATTCCGCGGCCGTCGAACCAGTTGTCTTTATCGCTGTTCAGGCGTGTACCATCGCGATCCGCGGCGCACAGGAACCCCCCCACTTCGTGGTCCACGACAAACTTGTCCATAAAGGGGAGGAAGTCTTCGAACAAGTCTTCCCGATATTGTTTCTCCAGCGAGGAGAGTGGCAATCCACCGATTGTGTTCATTATTTGAGTTCGTTCTCAATCTGCCTAAAGTGTTCGCGGGCTTCTTTCAGCCGGCCGGCGGCGTAACTCGTTTCGAACGCTGCAATCTGACGTTCGATTTTCCAGAAGCGCAGCGTGTCGCCCATGGAATACCCAGTATCGCGCGAACCGGGTTCGGTACTTCGCCACTTTTTGCGATCGGGCGACGCGGACGGGTAGGGCCCCGCGGCGTTCTTTTCGCGCAACAACTGCCTGGCCCGAAGGAAATATAGTTCTCTCGCGATATCCAGACAGTAGCGTCTGCGCTCCGGCATTCCGGCCTTGGCCGCTTCGGCTTCGTAGTCCTCGGCGGCCGGTGAATTCGCGATACGTTTCAAGGACGCAATCAGGTCCAGATTCTCTTGAATGGCCTGTGGGAGGATCCGCTCGTTGTATTCCCGCACAAGAGCCTTCCGATCGAGATTCACCATTACCGCGCGCGGTTCGAAATGACTGGTTCGCGAAGGAATTGCGTTGTCGCCTTCGAAGACTTGCACGGTATCGAGGTATCCATCGCCATTCCGGTCTGACCAGCGGAACTCGAGATCCTTCTTTTTATTGACAAGGTGACCCGCTTCAAGCCAGCCTTCGGTTGCGCCGAAGAGGTGATAACGTTTGTCGGCGTCCGAGTAATACAGACGCCGGTCCGCCACGGGAGCGGGCGAGTATTCGCGGCGCATATTCCAGCGGGCCGTCGGTCCACCTGTGTTTGACAGATAGATTCGCTCGTAGAGCCAGAATTGCCCCTCCCACCGCCAGACCGAGCGCGATTCATCCCAAGTGAACCCGGTTTCCCGCGCGGGGTAAGACATTCCGATGGCGATGCCGTCTTTCCAATCGATTCGGGTCACGGTCTGGGGCGGCCGGCGCTTCGGGTTCGTGTAAGTCATGTTGGGGTACCTATAAGGTTCCGAACCCACCATGGTGAACCCGAAATTGTAGTGCGGCTTGTCTAACGGGTCGCTCCGTGTTCCGGGATCGATATTGAAGCTCAGCCGCACATTCAGGTTGCCCATCTCCGCGAGCGGCGTCGCCTTATCGGCCCACATGTAGTTGTAGTTGTTGGCGTAGTCCGTGTCCGGACCCGTAAGGCTCGCAAGCGGCGCGGCGCTGACCCGAAAAACCGTGTCGCCGTGCCCGTCTTTGTTGTCGTCCCAAAAGGCAAAGGGGCACTCGGATAACGGCAGCCACTGATTCGTTAGTGGATCGTATTTGTTCAGGTAAATTTGCAGATTGCCGCGGAACTTGCTTTTGCCATTGTTGCCGACATAGGACCAGTCTTTGATATCGAAGATGCGGACGCCGTCGCCGTCGTAGTTCTCACCGAACCATGCGTACCGCAGGTAGCCATCGCGGTAATGCCGCATCTCCATCTCGTCGGCATTTCCGTCCCCATCGTTGTCGATATAGACGATCATCCGGTCGACCAGACCCGTTCCCTTATAGCTGACGAGATAAGCCGTGCTCACTTCGTTCCAAATTTCCGTGGCGCGGCCGCTATCGTCGATCGCTTGTACAATGTGGCCGTTCTCCCGTTTCACGATGGTGTCGGGCCGCCCGTCCCGGTTCAAGTCCATCGTGAAGCTCTGGCCCTCGGCCAAGGCCTGGGCCTTCGGCCACCAGGGTTTCGATAGGAACGTCAACCGTCCGCCGTTGGTCATGGCCGTTTCCCGCATGTACCACTCAAGCTGCGCCGAATCCGTGGAACCGCCCAGAGCCAACGCGGCCGGCAACAGCGCCAGGCGGCAAAGCATTTTCGACATTGACCGGAACGCATGCATCATGCCAGTTAATGATCTCCTGTCCCTATCCATTGTATGCGCTTGGTTGTCACTGTCAAACAGAATTTGACAAGCACAAATACCATTTCCGGACCGGCTTGCCGCGTACACAGCCATTTTGAAACAATGTGCCGAGTAAGGAGTGAAAGTGGATACACGTAGACGTTCGTTCATGAAAATGGCCGGCGCGGCTGGAGCCGCGGGGACGGCGGGATCGATGACACTCATGGCTCAAGGCGCCAAGGGAGCACGCACGCGGGCGCGAGGCGGCATTCGGTTGGGAAATCTCTTCTTCAGTTCGGGTTTGACCGGTGTGCGTCCCGAGGCGCAGAAAGACCCGCTTGCTTTTGGCGGCGACATCAAAGAGCAAACGGAGCGCACGCTTCAAGCGCATAAGGCAAACCTGGAAGCGCTCGGGTCATCGCTGGAAAACGTGCTGAAAGTGACGGTTTTCCTGGCGGATGTGAAGACCGAAAAGAGCGCGATGAATGAAGTCTACGCGAAGTTTTTCCCGAAAGACGCACCGGCGCGTTCGGCTGTGGGTGTCGAGTTTCCGGATTCGCAAACCCGCGTCGAGATCGAACTGGTAGCCTGGATTCCCGACTAATGTAATCGAACATTGGCATCCGGTCCGCGTGCATCCGTGGCCCTTGTCAACCGGTTACTAGCACGGATGGACACGGACGCGCCCGGATAGTGTTTCTCGTTTCACACCACGCCCCGCTCCCGAGTGGTTCTATCTTCCCCCGGCAAGTTAAGATATCGCCTTAGGGAGTTAACATATGATTCGCCTTATCTTGCTCGTTCTATCTATATCGTTGACTGCCTCGGCACAGGATCCTCTTCTGACAAAGGCACAACGGATTTTCAAGCCGGTACCGGGATCTCCGCCCGCGCTTCGCGCCAACCCCCTCACGCCCGAAAAGATTGACCTCGGCCGCCTGCTCTATTTCGATCCGCGGCTGTCGTCGAGCTGGCTCATCAGTTGTAACACTTGCCACAACGTCGGGTTGGGTGGTGTAGACCTGCTCGAAACTTCGGTCGGCCATGGGTGGCAGAAAGGACCGCGTAACAGCCCGACGGTATTCAACGCGGTCTTCAATATTGCTCAGTTCTGGGACGGGCGCGCGCGGGATCTGAAGGAACAGGCACAAGGACCCGTACAGGCCGCCGTGGAAATGAACAGTAATCCCGGCCGTACGGTGAAGACACTCAGCAGCATTCCGGAGTATGTCAGCCGGTTTGAGAAAGCGTTTCCAGGGGAAGCCACACCGCTCAGCTTTGAGAACATGGCGAAGGCGATCGAGGCATTCGAGGCGACATTGACTACGCCTGGAGCTCCTTTCGACCGGTATCTGAAAGGCGATGCAAAGGCCATCAATGATGAGGAGAAGAAGGGCCTCGAGGTTTTCATGGCGAAAGGTTGTACTGCCTGCCATGCGGGCGTGAACCTGGGCGGGCAGGGATACTTCCCATTCGGTGTGGTCGAAAAGCCCGGTTCCGAGATTCTGCCGCCGCAGGACAAGGGCCGGTTTGCGGTGACGCGCACGGCAAGCGACGAATATGTATTCAAATCGCCGTCGCTGCGCAACATCGCATTGACCGCGCCTTACTTCCACTCCGGCAAGGTTTGGGATCTGAAGCAGGCGGTTGCCATCATGGGCACTTCTCAACTGGGAGCCGAACTCAACCAGGCGGAAACGGAAGCGATCACGCGTTTTCTCGGTACGCTGACCGGGGAGCAGCCGAAGATCGAATATCCCATTCTGCCGCCCCACACTGCGTCAACTCCACTGCCCGAGGTCGGCGCGGGTCCGCGGCCGGCGGGGCACTAATCAGCGCGGGGATGCTTCATCAATCCCTTCGGGCCTGGGGCCATACCAGGGAAGCGGCTGGCCCGCTTCGTACGCCCCGATATCCGGAGCTTTGCCGAGAAAGCCGTCGTTGATGCCGGGGATGCGAAGACCGGCATCCACGACAGGAGAGCCGCGGCGCGGGCGCAGGTCCGGCGGGCTCATCGGGACGAGCGGGGCGACGGGGAATTCCACGCCGTCGAACACGCTCATGTCCACGCGCCGCCCGTGGGGCTCAACCTCGAAAAAATCCAATTTGCCGATCATGGCCTTGAAAGGTGTCTGGTAGGTGCCCACCGCGTCATAATCGAAGCTCGAATTCGGCCCATGTGAATTGATCTTAGCGGCCATCCCGGAGCCGCCGCCGTAACCGCCCCATCTGACGCCGCCGCCAGGGCCGCCTATTGAAAGATTGTTCCGGAACCAGGCGTGATCAAACGGTACACCCGAAAAACATGCCATGCCGTCACCGGCCTTCACCGTTGTATTGTGCGCGATCACGTCGCCACGGCTGCCACGGTGCAACTTAAACGGCACATAAGTGAGGTTATACATGACATTTCTCAAAAAGTAAGTGGGCCCGCCCAAGCCCGGCTGCGAACTAAGTCCAACAAAGGAGTTAGTGATTCGGTTACGCATCACGCGGCAGTTATGGAAACAGAAATCGGCCTCGATGGCGTCATCCGCGCCGATGTAGATGTCGTTATTGTAGATGTCTATCGAGACCTGCTCGGTAACGTTCTCTTCTTCCATGTTTGAGATGCAATCGCGAAAGCCGGTAACCCGGTTGAAGCAGATGACGTTGCCAGGGCCGGTAAGTTGAATACCTTCTCCGATATTCTTACCATTGGCGCCCATGGCTTCATTGGTCCAGGGCGTAGGCCCATCGATGATGTTGTCCGAGACGTAGCAGTTCTTTGCTCCCGGTGCTCTCGCTGCCCGGACGCCATACGTTGCCCGAATACGGCAGCGTCTTACTACGCAGTCTTCGGCGCGGACCATGCTGACCGCGGTTCCGCCCGGATTCTCTATCACCAGGTTTTCAAGATACACGTGCTTTCGGCCATCGAGCGAAATTGACTCGAAGACCGCCTTCCCGTCCGTGGAGCGGTAAACGATGGGGCGCTCCGGCTCACCGTCGGCCCCCGGCACAAAACGGCCGTAAGAGCCGGCTTCGAGTAGCACGATTTCCCCTGGGCACGCGCCACCAATAGCCGCGGGATTGGCTTTTCGAACTTTCGCTCCCGCCGGCGGGCGGGGGACGGGCCGCGTCCTGGCGCTGAGAGTTCGCGTCGCATCGCGGCCATCGGGGTCGCGCAATACGAGGCGAACTTCATAGCGGGTTCCGGGCTGCAGATCGAAGATGCTTCCGGAATGCTTGTTGTCCCAATGAAAAATAGGCCGGGTGCCGCTGCTTGACCCGGCGGGTACGCGGCGGAGAGGCATCGCCTCGCGCCACCGGGTCTCGCCGGATCTGCGGTAGCTGACTTTCACGACGCCGTTCAGGTTTGCATCTCCCTGGATCTTCCACTCCAGCGCAAGGGCGGTAACGGTGGGATAGGGAGCGGAAACCTCGCCGGGGACCGTTGCGTCCGGCGCTTGCAGCGATAGGAGTAAAAAAAGAAGATACACCCGCGATTTTAACAGTGCTGCGCCGAATCACATTTGAGTTTGAAAGCAAGAACCGGAGTGTCTCATTAAAGAGGCGCTGATAGATTTGTAGTTGAGAGGCGAACGGTGGAGAGGAACGATTCAGCGAAAAATACCCGGCGTCGAGATGCAGCGATGAATAATGTCCGTTGGGCGGCCGTAGTGGCACGTGACCGCAATGCGGACGGACAATTTTTCTACTCCGTCGACACAACGGGCGTGTACTGCCGCCCTTCCTGCGCCGCCCGCCGGCCGCGGCCGGAAAACGTCAGATTCCACCTCACCAGCGAAGACGCAAAGAAGGCCGGGTTTCGTCCGTGCAAACGCTGTCATCCAGACCAGCTTTCGGCTGCCGGACCGCATGCCGCGAAAATTGCGGCGGTGTGCCGGATTATTATTGAGGACTCAGAGGTGATGCCTACACTCGAACAGTTGTCGCAGCAGGCGGGGTTAAGCACGTGTCACTTTCATCGCGTGTTCAAGGCAATGACCGGGCTGACGCCGAAAGAATGCGCTGCGGCCTATCTGGAGAAGCGCGTCCGCCGCACACTCGGATCGAGCGCCAGCGTGACGGAGGCAATTTACGATGCCGGTTGCAACTCAAATGGAAGGTTTTACGAAAAATCAAATGAAATGCTGAGTATGACACCTTCGAGCTATCGCGCGGGCGGGGTCCGCACGCGGATACGTTTCGCTGTTGCGGAATGCTCTTTGGGATCGATCCTCGTCGCGCAGAGCGAGCGTGGCATTTGCGCCATCCTTCTCGGCGATGATCCCGAAACGCTAACACGCCATCTGCAAGACCAGTTTCCCCGGGCAACTTTTGCGGGCGGCGACGCCGGGTTTGAGGAACTGGTTTCAAAAGTGGTGGGGCTTGTCGAAATGCCCGCATTGAGCCTGGACTTGCCGCTCGACATTCGAGGCACGGCTTTTCAGCAGCGCGTTTGGCAGGCGTTGCGCAGAATTCCGGCGGGCTCGACGGCGAGCTACGCGGAGATTGCCAGCAAGATCGGCTCGCCGCGCGCAGTCCGCGCGGTTGCCCAAGCCTGCGGAGCAAACCTCCACGCGGTAGCCATTCCCTGCCATCGTGTGGTGCGGACCGATGGCGCTTTGTCAGGCTACCGCTGGGGTGTGGAACGGAAACGTGCGCTTCTTGAGCGGGAAGCGCGAACCTGAAGGAAACGGGTGGGTTCGTTACATGGCGATCCGGCGCTCACGCCATTTGCGTATCGCTTCCGTGTGCTTTGGGTAGTGGCTGTAGGTATCCAGACGCAGGCGGCGGAAACGCGTTTCGTTCGTGAACTGGCTTTCCGGCGTGCTATCGATATATACAAGGAGACGGGCGTGCGTCTCCTCCAGTTGCCGTAGGACCTCGGAGAGCGAAGAGTTCCTCTTCTGCTCCGTCATTCGGGCGTTAAAGGCATGGATGCCGCCGTATGTCGCCGAGTACGGTGGTGGCCTCTCGCCTTTGAGAATGAGCGGGAGGTTTTTCAGGGCCTCCGCTTCCCACGTGGTTACATGGGCGAGGATGTCCTTTGCCGACCAAGCGCCGGTGACCCCAGACTCCAACATCTGTGAGTCCGACAAGCCGGCATAGGATTGACGGAACGCCTGCCATGCTTTGTCGAGCCGTTTCAGAAGTTGCCGTCTATCCACGTCGAATGTATTTGATAATACACAACTGTGCGCGGAGATGCATATCAAAAAGGCGAATTCGTGATGACGGAGCAGAGACCGCGCATGCAGACACGACCGATGGTTGTGCCGCTCCGCCAGGGCGATGGTGTGGTGTTCGCGGTTCGGAATCGTCCGGTTCAAGGCGCCCGTGGCCTTTACCGGACGAATCTCCGGCATGGCGTCAGCCGCATCCGGTCCGGGAATCGCCATACTCCCGGCATCGTTTTTGCGGCGCGCAATAAAAAACCGGTGAGCACTCGGAGGAACATGCTCACCGGTACGGCCGTATTCCGTCCTGAAACGGTTCGACGACCGGAAATCAGGGTATGTCGTGGGAGCAAGCCAAGATGTTGCAGCCTGCTCATTCAGAATGACGTTCTGCTACTACTCCTAGTTACAGGAACATTATATAGCCATCAAGATTGCATAGTATCCCATAACGCTCATAATCACAATGCTTGCGAACCATAAGCCGGCTGTGACCCAGCGGTTCGGGTGTACCTCTCTGGGGAGGCGCTTGTGGCGGAGGTAGAGGGCGCTGCCTGCAATAACGGGCAGCATCATTGCCTGGGCAACGCCACCCGCCCTAACCATTGCCACCGGGGATTGCACAAACATGAACAAAGCCGCGGGGACTACGGTCAGCAGCCATACCGCCAGGTTCCGGTATTTGAGCCGGCTTTTGTAGTCGCCCCTTTCAAATTTTCCAAGCAGGCGGCACATGTCGGCGAATACACGCGATTCGGCGGCCGTAGCGGCGAAGATGGTGCCGTAGAGAGTGGCAATGGCGCCAATATAGAAGAGCCAAAGCGCCCATCCGCCCAGTGTTTCCGTGTACATACGGGAGAGAACCGGAATCATGTCGTTGGCGCTCGGCACCACCCCCTGCCCGTGTAAAATTCCGGCGCCCAACAGGAAAAAAGCTACCGTCGCGATCGTGTAAATTAACATGGAAGCCAGAATGTCCACATGCATGACGGACATCCAGCCCAGGGCGCGCGAGCGCCAGGCGGCGGTTCCATCGCGCGCGCCTGTGAAGCGGGCGTATCCTTTTTCGACGCACCAGTAGGGATACATGAACAGCTCAGAAGCTCCAACACCGGTGATCCCGAAAACGGCAACGGCGGTCGCCAGGCCACCTTCGGACGGCAGGCGAAACTTCAATCCTTCCCGCAGTTGCCCCCAGGAGAAGTATTCGGGCCGTTGCATCAGCAAAAGGGCGCATAGGAGCGTCAGCATGGAGAAAAGCGCCACCTTCAGCGTTGCCAAACGCTCGATGCGCTCATAGCCGCCCCCCAGAAGCAACGCAAGCGTAATTGCCAGTAATACGACGACCCAGGCATTGATGGGGACAACGGGAAAAACAAGTTTCATCACCTGGGCGACGCCTCCGAACATGGCGCCGATCTGAAAGCGGGTCATGGCAATCATGCAGAGCCACAGCAAGACGACCCAGCTCACACGCCAACTGGGCCCCGGCACTTCATTGAAACCGCCGAGCCCTGTCTTTCCGGTGGCGATCGTGTAACGGCCGAGTTCCGCCTGCACCGCCGGCTTGATGAAACAACTTAGGAGGATAACCCACAGGGCCACATATCCGACCTCGGCGCCGAGCGTGGTAGTGGCGATCAGCTCTCCCGACCCCACAATCGAGGCCGCCAGGATCATGCCGGGGCCAATGCGCTTCAGAGATGGGAGTAAACCCGTAGGGGGCGCCGACACGTCGGCGGCGTCGAACTCGTACGGATCCTTCAATCGCGCTTCAGCCGGCACAGGTGCCATGCGGTCACTCTATCCCGTTTGCCGGCGAGAATTCAAATAAAGATTCGCGCTGAGCAGCGGGCGAGCGACTCAGGCCTGTGCTTTTGATAAATTCAAAGCGGTGCACATTCTCGTAATCGATGACGACGTTGAGCTCTGTTCGCTTCTGAGGGAATTTTTGCAACGGGAGGGGTTCAAGGTCGAGTACGAGCACGATGGGGCACGCGGCCTGGAGCGCGCGCTTACCTGCGGTTGCAACCTGGTGGTGCTGGACGTGATGCTTCCCGGCCTGGACGGGTTTGAGATTCTTCGCCGTTTGAGGAAGCAAAGCCGTGTCCCCGTGCTGATGCTGACCGCGCGGGCAGAGGATGTAGACCGCATCGTAGGTCTCGAGTTAGGCGCCGACGACTATCTGCCGAAGCCTTTCAATCCGCGGGAGTTGGCGGCGCGAATCCGTGCAATCTTGCGCCGTATCGATTCTCAACCCTCCGGCCGCGGCCGTGTCGAAGTCAACGGCGTCACCCTGGACCCGGAATCGAGACAGGTGACCTACCGCGGCGCCGAAATCGAGCTGACCACCTTCGAGTTCGACATCCTGGAGATGTTGATGCGATCGGCTGGGCGGGTGCTATCCCGGGACGCGCTGATGGAGAGTCTGTATAGCAGGAAAGCGAGTCCTTTCGACCGTTCCATCGACATGCACGTCAGCCATCTGCGAAAGAAGCTAAATGGGGAGCAGAACCTTATTAAAACCATTCGGGGGGTCGGATATCAGTTCGTGAAATCGGCTGCCGGGGACGGCGCCGAGGAGTAATTGATGCGAAGCCTGTTTGCGAAAATTCTGTTGTGGTTCGTGGCGACTACACTGATTTCCGCGCTGGCTGCTGGCCTGACCACCATGGTGGGGCTGTCCGCTCCGCGCGGGCGGCATCAGCCTTTCGCCATGCTCCTGACCTTTCAGTTGACGCAGGCACGGCAGGCCTATGAACAGGGAGGCGTTCCCGCTCTGAAAGAGACACTTGAGCGATTGCGGGCGGGCGGCCTGCCGCGGGGAATGTTTCTCGATTCTTCCGGCCGCGATCTGATAACCGGGCGGGATCGCTCCGATCTGCTCCGCGAAGCGGAAGACGCCATCGGGCTGCCGGTGCGGCGTGGAGACCAGGTGCTGATCGGCCGGCCCGACGACGACGGGAAGTACTGGTTCTTTATCCGAGTTCCGCGCCGGCGCTGGTTTCTCTGGTTCCTGCGCCCGCAATACCTATGGATCCTCGGCGTTGCGGTGTTCTTCTGCTATCTGCTGGCACGGCACCTGACCACCCCGGTGCGGCAACTGCAGACAGCAGTCCGCGCATTCGGGCATGGCGACCTGGGGGCGCGCGCGGCGTCGGGGCGCAAGGATGAACTGGGTCAACTGGCGAGGACGTTTGACCAGATGGCCGACCGCATCGAGACGCTGCTGATGGCGGAGCGGCGCCTGCTGCTCGACCTGTCCCACGAGTTGCGATCGCCGCTTGCCAGGCTGAACGTGGCGGTGGAGTTGGCGCGCTCGGGCGAAGACCGGGAGCGGGCGCTCGACCGGATCCAAAAAGAATCGGACCGGCTTGAAGCGCTGGTTTCAGAACTGCTGCAGGTTACACGCGCGGAGGGCGACCCTGCAACACGGAGAAAGGAGATCTTTCCGCTGGACGAATTGGTGGAGGATGTGGTGAAAGATGCCGCGATCGAGGCAGAGTCCCGGGGCTGCGGGCTGCGTTTTACCAATGGACAACCGGTGTCTGTATGCGGGGATCCGGAACTGCTGCGAAGGGCCGTAGAAAACGTTGTCCGGAACGCAATTCGCTATTCGCCGCGGGAAACCACGGTTGAAGTGAGCCTGGACAGGACTCCCAAGTCCGCCCTGGTCCGTGTGCGGGATTACGGACCAGGAGTCCCCGAGGATGCCCTGCCGCGAATCTTCGATCCGTTCTACCGCGTGGCGGCGGACCGCGGGCGCGACAGCGGCGGTGTGGGTCTGGGGCTGTCGATTGCGCGGCGGGCTGTCGAACTTCACAAGGGTAGACTCCACGCTGAAAATAAAAAGCCGGGTCTGATGGTCGAGATCGAGATCCCGGTGTGAGCCTTAGCGGCGCCCGCGTGCGAAAATAACTCGTTTGAGGTGATATGAGGAACCTATTCGCTGTTCTACTTGCCGGGGGGTTGATGTACGCGCAGGCGCTCGACCAGGGCGAACGCGGACGCGCCATGAGTGATCTGCACGCCACGCGGAGGCTGTTTCTCGACGCAGTGGGGCCGCTCACACCGGCGCAATGGAAATTCAAACCGGGGCCGGACCGATGGTCAATCGCGGAAATCGCCGAGCACATCGCCCTCAGTGAAGATATGATTTTTCAGGTTGTCACGGAGAAGATCCTGAAAACGCCGGCGGACACCTCCCAAAAACCTGAAGTGAAGGATGAAGAGGTGCTGCGAATGGCAGCGGACCGGAGCACGAAAGCAACTGCTCCGGAAAGACTGCAACCCACCGGACGCTGGCCTACCAAGCAAGCGGTGATGGATCACTTCAAAGCCAGCCGCGACCGCACCATCGAATATGTTCAGACCACGCAGGACCCTCTACGCCGGCACTTTCTCCAAAACCGGACCGTCGGAATGCTGGATGCCTATCAATGGATTCTGGTGATCTCAGCGCACTCGCAAAGACATATCGACCAGATCAAAGAGGTCATGGCACAACCCGGTTTTCCGAAATAGCGCATCAGCGCATGGTTTGCAGATAGTTGCCGGTGCTGGCGTCTATGTACACCGAAAAATTACTGGTTCCCACGGATTCACCCCAAATCACGCGCCAGGCCGGATTCGGAAAGCGGGAGGTCTTTTCGAGAAGGTAGGTGATGGGCATGCCAGGATTCTTTTTCGAATACTCATTCCCTTTTCCTTTGTTGAGGGCTGTTTCGTAAGCTTCGTTCGAATCCACCCGCAATGCCGCGATGGGAAACGGCTGCGCCTGTCCACCCTCCCGATAACCCTCTTCCGGTCCGGCAAATACGCCCTTGTGCAGGTTGCCCGGACCTTCAATTACGGAGTAGGTATAACTGCGGGCCCGTCCGCGGCTGGTAGAGACGAAGACAGCCTGCCAGGCCCCCGATTTGCCGGGCTCGTCTTTGACATCGTCCAGACGTATGCTCTGGACGCGCAAGCCCACAGCATCCGGAGACCAGTTTCGCGCGGTAATGAACATCTGCTGGAAGGCGGACCTGCCCGTTACGGGCTCGGGCGCCTTTTCGGGTTCTTTCTTTTTCTGTTCGGCTGCGGGTTTGGGGGATTCCGAACAGCCGGCCAGGAGCATGAGAAGAGGACTTGCAATGAGAACTAAGGACTTTTTCATGGTTGCCGTCACTCGAACTATTTTACAGAAGCGTTCCGGTCCTGCTCGTGACCCTATGGCATAATGAGGAAAGTCGACTCGGGAGGTGATCCCAATGCGCTTAATCAGACTTGTTAGCAGCATCTTCAGTCTGGCGCTTCTGACGGGTTTCCCCGTCTCTCTTCTCTCACAGAATCCTCCGGCGGGTGGCGGGCAGGGTGCGCCTGTGCCGCAGCAGGGCGCTCCGCCGCAAGGTGGAAGCGTTCCGGGAGGTTCGATCCCCGGCCGGGAGCCGACGCCTGGCCGCCAACCCGGACGTGATCCATTTCCACGGCAGGACCAGATGGATCCCAACAGCCGTATGCCTATGCCGGAAATGGAGCGGCCGATCTTTCTTTCCGGGAAGGTTGTAATGGAAGACGGAACTCCCCCGCCCGAAACGGTAACGATCGAGCGCGTCTGCAACGGCATCGCACGACCCGAAGGTTACACCGACTCCAAGGGCCGGTTTAGTTTTCAGCTTGGACAAAACGTCGGTGTATTCCAGGACGCAAGCGTGAGTTCGCAAGCTGATCCGGGGTTTGGCGGCCGGGGGATGGGCTCCAGCGGCCGTCAGGGCGGTATGGGGTTTCCGGGCAACAACCGCGGTCTGAGTGAACGCGACCTGATGGGTTGTGAGCTACGTGCATCTTTGCCCGGATTCCGCTCGGAAATCGTGAACCTTAGCGGACGCCGGGTCATGGATAACCCTGATGTCGGCACCATTATCATGAGGCGTCTGGGCAATGTGGAAGGACTAACGATCAGCGCTACCAGCGCGCTGGCTCCGAAGGATGCCCGGAAGGCTTTTGATAAGGGCCGCAAAGCGATCGAGAAAAAGAAGTGGGAAGAGGCGCGAAAGGAGTTGAACAAAGCGGTTGAGACCTATCCGAAGTACGCCGCCGCCTGGTTCTACCTGGGGCTCGTTCATGAGCGGAACAAAGACATGGCCGATGCGCGACAGGCATACGCCCAGGCCTTAGAAGCGGATGCTAAGTACGTCAACCCCTACCTTCAACTGGCAGATATCGCAGCGCGGGAGCAGAACTGGCAGGAGGCCGCGGACACCACCGATCGTTTGCTGAAATTGAACCCATTCGATTTTCCACGGGCGTACCTGATCAACGCAGTGGCCAACCTCAATCTGCAAAAGATCGATGCGGCAGAGGCAAGTGCTCGTGAGGCGGTGAAACTCGACACCAGCCATCAGATCCCGCAGGTGTCTCACGTTCTGGGTGTCATTCTGGCACAGAAGCGCGATTATCCCGGCGCGCTGGCGCAAATGCGTGCCTACCTGGAGCATGCTCCGAAAGCCGGCAACGCTCAACAAGTTCGAGAGCAGATCACCCAGATCGAAAACCTGATGGGAAAGACGACTACCGCCCAGGAACAGAAATAATCTTGCAGCCACCGCTTCGTGGCGGTCAGAAACGGAACCGTGCGGGCTAGCTCGGGCGTAGCCCGGCGTGCCGAAGTTCCGGCGAAATTCCTTACCCGCCTGTTATGATCCAAGAGCGGCGCCAGCGTTCAGGGCATACGTCACATCATGTCAGACGGTGATCGGATCACGCAGGAGGAAAAGAAGGCTCCTTACCGGCAAGATGTGCATACCGTTATAGCGGCCTTCGGCAGCGATGGACATCGTGGACTCACCGGGGACGAAGCCGGAAAGCGGCTCGATCGATATGGCAGGAACGAACTAACCGCGGAGAAGAAGATCCCAGGCTGGCGCAAGTTCCTGGCGCAGTTTCAGGATGCGCTTGTCATCCTGCTGCTGGTTGCGACGGCGGTCTCTGCGGGCCTCTGGCTTTACGAGAGGGAATCGGCACTGCCTTACGAGGCTATCGCGATCTTTTCGGTCGTGCTGCTGAACGCTGCGATGGGTTGCGTTCAGGAGGCTCGAGCCGAATCGGCGGTTGCCGCGTTGAGGCAGATGGCTGCGGCCCATGCGAACGTCATTCGTGACGGCGAACGGCGGAGCATCCCCGCCACCGAGGTCGTGCCCGGTGACATCATCCTGATCGAAGAAGGAGACACCATACCGGCGGATGCCCGTGTGATCCAGTCATCGTCACTCAAGTGCGCTGAGGCGGCGCTGACGGGAGAGAGCTTACCTGTCGGGAAAGACCCGGCTCTTATCACCGAAGAAGCCGGTATCGGAGATCGGGACAACATGATCTTCAGCGGCACGTCAGCGACGTATGGCCGCGGCCGAGGCGTTGTCGTGGCCACGGGGATGGGTACAGAAATGGGTCGCATCGCCGGCATGCTGAAAGATGCGCCCGGCGGGTCCACACCGATGCAGAAGGAACTGGACCGTGTCGGCAAGATGTTGGGCGCCGGTGTTGTCGTGATTGCGCTGGTGATGATTGTGACCATCATCCTTTTTGAGCACGTGCGAGGGTGGTCAGCGATTTTTGATGTTCTGATCCTTGGCATCGCCCTCGCGGTAGCAGCGGTCCCCGAGGGCCTGCCGGCCGTGGTGACAGCAGTGCTGGCTCTCGGCGTGCAGCGCATGGCCAAACGGAAGGCGATCGTGCGCCACCTCTCGGCGGTCGAGACACTTGGATCGGCAACTGTCATCGCGTCGGACAAAACCGGAACGCTGACAAAGAACGAAATGACGGTACAAGCCGTGGTGACAGCCAGTGGGCGCGTGCGGTTCGAGGGGACCGGCTATGCTCCCGAAGGGCAGGTCCAGCGCGAAGACGGAGGCGCTGTTGACGGCCCGCTGCGGGTCGAGTTGGTGCGCGCACTAGCTATCGCCGATCGTGCCAACAATGCTGCCCTGCGGCACAATGAAGGCCGCTGGACGGTTCAGGGCGATCCGACGGAAGCTGCGCTTGTCGTCGCCGCTCGGAAAGCAGGTCTAGAAGAGGAGGCGCTGAGCGGGCGCTTCGAGCGGGTCGGGGAAGTCCCCTTCTCTTCCGAGCGGAAGCTGATGAGCACCTTGCATACGGATACCAAGACGCGGGAGCGTCTCCTGGTGTTTTCGAAAGGCGCACCGGACGTGCTTCTGGCCCGCTGCTCGGAAGAGCTCGTAGGGGATGGCACACGACCTCTGACGGATCAACGGCGCGCGGAAATTCAAGCCAGCAATGAAGAGCTTGCTGCTCAGGCCTTGAGAACGCTTGCCATGGCATACCGATCTGTTCCGGCCGAATCGGTGGACATCGAAGACATCGACGAACGTGTAGAGCGTGACCTGATTTTCGCCGGCCTCATCGGCATGATCGATCCTCCCCGCTCTGAAGCGAAGGACGCGGTTGCGGAGGCCAGGAACGCCGGCATACGCCCCATCATGATCACGGGAGACCATCCGGTAACGGCCCAGGTGATTGCCCGCGAACTTGGGATTGCAGGCGCCGGCCGCGCTGTCACAGGCGCCGAGTTGCAGGAAACGTCCGGCGAGGCGCTTGTGGATCTGGCAAGGCGGGTTTCGGTGTACGCCCGTGTCAACCCCGAGCACAAACTGCGAATCGTCCGTGCGCTTCAGAGCAATGGCGCGGTCGTTGCCATGACGGGCGACGGAGTCAATGATGCTCCGGCTCTGAAGACCGCCGACATCGGAGTAGCGATGGGGATTACCGGAACCGATGTTTCGAAGCAGGCCGCCGACATGGTGCTCGCGGATGACAACTTCGCGACGATAGTGGCCGCTGTTGAGGAAGGCCGTTCGATCTTCTCCAATATCCGGAAGTTTCTGCGCTTTTTGCTGTCGTCCAATATGGGCGAGGTGATGACCATGTTCTTCGGGGTGCTGCTGGCCAACGTGATCGGTTTGCAGGCCGGGGAAAGCGCCGTTGTGCTGCCGCTGCTGGCGACGCAGTTGTTATGGATCAACATGGTCACCGATGGAGCGCCGGCTCTCGCATTGGGCGTCGATCCTCCCGATCATGCCGTTATGGGCAAACCGCCGCGTCCCGCGGGAGAGCGAGTGATCACCGGGCGTATGTGGACGGGGATTCTCTTTGTCGCCGTGATCATGGCCGCCGGCACGCTGATGGTGCTCGACGCCTCGTTGCCGGGCGGATTCATTCCAGGTTCCGGGAGCATGCGGTACGCGCAGACGATGGCTTTTACGACGCTAATGATGTATCAATTGTTCAACGTGCTGAATGCGCGATCGGACGAACGCAGTGCATTCGCGCACATGTTCAGTAACGCATGGCTCTGGGGCGCCATCGGACTTGCAATCCTGCTGCAGATCGCAGTAGTCTACATCCCTGTTCTTCAACAGGCCTTCTCGACCGTGCCCTTGAGCGCCACCGATTGGCTGCGATGCACCGCTGTGGCCAGTTCCGTCCTGTGGCTGCGCGAAATCAGCAAGGTTATGACCCGCAGAAGTAATCAAACCAGAGTTGCTTAGCCATGACCGGCAAAGACACCAGATCGCAGGCCGGCCCCAAGCACCGGTTCCTGAAGTGCGCGGCCAGAACTCGCACCCTTGTGGCGCACCGAAGGTTCGCATTGCGAACTGCACAATGTTCGTGCTGCTGCCGGAAAGCCGCCGCGGGCGGTTCTTAGGCCCATTATGGGGCCCCAAGTGAGAATTTCGTACTCGTTAGGCGGCAGCCTTCAGCCCGACGGCGCGCAGCAACTCGTCCAGGTCGTCAACAATTCGCTGGTATAGGCGGTCGAGGGTGCATC
>CAADGY010000350.1 GCA_900696665.1 uncultured Acidobacteriota bacterium
CGAGCAGAACCCGGGTCAACTTCCGAGGAGTGAAGCGGAAGATGAGCAACTACAACTTGCGGCCCCGCAAGCCGCAACGGACCCGCCGAGTCGATGTCGCCAAGCGAATCAGGATCGTTAAGTGAACTGTATTGGGGCACATTCCACAAAAGCGTTCGCCATCGGTTGTGGCTTGCTGCGCGACTTCAGCGCTGGCGGCCCTGGATGAACACGCCGGCTCAGGCCGGTATGGTCGAGCCGTAGTGGATGCGCGACCGCGTAAACTCCGTACTGCCGCGCCAACTACGTCGCGGCATGCCACAGCGAATTCGGTGGCTTCGTCCGAACCCGGTGACTCGTCCGAAACTCATCAAGTTGCTCTTGCAGCCGGAGGATCGGCTCCGGAATCGCAACGCGCGTGGTCTGCTTCATGGTGTCCGCCTCCTGGCGTCTTCATGAACTTACCAGCCATTTGCACTTGCGTCACGCAGCCTTGCCGGAAACTCACTCCGTCCTGCGGCCACGTTGAGGCCGTTGAGGAGCACATGGAGAGAGATGCGCACTCAATAACCTCACTGCATGCCCAATGTGGGTTGAATTCTGCGGGGAAGCGGTGTGCGGTCGATACCCGGACCTCTTTCGTTGGGCCGGCATGTCCTTTCCTAGACCATGCGCATCTCTTCCCGGGCTATGTCGAAGCGGACTACCTTTTCGTGAAGGTGCGCTTGCATCGCCATAATGAGTGGCGTTTGCACCAGGTAGGCCAGTTCCAGGTTGCCCCGAGGCTGCTTCCTGGTTCGCACGCAGTCGAAGAAGTCCTTCAGATGGGCGACCAACTGCTGGGCGTGTCCCTCTCCGAAGGAGTGGATGTCGGCTGGAATTTCACGCGCCACAACCGCTGAACCCCTAGCCGGTTCGATCGTCACGGCCTCGGCCTTGCGTGTCAGAGTCGCCTCTGATCCCCGGATGAGTGTATCGATTCGTGTCGCGTTTATGAACGTGCCAAGAAACACAACCGTAAGGTTATTTGGATACTGAATCAGCAAGTCAAAAGTATCCGGCACTTCCCGTTCGTGGTTGTAATAGTAACGCCCACCAAGTGCAACTACCTTCTTGGGAAATCCAGGATTCAGCATCTTCAACAGCGGCGTGAGCATGTGAGGGTAGGTATCGGTAACGGGACCGCCGGAGTAGTCCATGTACATGCGCCACTGGAAGAGCCGAGACACGTCGAACGGACGCCGCGGGGCATCCGCCTGGAATGTTTCCCAGTCGACGCCGAGACCATCCTTTGCGTTAGGGTCATCGACTTTCATTCCACGTTCGCCCTGGTCACCGCGCCGGAAATAGCAGGTTTGCGCGTGAACGGGCCTACCAATTGCGCCCTCCTTGATCGCCTCGGCCGCCTTTTCCCAAACTGAATCGGCGACGAACTGCGTGCCCACTTGTACAATACGGCCAATCTTGCGATTCTCGTGAACCAATTGCTTGAGTTGGTCGAACTGAGCCCAATGACAGATTGGCTTTTCGACATAGACATCCTTGCCGGCCCGAATTGCCTCCAGCGTATTTGCCACGTGGTGCCGATCCGGCGTGGCAATCACAACAGCGTCAAGGGAAGTAGAGCTGAGCATGTCTGCCGAGCGGGCATACCCTTTCGCCTTGAATCTTGTCTCTGCGCGCTCCAAACGCGGTTGGTAAATGTCGCAAACCGACGTGATCTCGACGTTTTCCCCCGCAGCGACCAGATTGACCACCGTATTCGCAACACCTGTGCCCCGACCGCCCACGCCTACAAAACCGAGACGCAGGCGGTCATTAGCACCGAGGATGCGACTGTATGACGCGGCCGTGCCAAACGCAGCGGACGACTTCAGGAACAAACGTCGTGAGGCGGAATCCCTTTCCATGACCACAGCTCCTTTTCTGCACGCTTGATTCAATTGGTCCGGCCCGCCGCCCACACGATGGCGTTGTGGACCAGCCTGCGATAGCCGGGGTCGCGGTACGTGGACGGGCCGTGGCCGAGTTGAATCGCCACCACACGCGACTTCCTCCACGGACCGATCCACACGACGGCCCTGTCGTTGTTTGGACTATCGGTCTCCATCAGGACCTGCGACTTTGGCGAAAGCCACATGCCCTTGTACGCCTCGTCGTTGACTTTTGACTCGCCGACGCCTTCGAGGACCGGGTGTTTCGCGACCGGCCGTGCGTTCAGCAGCTCGTTGTTCTTCGCCGTCGAGTGGGGCATGCCGCCGTCCTGCCCCATCAGGAATCGTCCGCCGACCACGTCTTCGTACCACCACTTCCATTGCCAGTTGGAGGCCAGCGCGTGGTGCAGCACCACCAGCCCCCTGCCGGCTTCGAGAAACGCCTGGAGGTTGGCGCGCTGTTTCTCGTCGTCCACGTCGGCTAGGTCGTAGAGCACCAGCACGTCGGCGAACTTGCGCAGGTCGCGCCGAAACGCGGACGGATGCGGATTGAGCGTGACCGCCAGGTCCTGGCGGCCTTCGAACAGGCTATAGAATGCGATGTCGTAAGGGTGGCCGCCGGTGGTGATCTGCACGCGGATGGGCTCGGCGGCATGAGCTAGACCCGCGGCTGCCAGCCCCCACAGGATGAGTTTCCAAACAGGTCTCATGACTTACTCTCGCTCCCTCCCGATCCAGACTTCCTCGAACCAGGCTTCGTACTGCCGCTTCATCTCCTCGACCAGGCGGGGGAGCCGGGCGGCGATATCGTTTCGCTCACCCGGGTCCGCCTCGATGTCGAACAGTTCGTACTTCGGCGGGCCAGCGATCGTCCCACCCTTCGGCCCGTGCCAGTTGCTAACTTGCGCATACTGCTCGATGACCTGCGGCCGCAAGTTGCCGCGCGCCTGGACCAGCTTGTAGCGCTGGTTCATCACCGCGAAGCACAATCCGCGCTCAGGCACGTCGCGGGCGTCCCACTGGAAGTAGAACGTTCGGTCGCTGCTGTCGCGTTCGGCCACGCGCCCGTCGAGCAGCGGCAGCAGGCTGCGGCCATCC
>CAADGY010000351.1 GCA_900696665.1 uncultured Acidobacteriota bacterium
CCACAACGTGCGATTGAGGCGCCGCGCTGGTCTACGCGCGCCTTTCCGAGTTCTCCTTTTCCGCACACCATGCGCCCCGGGGATGCGATTGTAGAGAGCCGGATCCAGCAGACGGTAAGAGCGGAGTTGGTGAAGCGTGGACACAGACTGTTCGTCCAGAGGCCCTTCGCCATCGGATCGAACGCGGCGATTCTGGTGGATTGGGAGAGCGGTGTGCTCAGCGCGGGCGCGGACCCCCGCGCGCAGGCCGCCGCCCTGGCATGGTGAGGCACGCGGCACACCAAACGCGATATAGTTTATCGAAATGCTGGGACGTGTCGATTTATCCAAAGACCTGATCATTCGCTGGGACAATCCGGAACCCGCGCATGTTGACCTTCTGAAAAAAGCGCGTGTGGCGGCGGTCCTTTGTTCTGACGGCAACCAGGTATTCTTCGATGCCTGTTCGAGTGCGGGCATTCAGACGATCCAGGCATCCGAGCTAAAGTTTGTGGGTCTCGATAAACTGGCCGGCACGGGATCCGATAAGAACGTGGTGCTGACCACTGGACTCTGGCCGGGCATTCGCAGGCCCCCCACGGTCGAAGGCCGCGGGGATGAGACGGCCAGTGCGAGCAGGGAGCCTTGGGTGGATTCCAACGGCTACCTGGCCGGTTATCTGCGGGCCTTGTATCCGCAGCGCGCGCCGGTGCTCGGCTATCTGCCCGAAGGGCTTGACGGCCGTGTGATTCCATTCGATTCGCTGGAACTCGCGTTGGTTGAATCGTGGACTGCCGGCGGAAACTATCTGCTTGCCGTCGAGCCGAATTACCGGCAAGCGCTGCTGTCGGGAGATCCCAAGGCGATGTTGGCGTGGGAGAGCCTCGGACGAACGGCGCACTGGCTGCGCGAGCACATCGCCCTATTCCGTCAACCTGCCATCCCCATCGTGACGGCTCTGGTGGAGCCGGGAGCGGCCACGGCGGAAATCGCCAATCTGCTATACCGCCGCAACGTTTCCCCTTTTCTCGCGCCCGCTTCCGATCCTCCGGCGCCGGACGCCCGTGTAACACTGGCAGTGGTCGCCGTTAACTTGCGTCCGCCACCGCCAGAGATAGCCGGCCGGATTCTTAGCCATGCGGAAGCCGGAAGTACGGTTATTACCGCTGGCCTGCCCTCGCGGGCGTGGTGGCAGCGCGCGGAACTGAAGCCGGTGCGCAACGAGCCCGACCGGGATTTCTATGATTTCGGCAAAGGGCAGGTGGTAGCCTATAAAAGGCCCATTGTGGACCCGAGCGAATTCGCCCTCGATGTGATCGACATCATCACTCACAAACAGAGGGCGGTGCGGCTATGGAATGGGCCGTCTGTAATCGCCCTGGCAACTGCATCCCCGCGGAAGGGCGAACGGTTGTTGCCACTCGTCAATTACGGCGCTCCCATTGACATGGAACTGCAGGCGCGTGTGCAAGGCCATTTTTCGAAAGCTCAGTTGCTGCGCCCCGACGCGCCGCCGTTAACTCTTCCGGTAGCGAAGAGAGGAAGCACAACGGAAGTATTCGTGCCTGAATTGAAAAGAGCCGGGGTGGTTGTGTTCAGCGGCGGCTGATTTTCGATTACACTGGATAAAAATCATGTAGTTGACCGGAGATGGAGGGCAAGGATGTTGAATCGCCGTGATTTTATCCGAGCAGGTGCAATAGCGACTGCCGGAGCAGCCGCCGGGCTGGACGGCTTGGGAGCGCCTGCACGCATGCCGCAGTCGCACTTCGGACTTCATCCGTTTATTGAGCGGAATCCCAAAGCTGTATTCATTCGCCGCACAAAAGTTCCCCATAAAATGCACGAGGAATCAAAACTCCGTGAAGGGCTGACCCTGGCGCGCGAGATTTTTGTTCCCATGCAGCAACCGGGCATTCCTGTCAGCCATCGCATCGTGCTGAAGCCGAACGTCTGTAGCGTGCGCAGCAGAAACCGGCCTCACGTGGAGAACTGGGGAACCGGCACCGATCCCCAGTTTTACGAGGGAATGGTCATGGGCCTCAAGGAACTGGGGCTCACGAAGTTTCACTTCGTGGAGGCGAACAATTTCCCCGCCTGGAACTTCCGCGGTTTTGTCGACATCAACGAGCGGCTGGGTATCGAGATGAACGAACCGGAGCGGCGCGTGCGAAATTTCCGTGATGGCTACGAGATGACCTGGAGCAAAGTGCCCGACGGCGTTGTCTATACGAGCATCCCGCATTACGCCCCGGTGAACGAGCCGGATACCTGGTTGCTGAATATCGCCAAGTGGAAAGCGCACGGCATGTGCCTGACGCAATCGGTGAAGAACGAGCAGGGCTTGGTTGTGCTTCCCTACGTGCGGTTTTGCCCCGGCTGGAAAATGGTGACCGGTGTGCCGGATTTCATGAAGCCCAATATTCATCCGCGTGTCGAGCCAGTCATCAACAAGCTATTCGAGAGCCATAAGCGCATGAACTACGCGCGTTATGACAGCACCGCGACGCTGAGCCCCATGCACCAGGAGATTTGGGCACACAAGACGTGCGACAACCAGAGCGTATTAAAGACCGGGCTCGCGATGATCGAGGGCATCTACGGGCGAGATGGAAACGGCTTCGGAATCGGCAACGACTATCTGACGAATCTGGTGATGTTCAGCAAGGACAAGTTCCGCCTGGACGTCATCGGTCTCTACCTGGGCGGTCACGAGCCCGGCAACATCAATCTCTACCGCATCGCCAAAGAACGCGGCCTCAGCGATACGTTCAATCCCTGGGAGATTCCCATCTACGAATGGATTGATGGCGAGGCCGTTCCGCGAAAGCTCACGGATTTCGAGAGAACGCCGCTGAAGACGTATTACTTACAGAAAAAGGGTGAGCCGGAGTATCACCTGGTAAACGAGCCGTTCGACTACGACCGGTATAAGGTGTAATGCAAGGCCTTAATACGTGCGTGTTCCCGGCACCTTCGTGCGAATAAAATAAACCGATGTCCGGGCAGTAATATACAGCCCGCGAAAGCCGCCGCCCCAATTGCAGTTACTAGGCTGTTCCGGTGTGCTCACGATACCCAGGCGAGTGCCGGATGGATCGAAGACCCACAGGCCGCCTTCCGACGCAACCCACACGTTACCCGCCTCGTCCGTCTTGAGTCCGTCACCGCGGCACTCGGCAAAAACACGTCCTTTACCGAGGTCGCCGCCGGGCGCAATGTCATAGACGCGCAGCACGCGTTGCCTGGAATCCGCCACGTAGAGTTTCTGCTGGGTTGGGCTCAACGCCACGCCGTTCGGCCCAGTGCAATCCTCGGCGGCGACCCGTGCTTTTCCATCACGCTGGATCTGATAAATGCGGGATTTCGCCGGATCGGTGAAGTAGATACTGCCGTCGATGGCGTAAACCAGGTCGTTTGCCCGTTCGATACCCCCGGATGCGAGCACGGTAACGCTGCCGTCTTTTTCAGTGCGGGTCACCTTTCCCATCTCGCATACCAGCAGGCGTCCCTGGTGATCGAATGTAAGTCCGTTGGCGCCATTACTGTTCTCGCGGAAGGTGGTAAGCTCACCTTCTTCCCATTTCAGAATCCGGTTGTTCGGAATATCGGTAAACAGCAGGTACCCCCTGCGGCTAAACACCGGCCCTTCCGTGAACCGGAACCCCGTTGCGACACGCACCGGCTGCGCTTTCGGATCTATCAGGTTGTCGATCGCCATTTACGAACCTACTCCATGAGCAAAGTAAGACTGCCGGGACGCCTTATAAGCAATGGACAGCTCGGGCGTCTCTATCTTTTTATGGCCCTGATAGGCGGATTCCATCAGGGCCGCCAGCGCACCGGTGGTAAGCAGTGTCCGCTCGGCCGGAATAAGCCGCTCGCCCGTTTCAAACATACGGGAGATAGCGTGTACAAGCGGGCTGAAGTTATTCGAATTTTCGATCGGAATGTAACAGAGCGTCGCATCCGGCTCAGGCCGGTTCTTGAGCTTGACTGCGACAAGATACTCGCTCACCAGCCCTGGAAGCATGATCACGCCCGCTCGAAACCCATCCCGGTACTCCAACAGGCACAAAACCGGATTCTTCACGTCCTCGGGCCGCCCGGGCTTCACTTTGAGACCGCGCTTCAGTGCGGCATACATTAACTGCTTTGACCACGCCCCCTCTTCCGCCGCTTTCCAGACCGCGTCTCCGGCGAGATGCTGAACGGCGCGCACGCCCACTTCACCTCCCTGCCGGCGTTCCACGAACGCCTGGAGCGCTTCGAGATTGTGAAAGATGCCACCGTCACCAACCCAACCGGACCCGACCGAAAGCGCGGTCTCCATAGGCGAGCCCAGCGATGGGTCCAACTCCGGACGGCGGAATGTCACGGAGACCGATGAGCCAGCCATCAGCGGAAATTTCCATTCGCGGGACCAGTCGTACATCTGCCGGGCTTCTTTCCAATCGTAGGAGAGATGCTTGTCGACAAAGACAGGGCAACTGCGGCTGGATTCACGAAATACCTTCACCACCTGTTCGAAAAATTCAAAGCGTGGATAGAGCTGTTGGTTCTTCTCATTGTGCGGATAGTTTCCGTGCTCCGCGATCAGCAGCACCCCATCGACGGCAAGTTTGCCGGTGCCCAACATGAGGGCTTCCCGTATCGAAGGCTTCACAGGGAAGCCGTACGCGGACGCGAGCCGGCGCCCGATATCGGCCGGATGCACCTGGTCCATATAGAGCGACACGATCGGATGCGGAGGCTCATAGTACTTTTCGCCGATCCAATATCCTTCGAGAAAGCGCGTAATGAAATTATCCGAATGCGAGCGGACATGATAGGTCGTGGAGAGCGCAGCGATTTTCTTCCGCGAGGCTCCCTGTACCGGTGCTGCCGCGGCAAGGGCCGTTCCCAAGAATTCGCGGCGCCTCACTTCGCTGCCCCCTCTTCATTCGCCCGCATCACGCGAAGCAGGTTTTCACCCATGATTTTCCGAATGTCATTATCTGAATAACCCATTTCGAGAAGCCCCTTCACTAAAATCGGGTACTTTGAAACGTCTTCCAGGCCGCGCGGGACCATGCCCGAAATGCCGTCGAAATCGGACCCCAGTCCGACGTGATCCACACCCGCCACCTTTGCGACATGATCGATGTGCCGGAGCAACTGCTTGACGTCCACCGGCGGCATCAGTTTGTAATAGCGCTGAAGAACCGCCCGCACCAATTCCCAACGCTTCGGGTTGGAAGCGTGCAATGCCAGCGCTTCCTTGACTTCGCGTACCCGCTCCGGACGGTTGCCGATGTAGACATCGTAGGCGCGCTTATCCAGGTACCCTGCATGGAAATTGATGCACACGACGCCTCCCCGCCGGGCAATGGCGCGAATGATATCGTCGCTCATGTTCCGTGAAATGCCGCACAGCGCTTTCACCGAGGAATGAGACGCAATAACAGGTGAGCGGCCGGCCTCGAGCGCGTCCAGCACAGCCTCATCCGAGATGTGCGAAACGTCCACCATCATTCCAAGACGGTTCATCTCGCGCACGACATCGCGGCCAAACGCCGACAGCCCGTTATGAACGGGAACGTCCGTGGCGGCGTCGGCCCAGTTGTTGGTCTTGAAATGGGCGAGCGTCATGTAACGAACGCCCAACCGGTGATAGAGGCGCAGCAAAGGCAAACTGTCCAGGATGAGGTGCCCGCCCTCCAGGCTCACCATCACCGCGATTTTGCCCTCTTTCCGAATGCGGACAATATCGCCGGCGGTGTAAGCGACCTCAACATCGGCGGCATTACGGCGCGCCTCTTCGTGAAACGCGTCGATGCATTGGAGCGCGCGCGGCAGCCAGAGCTGCTGTGGATACTCCTGCGGCTCCACGTAGACTCCGAACAGGATCGCGCCCACGTGCCCGCGCTTCATCCGCGGAATATCGGTTTCGTAATAGGAGTGTTCTTCAGCCCACCGGTAACCTTCGTCGACGGTGTATCTCGGCGTGTCGACGTGGGCGTCAAAGATCAGGATGTCGCGCATGAGCTGCTCAAACCGCTCCTGCAGATTACCGGCTTGCAGCAATAGCAGCCCTAGAACGAAAGACAACGGCATGCAGGGGATTATACATCGGCGGACAGAAGCTGCTCTGCCTGCCAGCATCCGGACCATGCCGGGTGCTTGTATGCCTGGCGCACGCCGGGCAGATGAGTCACCATGAAATTTCAGACGTGGTGGGCGCGCGGACTGTTTTCAATCAGGCGGTGCTGCTCGCTCCGGGAATTTCCGTTGGCATCGGCGCCATTTCGAATCTGCCCGGCGGTATTCTCCTAAGGCGGTTCCGCGCTTATGTGCTACCATTGCTGCCCGTAGCCGGAGTTCTGTACGTCTGGGCAAGGGAATAACTATGCGAATCCTGGTCCTGCTATTTCTGTTGAGTATCTCTTTTGGCATTTTTGCACAGCAACCCCGCACACCCTCTACAAACAAGGAATTCGAAGCCTTGCAGGCTCATTTCGAACGAGTGACCAGCCGGCGATTCGAACGGATTTTCAGCGGCATTACTACGGTCGAACAATGGGAGCAGCGCAAATCGAAGCTCCGGACCACGCTTGAAAAGATGCTGTGGCATGATTTCCGCTGGCCCGGCACGCCGCCGCCGGTCACCATCACATACAAGGAAGACCGGCCGGGCTACACGCTTGAGAATGCCGTTATTGAGACCGCACCCAAGTTGTTTCTTACCGCCAACCTGTATCTGCCGCGAGGCGGAGGCAAGCCCTTTCCCGTTGTGCTCTATCAGTGCGGCCACGCCAGCAAGAACTACTATGCCCGGCACGGCGCGTGGTTCGCGGCGAACGGAATCGCCGCGCTTGTGATGGACAACATCGAGATGGGTGAAGTGGAGTTCACACATCACGGCGTCTATTCGAACGCCTGGTTCCACTGGTACAGCCGCGGCTTTTCCCCGCTGGCGGTCGAGCTATTGAACGCCCGCCGCGCGGTGGACTACCTCGCGTCCCGGCCCGACCTCGACCGAAACCGTATCGGCGCGACGGGCCGGTCGGGCGGTGGAATGACAACCTTTTTTCTGGCCGCTCTCGACGAGCGAATCAAGGCTTCCGCTCCGGTTTCGGGCACGCTGTCCACCACCGGCTGGGTCCGGCAGCGGCTCACCGCGGCGCACTGCGATTGCCAGTATCCGGTGAACAGTCATGGCATGCTCTATTCGGAGGTAGGAGCGTTAATTGCTCCACGCGCGCAACTGCAATGCAACGCCAGCTCGGATCGTGGATTTCCCATGGACGCGTTCAATGAGATGGTGGAAAAAATCAGAGAGATCTACCATCTTTACAGCGCGGATGGCGCGCTGCACACCGCCATCGCTCCCGGAGGCCATGTCGATACCGAAGCGATCCGCTTACCGGTCTATTCGTTTTTTCTGAAAGAATTTCTTGGCAAGGAAACAGCGGTCGCCGCCGAAGGCCCCATCGACATACCGCCCGCCGAACAGTTGATCTGCCACCGCAACGGATTGCCGCTGGATGAAAAGCTGACGCGCATCGACGAAGCTCTCATTCCTCCGGGAACCGCTTTCCAGCAGACGCTTACGAGCAAAGCCAGAGAGCAGCGAAAGAAGGAGTTGACCGGCGTGTTGCGCGAAGAAGTCTTCCGCTATTTCCCGGAACAGCCGGCTGCGCTCGAGCCGCGGTGGGAAGCGGAGACCACCATCCAAGGGCGTACCTTTCGAAAAGTGACCTTTACTTCGTTCGAAGGACTGCGAGTGAAAGGTGTTTTCTCGGTACCCGCGGGCTCCCTGCCAGCCGGTAAGCTGCCGGGTCTCCTGGTTGTGGACCATCGCAAAGGCATTCCGGTGTGGGGCAACGAGCAGCCGCTCGAGCGCAATCAGTGGGGACGCCGCGCCGTGTTAATCGTGGAGACTCTGGACACGGGAAGCCGCGCGCTGGAGCAGAATCTTCGCAGCTTCAGCGACAACGATCTTCTGCATCATATGAAGCGGCAGGCCATGGTAGCGGGTACCACGCTCGAATCCATGCAGGTCTACGAAATCCTGCGATCATTGGAGCTGCTCCGCACACTGCCGCAGGTCGATTCCGCCAACATAACGATTACGGGAAAAGCGGAAGCGGGAGTGAACGGCATGTATGCGGCTCTGCTGGATGGTAAGATACAGCAGGTAATCCTGCACTCCCCCACAGCCTCGCATATACAGGGTCCGCACTATCTCGGAGTTCTTCGCTATACCGATATTCCCGAAGTCGCGGCTC
>CAADGY010000352.1 GCA_900696665.1 uncultured Acidobacteriota bacterium
GCGGGGACGCCAGGGATGGCGAGTTTCAGTGTGATGAGGTGCTTAAGCAGATTGCGCAGGAGTTGAACTGCGTTATGCAGAACGTCGTTGTGCGCAGCCCGGGCGATGGCAAGGTGGAAGGCCATGTCGGCATCGATTATGCTGACGTTATGCTCTAAGGCCGTCCGCATGTCCTCCACGGTTGCGGCAATCGCATCCAGTTCATCCGGTGTTCCGCGTTCAGCCGCCAGACCGGCCAAATCGCGTTCGATCATCATGCGGGCTTCGGTAATCTCACGCAATTCTGCATGATCGGTTGCGGTTAGCGCCCAGAGCAGGGGGCGCGAAAGGAACTCAGATCTGGGGCAGACGAAAGTCCCATCCCCAACCCTGCTCTCCAGCAACCCGATAAGCTCCAGTGCCTTGAGGGCTTCCCTGAGCGAGGTGCGCGCGATGCCGAGTTGTTGACACAACTCACGCTCTCCCGGAATGCGTGTACCGGGCGGCCAGTTGCCCTTGACTACATGCCGAATCAGCTGCTCGAAGGCGGCAGCGGTAAGAGTGGTCCGAAGCACGGGAAACGCGACAGTGGGCGGTTTGGACGGGGCAGCCATCACATTTAGGATACGATTTTTTGGCGCTCAAATGCGAAGGTGGTCTTACCTTGATACCGCCAGGAGCGTAGTGGTCAGACCTTGATACCGCTGGAAAGATTTCTCTTGCCACAGTGGTCAGACCTTGATACCATTCCGCCCAGGTTCCAGAACGATGGAGATCTGGTCGCACCATTATCAAGTTCTAGGTTTGGGCACCGTTGGTTCCGCCTTCGTCGCCGCGATCCCACTCTTCACGCTTCTGCTCCTCCTGGGGATGCTGCGAAAGCCTGCCCACATAGCGGCCGTCAGCGGTTTGACGGCCACAATTCTACTCGCATTGCTGGTATACGGAATGCCGCTCACGTTGGTAATGTCAGCCACAGCCTACGGAGCAGTGTTCGGCCTTTTTCCGATCTGCTGGATAGTGTTCTGGGCGATAGCTCTCTACCGAGTAGTGGTGGAAGCGAACCAGTTCGATGTCATCAAGGATTCGATCGCTTCTTTGACGCCCGATCGAGGGATGCAGGCCCTCTTAGTCGCTTTTACCTTTGGAGCGTTCTTGGAAGGTGCGGCTGGTTTTGGGACCCCGGTAGCAGTGGCCGCAGCGATGTTGGCTGGTCTCGGATTCGCGCCACTTCAGGCGGCCGCGCTCTGTCTGCTGGCTAACACCTCGCCAGTCGCATTTGGATCACTCGGTATTCCGGTGGTCACACTTGCCGGGGTTACCGGGTTGCCTCAGATCGAGCTCAGTGGAATGGTTGGCCGCATCTGCGCGCCAATCTCCGTCTTCCTCCCCGCTTATCTGATCGCGGTGATGTTGGGTTGGAGTTCGCTCATTCGGCTAATCCCCGCCGTGCTCGTCTGTGGCATTTCATTTGCATCGGTACAGTATCTCGTTTCGCGATATTTGGGACCACAGTTGGTGGACATCTTAAGTTCAGTGATCACGATGGTGATGCTAGTCCTCCTCCTAAGAGTCTGGACCCCTCGGGCAGCGCAAGGCCAAGCCTCAACAGTGAAGAGCCCCGGGAGAGCGGCCTTGAGAGCGTGGATGCCTTACGGCCTGCTTGTGTTGTTCGTCTTCTTGTGGGGGATGGGGCCAGTCCAGCGGGGTCTGGCGGGTGTTTCGGTGAGCATTCCTTGGCCGGGATTGCACGAACAGGTCCTGCGAGTTCCTCCCGTTGCGGCCAGCGGAACTCCCTATGCGGCCTTGTTCAACTTCAACTGGCTGGCTGCATCGGGCACCGCGTGCATGTTCGCCACACTCCTGTCCGCTGCTCTCCTTGGAATGGGGCCATCGAAGATCGTCTCCGTGCTGAGGGTTACCGCGCTTCAGCTTCGACTGCCTGTGCTCACCATTTCCAGCGTGCTTGGCATGGCCTTTCT
Organism: uncultured Acidobacteriota bacterium; assembly: GCA_900696665.1. Classification (GTDB taxonomy): domain Bacteria; phylum Acidobacteriota; class Terriglobia; order Bryobacterales; family Bryobacteraceae; genus CAADGY01. The sequence continues at coordinate 1,962 of CAADGY010000352.1, forward strand.
GATGAACTACTGCGGAGCGACGGGCACACTCGGACTCGCGTTCGCGACGACGGGAATCGCCTTCCCCTTCTTCAGTACCCTATTGGGCTGGTTGGGGGTCTTTCTCACCGGATCTGATACATCGGCGAATGCCCTGTTCGGGAGCCTGCAGGTTATCACGGCAGAGCGATTGGGGCTCGATCCGGTGCTGATGGCGGCGGCGAATTCGAGCGGTGGCGTGATGGGGAAGATGATCAGCCTGCAAACGATCGCTGTGGCGGCGGCAGCCACAGGGATGAAAGACACCGAACAGGCCAAGCTCTTCCGGCTGACGGCCGGCCACAGCGTGCTGCTGGTGTGCGTAATGGGTTTGCTGGTTCTCGTTTACGCGTACAGGTAACTGCAAGGAGGGAGAGGGAGATGGCTAATCTGTCGTTTTTCGGACTTGGCATCATGGGGGCGCCCATGGCGAGACACCTGATTGAAGCCGGGCACGATCTGGCGGTCTGGTCCCACACGCCAAACAAGGCGAAGAAGTTTGCCCATGAGTTTGGAGCCAGACCATGTGAAACTCCGGAAGAGGCCGCGAAGGGTGCCGACTTTGCGTTCCTCTGCGTTGGGGACACTGCGATGTCTCGGGGAGCGATCCTTGGGCCACGGGGGGTTGTTAGAGGCGGGCCGCCAAACCTTGTGATCGTCGACTGCAGCACTATTTCTCCTGCGGAAAGCAGGTTGATGGGCGCCGAGGTTCGACGTGCAGGCATGCAACACTTGGACGCGCCCTGCACTGGTTCAAGGCCAGGAGCGGAAGCAGGGACGCTGACGTTCATGGTTGGAGGAGACGAGCAAGTTTTCGAGCGCACCCGCCCCTATTTCAAAGTGATGGGTGACCTGCTTTACTATTGCGGTGGGCCAGGCGCGGGACTGCATGCCAAATTGACGCAGAACCTCATACTGGGGGTGTTGCTACAGGCATTCAACGAGGGACTTGTGCTGAGCACCAAAGCCGGAGTTGACCCCGCACTGATATTGGAGATCCTCAACAACAGCGCCGCCCGCTCCGGGCTGATCTCGTACAAAGCGCCGTATGTGTTTGCGCGGAACTTCGTGACAAACTTCTCACTGAAATGGCTGGAGAAGGATATGGGCCTGATGGTGGATTCGGGTGCTGACCTCGGGGTACCACTACCGGTTGCCTCACTGGCGCAGCAGTTGTTCAGGGCTGCTATCGCGCGCGGCTACGGAGAAGATGACATGTGCGGTTCGATCCGACTGCTGGAGGAGATTGCTGGGACGGAAGTATCGGTTTCGCGTGAGGAGGCAAGTTCATGAAGTCGTGGGGACTGATTCCGGCAATTCTGGCCGTCGAGGTCGTGCTGGCGCAGCCCGCCCCGGATCCAGTATTCCCGTATGGTGCGGTCTACTTCCGAAAGTCCAATCCTCCGGCGTCGGACTGGGCGAGAGACCACAAGACGGCGGCCGAGGCGGGGATGAATATCTTCCGGCACTGGGTGATGTGGTCAGCTGTGGAAGTTTCACCAGGCGTTTACGACTGGAGAGACTACGACCGGATCATGGACCTGCAAGCCAAAAACGGCATCCGCGCGGTGCTGGCGGAGATGCTGACTGCAGCCCCGGAGTGGGCATACCGAATGTATCCCGACGCGGCAATGGAGGCCCACGACGGGCACAAGAGCATATCTGGCTACTCCGGATCGAGCGCCACGGGTGGATTCCCTGGTCTTTGCCTCGACCACCCCAAAGTGAGAGCGCATGCAGAAAAGTTTCTGCAGGCGCTGGCGGAGCGGTACCGTGACCACCCAGCGATGTTCGGCTACGACTTGTGGAACGAGGGCAATGGTTGGCATGGGGCGGGAGGATTCGTGCAGAGCGCCTCCAGTGCGCACATCCCCAACGAACCCCGTAGCACACCGGCCGGCAGGATCTACGACTACAATCCGCACGTGCAGGAGAAATTCCGTACGTGGCTAAAGGTCAAGTATGGAAGCCTTGAAGCCCTCGGGAAAGCGTGGCGTCGGTACAGTTTTGCGACGTGGGACAACGTGCAGGCGCCGCGCGCTGGCGGCCCCTACGCGGACTGGCTTGATTGGATTGAGTTCCGCGAAGACCACGCTCACGAACAACTGCGGTGGCGCCGGGAGACGATTCGTTCTGCAGACAAGAAGAACAAGATCACCATGCACGGGCTAGCCTATTCTATCGAGTACTTGCCCCAATATTCCGCCAACGATTGGCGCGCGGCGAAAGAGGTCGAGATCTACGGGTTCACGTGGATTCACGCCAGAAAGGGCTCTCAGCCCTGGAAACAGTTCCACGCGGTGGACATGATTCGAGGAGCTTCGCGCGGGAAGCCGTTCTGGCACGCCGAGTTTCAAGGCGGTCCGCTTTGGATGCAATCAGAAGTGCTCAATCGCCCATTGGACGATGGGCGGAAGCCGGATGAGAAGGATCTGCGCATCTGGAACATGGTGTCGTTTAGCGGCGGGATCAGCGGCCTACTTTACCTACGCTGGCGGCCATTACTGGAAGGCCCGCTGTTCGGGGCCTTCGGCCCATTTGCGATGGACGGCTCACACACGCCAAGATCCCTCATGGCAAGCCGACTCGCGAAGTGGGCCAACTCGAATCCTTCGCTCTGGACTTCGAAACCCGTGCGTGGTGATGTAGCGATCGTGTTCGTTCCCGAGGCGGTACGTTTCACTTTTGCACAGCAGGGGAACACATCGCATTACGCCGAGTCGGCCCGAGGCGCCTATATGGCGTTCTTCGATTCCAACATACAGCCGGATTGGGTGCATGTGGATCATATGGAGGAATACCCCGTAGTTTACCTACCCTATCCGGTGATGCTGAAATCGACAACGGTTGCCAAGCTGAGAAGCTACGTCCTCAACGGAGGAACATTGATCAGCGAAGGATTGCCTGGTTACTTCGACGAGAGTGCTCGCGCCGGAACGAACCAGCCGCACCAAGGTCTCGACTCACTCTTTGGGGCGCGAGAACTCGATGTGGAATTCGCGCCAGACCTTTTCACCTCGCTTGAATGGAACTAAGACGAGCATCGAATAGGAGGCCGTTTTTTCCGGCAAGTTTATGAGCCAACTTCTGGCACAGTTGCCGGAAGATACGGAGACGGCTCCGTTGCCGCGATCGAACTTCAAACTGGCAGAGGCCGGACCATTCTCTTCGGAACGTTCCCAGGAGCCGCCTATTTCCATCATCAACAACCTGGCACACGAGCACTGTTCCGGCAACTGTTGCGCGGGGCTCAAAAAGTCGCAGTCACTGATCTATCAGTCAAGGCACGACTACATGACGGAGAAGGCGGGAAGGTCCTTTGGGTATTAAACCCAACGCGCCAGGAACGTACTGTAACGGTCCAACTTCAAGATGGCAACTTCTCGTCTGCCTCGGATCTGTGGGGAGGTTTAGAGGCCCAAGTAAACGGGCAGAAAATCACCGTTACGCTACCGGAGCGTGACGCGGCAGTACTGAAGCTTAACTAGAAGATAACAGAGAGGTACACAATGAACGCGATTGAAACCATTCAACGTAAACCTGACGCTTGCACGTTTGGTAATGACGGCGACGCAAGACAGGCGGTAACTCGCTGGCTGTTCTTGCTGCTTTTCTTCGTGAGCTTAGCCACAGCCCAAGTCTCCTCCGGCACACTGACCGTCCTCACAACGGATTCCACCGGTGCAATCGTAATAGGCGCAGAGGCCACCATTACCAATAAGAGTACAGGTCTTGCTCGAACCGGAAAAACAAATGAGCGCGGGGAGTATCAGGCTACATTCCTCCCCGCGGGTACGTACACGGTATCAGTCGAATCACCCGGTTTCAAACGGGCGACACTTGAGCAATTCATCCTCCAAGTGGATCAGAGTGCCAGCGTGCGAATTACATTGGTCCCCGGCGAGATCTTTGAGTCCATACAGGTAACCGAGGCAACGCCTCTACTTGAAGCTGACACGTCATCGCTTGGGCAGGTGATCGAGAACAAGAAAATTCTCGACCTACCTCTGAATGGCCGAAATCCGTTCGGACTCGGCCTTCTAGCTGGCAACACGACCCAGGTATTTGGGATGGGTACAAATCTTCCATTCGTTGGAGGAGGAGGCCGGTTCTCTTCGAACGAGGTCTTACTGGACGGCATTGATAATAACACTACGGTAACCAATGGCGCAATCGGGCGAACCGGAATAGCATTAGTACCCTCAGTAGATGCTGTGCAAGAATTTAAGGTCAAAACCAATGCGTTCTCAGCTGAATTTGGCCGAGCGGCCGGATCGCTGATAACCGCAACGATGCGCTCCGGGACTAACCAGTATCACGGTTCCTTGTTCGAGTTTCTCCGCAATGAAAAACTTGACGCCAACAACTTCTTTACCAACGCCAGTGGCCTGCCTCGTGCCCACTTTCGACAAAATCAATTTGGAGGAGTCTTTGGCGGACGAATTGTCCGAGACAAGACCTTCTTCTTCGGTGACTACCAGGGTACGCGACAACGAACGGCGGCCTCTAGCAACATCATTTCAGTGCCGCCAACAGAAATCCGCGGCGGCGATCTGTCCTTGCTGAATACACCCATTTACGATCCAGGCACAAGGAGGATCGGCCCGACCGGTACCGTCATAGCGACTCGCTTTCCAGGCGATCGCATACCGCAATCCCGCATCAATCCAAGTTCGGCTGCTGTAATGGGACTGATACCAGCGCCGAACTTCGGCGCTCCGAACGCTATAGCGCGCAATTTCTTCCGTCAACTGCCACGTGGCTTTGATGGAGATCAATATAACATTCGCATCGATCACCGCCTCACGTCAAACAATTACATGTTCGGTCGTTGGTCTTGGTCAAACCAAACAACCCCACAGCCGGGTATTTTCGATGGCTTCATCGGCGGTAGCAATACTCAGTATCGCAATATACGTCAATTTGTACTGACCGATGTTCATCTGTTCAGTCCTACAATTGTCAACGAGTTTCGAGCTGGCGTTACTCGGCACAATGGCTCACGCATAGTTGACGAGATCGATGAAGGAGCAAGTTTTGCAATTCAAAATCGTGTTGCACTGTTCCCATTCCCAGTCAAAGGCTTTCCTGGAATAGCTTTTAACTTCTCAGGCCAGGGTACGGGTTCGACGCAGTTCAATGGCTGGGGCGGGGGAGCAAGCGACCTCAATTACGAAACACGCTTTCAGATTGCCAACACGATCTCAATCAATCGCGGCTCACATATGATGAAAACAGGTGTAGATGTGCGACGTCCACGATTTGACAATTTACGCGGCAATCCGTTCTTTGGCTCCTTCATTTTTGGCTCAATATTTACGTCGTCAACCGATAGTCCAGGATCGGGTGCACCTATTGCGGACTACTTGCTTGGCTTCCCGTCATTAGTTCAGGGCACTCAAATGCTTGACTGGGGAAGACAGCGAGAAATCTACTTTGGAGCGTTCTTCCAAGATGATTGGAAGATCAGTCGAAGTTTAACTTTGAACTTGGGTCTTCGGTACGATCTCTTCACTCAGCCTGTCGATGCTCGTGACCGCGGCGGTCTTTTTGACCTTGCCAGTGCTCGATTTGTGTTACCCGGGCAGGACGGCTACTCTCGTGCCATCGTCGACGGCGATCACAACAACATCGGTCCACGCGTTGGCTTTGCCTACCAACTGAAGCGGCGCTGGGTACTTCGAGGTGGGTATGGACTGTTCTATGGATTGAGGGATCAAAATCAGGAGGTGACGCAGATTGCCGGTAACAATCCCAACACGCCGGCTCTCGTGGTACCCACCGTTAGTCCATCGACGACTGTGACACCACCCTATACCATCAATACGCCTATCGAAGCAGCACCCAGCTTTACTTCCCTGGACGGCTTTACTCCGCAGCGACCAATCACTCGCACAATTCGCACTCAAGGCTTTAACGATGCGAGGATGCCAACGCTACAACAGTTCAATTTCTCAATTCAATTTCAGCCTGCAGAAGCGTGGCTGTTAGAAACTTCTTATCAGGGAGCGCGAGGCCGCAATCTTAGCTCTCTGTTCATTAACAGAAACCAGGTTCCGTTTGAATACGCGCTCGAGGGCCGCAATACTCAAATCAACAGACCGTATCCGATGGTTAATGGTGTAGTGATTCCAACGTTTTCTATCGCTACATCAAACTACAATGCGTTTAATGCGCGTATGGAAAACCGATACTCGTTTGGTCTCAGCTTTTTAGTCAACTACACTATACAAAAAAACTTGGAAGAATATGGGGCCGGACCCAGCGCGTTTACGCAGAATGGTGGTACTTCTATTGCTCTCGACGCGTATAATTTGTCTCGCGAGAAGGGACCTGCTCCGATCGATGTACCACAAATCTTCAACGTAAGCTATGGCTACGATCTGCCGTGGGGTCCTGGCCAGAAATGGATGACGTCAAAATCACTTACGTCGCAAGTGCTTGGGGGGTGGCTGGTAAATGGTATCACTACTTTGCGTGGAGGGTTCCCGACGGATATTCGCACTAACCGCCTGCCTCCTATCTTCAACACGTTCAACGTGCCCGATAGAGTTTCGGGTCAAGCCATTCTCATGCCACGGGATGTGCGCGGTCCAGATAGCTATTTCAACCCCGATGCATTTCGTGTGCCTGGGACTGTGACCGCTGCAAGCGGTGCACAAGTTCAGGCCTTTGGGGATGCGGCACGGCGACTCGCCCGTGGCCCGGGATCAGTAAACTTTGATTTTTCTATTTTTAAGGATTTCACATTTACTGAAAGAACGCGACTACAGTTTCGGTCAGAGTTTTTTAATCTGACAAATACACCGACGTTTATGCTGCCAAGCTCCAACAGCCCTGGGATGACCTGTATGGGGCGTGCCCCTGGCGCACCCTGTAACGACACGAATCCTCAGTTCGGCAAATTGTCGGCTTCCAGCTCAACCGGAAGGCAAATTCAGTTTGCACTGAAACTGTATTTCTAAGAGAGGTATATATGAAGCGACTCCTTATTGCAGCATTGCTTATTGTCCCGATTGCCGCCTCCCAGGACCCGGCGTTTCATTACGGGGCGGTGTACTTCCGAAAGTCCAATCCTCCGGAGGCGGACTGGGCTCGGGATCACGCTCAGGCAGCCAAGATTGGAATAAACACGTTTCGTCACTGGTTCATGTGGTCGGCTATCGAGACTGCGCCCGGAAAGTATGACTGGCGTGACTACGACGTTCAAATGGACCTAGCAGCGAAAAACGGAATCAATGTGGTCATTGCGGAAATGATGACCGCCGCGCCAGAGTGGGCTTTTGCGGAGTACCCTCACGCCCGGTTCCTTGGCGCTGATGGGCGCCCAGTGAATTCGGGTGTCTCTGGCTCAAGTGCAGTGGGCGGATTCCCTGGCTTGTGCCTTGATAACGAGGATGTCCGAGAATTGGCAGAGAAGTGGCTGATCGCCCTAGTGGAGCGCTACAAAGGGCATCCTGCGATGCATAGCTACGATCTTTGGAACGAACACACAATGCAGGGTGGCAGTGTGCAGAATATGTACTGTCATTGTGATGCCAGCAAACGACAATTCCGTAACTGGCTAAAAGATAAGTACGGAACGCTCGAGGAACTGGGCAAAGCCTGGTACCGTTACAGTTACACGGAATGGGACCAGATCCAGCCGCCAAGGGGCTTCCAGGGGTATCCCGAGAGCTTGGATTGGCTGCAGTTCCGCATTGACAATGCGCATCGCCTGGCTAAGTGGCGAGTAGACGTGGTGCGCAAGTTGGACTCGAAGAACAAGGTGACGGCCCATGGTGTAGGCATGGCTCTGGAGTCGCATCCAAACGCTAGTTACGACGATTGGCGTTCGGCCGCTGAAGTGGATGTTTGGGGTTTCACATGGGTGGCTTCCCGAAAGGGCGCTGAGCCCTGGAAGCAGTTTCACGCGGTGGACCTAGTCCGGGCCGGCTCTCGTGGTAAGCCCTTTTGGCATGCCGAGGCGCAGGCTGGCCCCCTCTGGATGCAGCCTCAGGTGATTGGTCGCCCCCGTGACGACGGTCGAATAACCGATGAGAAGGACGTGCGCCTCTGGAACCTGATGTCGATCGCCGGAGGCGCCACGGGGATCCTGTATCCTCGCTGGCGCCCTTTGCTCGACGGGCCGCTGTTTGGTGCTTTCGGCGCGCTAGGCATGGACGGCTCCATGACTCCGCGTTCTGAAATGGCCGGCAAGGTGGCACGGTGGGCGAATGCGAACGCTGAGCTATGGAAATCACGTCCTGTTCGTGGCGAGGCCGCCATTCTGTGGATCCCGGAGTCGCAGTTGTTCAACTATGTCCAGCAAGGTTCTACCGAGCATTACGCCCAATCTGCGCGCGGCGCCTACCAGGCATTCTTCGATTCTAATATCCAGGCGGACTTCGTCCACCTCGACCACATCGCAGAGTACCCCCTGGTGTACCTACCATATCCAATACATTTGCGGGAGACGACTGTTCGTAGACTGGTTGAATATGTGCGAAACGGCGGGCTTCTCGTGAGTGAGGGTCTTCCGGCCTATTTTGGAGACCGTGGAAAGGTGGGAACTAAGCAGCCGAATTACGGCTTGGACGAACTCTTCGGCGCCCGGGAATCGTATGTCGAGTTCACCCCCGACTTGCTGGAGGACTTCGTGCTCACTGTCCGAGGTCAGAGCATAAGCGGGCGCTACTTCTTCCAGGAATACGAACCAACTACCGGCCGAGTTGTAGGACGATATGCTAATGGACACGTGGCCGCCGTAGAGAACAGCTTCGGGAAGGGCCGCACTATATTGATTGGTTCGTTCCCTGGCGGAGGCTACTACCGGCATACGCGCCCACAGTCTCGGACCTTCTTCGCGGGCCTGTTGGAATGGGCCGGGATCCGACAGGCGGTTGTGGGCAGCGATCCATTGATTCGGGCGCGACTCCACAAGGGCGAGGGGGGAAACGTACTTTACGTCGTGAACCCCACCCGCGAGGAACGCACCGTCACGGTTGACCTCACTGAAACCGTGCGAGGGGCCAAGGACGTTTGGCAAAACAAGGCTGTGAAGACTGACGGTAAACGTCTCTTCGTGACCGTTGAGGATCGAAACGTGGCCGTGATTCGCTTCGAGTGAGCGGAGGTTGTGGTCGGGATTCTGATGTTGGGCTCTCTCCATCTAAGCAAGACCGCAAACCTCCAACAACGTCACCGTTCTGAGTGGAGTTCGAGCTGGCAAGCCTAAGCAAACACAGTGCTTCGGTAGGCCGAGTTCGTCCGACTTGGCCTACCGATATGGACCGGCAATCACCTAGCTCACCGCTTCGGGGGCGGGGGTGGTAGTTGTCGATCACCGCCTGAGTGGCGCCGCCGCCGCGGTAGATGGACTCGAAGGCCTCGCCGGGCGAGCGCACCCAGACGGTGCCCATGACTGCGGCTTTCCTGGTGTGGTCAGTCAGGCCGGACTTGCCGATGTCGGCATGGATGCGGATGCGGTGGCGGAGGACCAAGGGGCAATCGTGGTTGGTGATAGTTTTGTTGAGCCACTTATCATCGTAGTCCTTGCCACCGAAGGCTCCGGGGGGTGCTCCGAGGATGGCCACGGTAGAGCCCGGAGGCAGCTTTTCGAGCAGTATGGCCTTCAGCATCCGCGCCTCGCTGAGGCTGATGCAGTGTTGGGGGCGGGGTGGCGAGGATGCGCTCGCAGTGGTCGGGACGGGCTGCGTATTCCACCGAAGGCGATCACTGATTCCAATCTGAAGGCGATCAGGATTCCAATGCATGGCGATCACCATCGGAGCGTAGCGACGCTGGGGCTGTACTTATCATCTTGAACGGAGTCGCCTCCGTCAATTCCTTCTTTTCCAAGCCAGGGAGTGGGGCGCGGGGCGAGGGGGCGGCGTTTGAGCCCCCTCGCCCCGCTCAGCAATGTCGAAAACAACGGGTTCATTCGTTCTCCTTCAGACCCTTCCCGCGTTTCCGGCGCATCGATTCTCCGCGCAATTCGATCCGGTGGGCGTTGTGGACCAGACGGTCGAGGATCGAATCGGCCAGCGTCGGATCCCCGATTTGCGCGTGCCAACTCGCCACCGGCAGTTGGCTGGTCAGTAGCGTCGAGTGCGTTTGATACCGGGCGTCGCAGATCTCCAGAAAGTCCCGGCGTTCGGCTTCGGCCAGTGGGGCCATGCAGAAGTCATCGACCACCAGCACATCGACCCGGCCCAGTTCGCCGAGCAGCTTGCCATGACTGCCGTCGGCTCTCGCCATGGCGAGATCGCGAAACAATTCGCTGGCCTTTTCAAACAGCGCCGTGTGGCCGTCACGGCAGGCCTTCTGGGCGATGGCCCGCGCCAACCAGGTCTTGCCGATTCCGGTGGGGCCGGTCAGAAACAGATTCTGATGGGCTTCGACCCACGCTGAGTTTTGCGTCAGAGACCGCACCACGGCGCGGTCCAGGCCGCGGGGCGTGCGGTAATCGATGTCCTCGACACACGCCGGACCCTGCAGGCGGGCGTTGCGTAATCGGCGCTCCAGGGCGCGATTCTGGCGCCAGTTCCACTGGCGGTCGATGAGCAGTCCGAAGCGTTCTTCGAAGCTCAGCTGGTGGATGTCCGGCTCCTGCAGTTGTTGTTGCAGGGCCTCGGCCATGCCCCGCAGGCGCATGGCGCAGAGTTTGTCGAGCGTCGGTTGATTCAGCATGGAGGGTTTCCTTCCGGGGGAGGCGGGGGATCGAAGTAGTCTGAGCCGCGCAGGTTGGGGTGATCGAGCGGCGGCCGGGGCGGGCCGGCCGCGGGGTCCGGCAGCGTGTCCAGGCGGCGGCGGAGCATGGATTCGACGCTCTTGTAGGAGTAGGTGCGGTGATCGAGCGCGCGGCGGGCGACGGCCTCCACGCGCGCCGCGCCGTAACGATCGCCGAGCCGGATGATGCCCAGGCAGGAGCGGTAGCCCTGCTCGGGATGAGGTTTGGAGGCGAGGATGCACTCGATCAGTTGGGCGGTGAGCGGGCCGACCGTCCGGCCCCACTCCACCAGCCGCGAGGGGGTCCACTGCAGGTGGCGCTGATGAGCCTTGGGCCGGTGCTCTGCGGCCGTGGTGGCCTGGTTGGTGGCGCGGCTGCGGACATGGCTGGCCACGCGCACGCCCTTGTGAAAGATCTCGATGGTGTGGGCGGCGGCGCGGACCTCCACCAGTTCGTGGACCAGCCGGTAGGGCACGCTGTAGAAGTGGCCCTCGAAGACCACGTGGTAATCGATGTTGACCCGCGCCGTGGTCCAGTCGCCGTACTGGTAGCGCCCGGCGGGCAGGGGCCGCAGGGCGGGTTGGTCGAGCGCCTCGAACAGGCTGCGGCGCGTGCCCGCGGCCTTGCGGAAGGGCCGGTCATTCAGGCGCGCCAGCAGTTCGGCGATGGCTTCGTTGAGTTCGCCGAGCGAGAAGAACTTGCGCTTGCGCAGCGCGGCCAGAATCCAGCGTTCGACCACCAGCACGCCGGCCTCGGCCTTGGCCTTGTCGTGAGTCATCGAATGCAGGTTGTCCGGGACAGACCGTAGGCCGATTCCGGATCAACCATCCTTTCCATCCACTCTGCGGCGCTGAGTACGAGCTGGTCACCCGAAGACTGAACTGGGGCGAGGATCGGGTCTTCTACTACGACTCCAGCGGCAAGCTTAAGTCCTTGCTGGCCAACGTGACGGACGTGATGGTGAAAGATGCCTTCGATCGCATCTCCGCTGGCCGGTCGGCATTTCGGGTGGACGATCTTTTGGAACTACGGCGCCTTTTCGACAAGCGCAAGGATGCCAAACAAGGACGGCAGGATGCGTAAAGAGAATATTGCCGCATGTGTCAGAATGATTTTGCCGCATCAGGCGGGGCATGACATCATCGTTACGAGCCTTGAGTGTTTCCTGAAAGCACAGTTTGTGCATATAGGACGCCGATATCCCTGGTTGATTTTGCTTGACGCGGCCTTGCATAGGAGGCAGAATACTACTTACACACAGTTCACTGAGCCATCTGATGGCCAAACGGAAGAAGCCCGATCAGAAGACGCTGGAACTCAAACGGACTGGCACCCTCAATCCTCGCCCGGAATCGGTCGCCGACACCCTCTTCAAAGAGAATCCATTCTTCGATCCCAAGGATCTTCTTCAGGTCCGCTACGAGATGCTGCGCCGGCACAGCGTCGAGGGAATCTCGATCGTCGATGTAGCTGCCAACTTCGGCGTTTCGCGCCCAACCGTTTATCAGGCTCAGGCCGCTTTTCGGCAGGCTGGCCTGAGCGGGCTGCTTCCCAAACAGCGTGGGCCCAAGGAAGGACACAAGCTGTCCGTCGAGGTCATCGAGCATGTGCGGGCCTTGCGAGTTGCCGAGCCAGGCCTACCAACAGTCACCTGCATCAAAGCTGTTCAGGAAAAGTTCGGGATCACGGTACACCGCCGCAGCCTGGAGCGGGCGTTGGCGAGCAAAAAAAAACCGCGCCATCCGGTGTAGCATCACCGATTCCGGATGGAACCGTGGAAGCCTACGAAGGACTCCGCCGGCAAGTGGTCCAACTGGATGGAGGCGTAGAGCATCTGGAAGGTCGCGGCATTCTCCTGCGCCGCGGTTTGGCTGCCTGGGCGCAGATCAGGACATCAATCGTGCCGGCAGGTTCACGCGAATCTCATCTCCACCTTGCATCCGAATCGCCGGTTCTCCCCTCCCTAGGAGCCGAACTGGTCCAGTTGGTAGCCGGCCTGATCCTCAGTACTCGACAGGAGCATTTTCTGCATGCCTGATCTGAAAGTTACCCCGCAGCATCTTGAACGCGACGCGTATCTCTACATTCGACAGTCCACGCCACGCCAGGTCCTGGAGAACACGGAGAGCACGCAACGCCAGTATGGCTTGCGTGATCGCGCCGTGGCGCTGGGCTGGCCGCTCGAGCGTATCCACGTACTCGACTGCGATCTCGGCAAGTCGGGCTCCCAGTCGGCCGGCCGAGACGGGTTTCAGAAGCTCGTCAGTGAAGTCGCCCTCAGCAAGGCTGGCCTGGTGATGGGTCTGGAGGTATCGCGCCTCGCCCGGAACTCCGCCGATTGGCACCGGTTGATCGAGTTGTGTTCTCTGGCCGGCGCTCTCATTCTCGATGAAGATGGGATCTACGATCCAGCCAACTTCAACGACAGACTCCTGCTCGGCTTGAAAGGGACCATGTCGGAAGCGGAGCTTCACTTCCTCAAGGCGAGGATGAGAGGTGGCATGATCAACAAAGCTCGACGCGGCGAACTCGAGATGCGGCCACCGGTCGGTCTGGTCTACCGGGACGATGGCGTTCTGATTCTCGATCCGGACGCCGAGGTGCAGGCTGCTGTCCGCCTGGTCTTTGAGACCTTCGACCGGACTGGATCAGCTCTGCAAACGGTGAAACTGTTTCGCGACCAGGGTCTCCAGTTCCCGCGCCGCATCCGCAAGGGTTTGAACAAGGGGGAGTTGCATTGGGTACGGGCGGAGCACTCTCGGATCCTCCAGGTGCTGCACAACCCTCGCTACGCCGGCGCATTCGTCTACGGTCGCGTCCGCACCCGCCGTTTGCCAGACGGCAAGCACAGCACAACGAAGGTTCCGCGATCGGATTGGCAGTTTGTGATTCCCGGGGCTCATGCCGGCTACATCACCTGGGTGCAATATGAAACCAATCAGAAGCGGCTTGCCGAAAACGCCCTGGGGTTCGGAAAAGCGAGAAAAGCCGGTCCGGCACGCGAAGGCCCCGCACTTCTACAGGGCCGTGTGATCTGCGGCGTGTGTGGAGAACGAATGGGCGTCCACTACAGCATCGCGTACCATCAGACGGTCCCCACCTATGTCTGCCAGGAAGCCGCGGTCCGGAGGGCAGAGAAGATCTGCCAGCGGGTGCCGGGCGGTGTCGTCGATCAGGCGATCAGCCACTTGTTGCTGGAACTGATGGAACCGCTGACTCTGGAGGTTGCCCTCGCGGTTCAACAGGAAGTGGAAATGCGGATTACCGAAACCGATTCGTTGCGGCGGAAGCACGTCGAACGGGCGCAGTACGAAGCCGAGCTGGCCCAGCGTCGTTACATGAACGTCGACCCTGATCACCGGCTGGTCGCCGACAGCCTGGAGGCGGAGTGGAACAACAAGCTCCGATCTCTGGCCGAAGCGCAGGAGCAGTACGAGCAACAGACACAGAAGCAGCGCCTGTTAATCGATTCCCAGGTGCGCGAGCAACTGCTCTCCTTGGCCACCGACTTCCCACGAGTATGGAATGATCCATCAGTCGAACATCGTGAGCGGAAACGCATTCTCCGGCTGCTCATCGAGGATGTGACATTGATCAACGGAGAGATGATCCAGGCCCATGTGCGTCTCCGCGGTGGCGCCACTCGAACTCTCACGCTGGCCAAGCCCTTGCCAATCGCTCAGATTCGAAAAACAAAACCGGAGGTCGTTGCTGAGATCAACGCGCTACTGGATCGATACTGTGATCGCGAGGTCGCAGAAGTCCTGAATCAGCAAGGACGGCGCACTTGGCAGGATGAGCCGTTCAACCTGAAGAAGATTGCGCATATCCGGCAGGCCTTCAACCTGAAGTGCCGTTACGACCGGTTGCGTGCCAGGGGACTACTCACCGCCAAAGAGATGAGCGTGCGGCAAGGTGTGACAACCACTACCATCAACCTTTGGGCAAGAGAAGGCCGACTTCAAAAGCACCGCTACGATAATGCCCGGCGCTGTCTATACGATCCAGTGGGCGAGCAGGCTATTCTCAAAGGACACGGAGGCCGGCGGCCCAAGCAGCCAACGTTCACCGTTGCACAGGCGGGATGAGGTGCAGTATGAAACGTAAGCCTTGTCGCGGGGCTTGCGGGGCCGCGCCGGAATCACGGCCACGCCATAGTGCGCGGCCATCTCCTCGTAGGTGCGGTTCAGATCCGGCTCGTAGCGGCAGGCGCGAGTCACGCCGGACTTCAGATTGTCCGGCACCACGATCTCGGGCACGCCCTGGAAGAACTCAAAGGCGCGCAGGTGGGAGCCGATCCAATCGGCCAGCCCCTGCCCCCAGGTGGCCTCGGCGAAGGTGTAGTTGCTGGCCCCGAGGACGGCCACAAAGACCGCCGCCGGGCGGACCTCGCCGGTCACCGGATCATGGACGGGAATCGTGGGCCCGGCGTAATCGACAAACAGCTTCTCGCCGGCGCGGTGTTCGTGGCGCAGCACGACATCCTGCCGCTTGAGCCAGGCGCGGTACAGGCCGCAGTAGCGGCTGTAGCCGTAGCCCGCGGGCTGCTGCGCGCGATACTCCTGCCAGAGCAGTTGCAGGGTGAGATGCTTGTGGGTCTGCAACTCGCGCCGCATCGCGGCGTAATCGGGTTCGGCGGTTTTCCGCCAGACCGGCGCAGCCGGCGTCGCGGGCATGAGCGCGGCCCGCAGCCGGTCCTCGTCCCAATCGGCCACCGCGGGCCAGACGAGTCCGGCCCGCTGGGCCAGGTTCAAATACTCCGAGACCGTTGCCTGGCCGATCCGGCAACTCCGCGCAATCTGGCGCTGACTCAGCCCCAGGCCCGCCAGCCTGAGGACGGTTTTGATCTTGTGCATGGACAACCTCTTCTGCGGCACCCGGAATCCTCCACTCCTTGAGTGGAATCCGGTCGGCCGCCAGATTGCCCAGCCTCACCGCCCCAACCCCGCCGCCCGAACTGATCGGCATGGGTTTGGAACAGTGATCGCCATCACTTTGGAATGGTGATCGCCATCAGATTGGAATCGCGATCGCCATCAGTTCGGAACGCTGATCGGCTTCGGTCGGAATACGCGTCGTCGCACCGACCTAGCCTCAATACTGTTCACTTAAGAACATTTCTATGCTATTCTGTTTGGAGCGGGAGGCCCCAGGAATGGCTCGTACCGTTGCGTCCTTACCGGCCGGGAGCCGGATCAC
>CAADGY010000353.1 GCA_900696665.1 uncultured Acidobacteriota bacterium
CCACGCACTCCGTGGAACTGGACGAGCGCAACAGCGTCAACCCCTGGCCTTCCGATCATCGCGCGGTGCTCACCACCTTCGCCCTGGTGCCGCCCACGCCGCGCGAGCGGGCCAGCCTTCCCTCGCCGGCGCATCTGGCCACCAATGTGACGTTGAACCCGTTCCTCAGTTGGTTGCCCGGCAGCAACGCGACCAGCCACGCGGTCTATTTTGGGACCAACAGCCCGGGCGCGTTGTTCACCAGCACCACGGCCGCTTATGTTGCGCTGACCAATCTTCTGCCCGGCAAAGTTTATTACTGGCGCGTGGACGAATTCACCCCGTCGGGCACGGTGACAGGTGAGGTCTGGTCCTTCACCACCAAGCTCACCAGCGCGGTGGTGTATGAGTGGAACTTTGCCGCCGGCGATCTTTCCCCGGCGCTCGGCAACGGCATCCTGACGTACGCCGATGGAACGGTCACATCGAACCTGACCACGTTCGGCGTCACGGACGGGGTCAGCGTGCCGCACATTGGCGGCCGGCCGGCGAGTTATCTGCACGCGCCCGTGTTTACCGGCGCGGGCAATGGTTACCAGGTCACGTTCACCGCCAGCGGCCCGAATGGAGGCGGCACATTCATCAACCAATACACGATGATCTTTGACTTCCTGCTGCCTGGGACGGTGGGGTGGTTGCCGTTCTTCAACACCAACCCGGCCAATGCCAACGACGCGGACTTCTACGTGACCGCCACCGGTGCGCTGGGCATCGGGGCGATCGGGTATTCCGCGTCGGGACTCGTTTCCGCCAACACCTGGCATCGCGTCGCCTTTGTCGCCGACCTGGCGGCGGGCACGGTCGCCTATTACCTTGACGGCCAGCCGGTCTTCAGCGGCAGCGCGTCACCCGATGGGCGACATTCGCTCTACTCCAACCTCGATGCCGGACCCGACCTGCTGCTGTTCAACGAAGGAGACGGGTCGGGGGTTTACACCCATGAATTCTACCTGAGCAGCTTCTGCTTCACCGACCGCACGATGTCCGCGGCGGAAATCCTCGCGCTGGGCGGTCCGCGGGCACGAGGCATCCTGGTGCCGCCACCGGCCCGCCAGCTCTCCATCGGATTGCAGGCGAGCAACGTGGTGTTGTATTGGCCCGAGGGCGACGGACCGGTGCAGCTTCAACAAACTGGTTCGCTCACCAATCTTGTCTGGGAAAATCTCGGCCAGCCCACCAATGCCACCAACGCGCTCGTGCCGCGCGATCTCGAGGGTGGTTTCTTTCGACTGCGCGAGCAGTTGTAGTCGCGGGCCGCAGGCTCAAGCCCGGTGGTCAGGCGCCGAACGCTTCGCGCAGCAGGGCGATGCTTTTGGGCACGGCGGTGTCCGGGTTTTCCTTGCCCTCCATCTCCAGCGACACGTAGCCCGTGTAATTCACGTCCGCCAGAATCCGCGCGATGCGCTTGTAGTCCAGGTCCAGCGTGTACCATTCCCCGCCGCCATGATACGTTTTGGCCTGCACGAAGACGGTTTGGGGCGCGATCTGCTTGAGCTTGTCGTAAGGGTCTTCCAGAAAGTTGCCCGTGTCCATCAGCCCGCCCAACCAGGGAGAAGAGATGGCCTTGAGGACGCGCAGCAGTCCTTGCGGCGTGCGGGTCAGTCCCCAATGGTTTTCCAACGCCAGGATGACCCCGCACTCGCCGGCGCGGGGCAGGCATTGCTCGATGCAATCAATGCACCACTTGAACCCATCCTCCTCGGTGTAGCCGGGCAGGATCGGCTCCTCGCCGCGCGCCTTCATCAAATCATCGAAGCTGGCGATGGTGTTCCAGCGACCGGAGTTGAGCCGGATGCAGGGCACGCCCAGTTCGTAGGCGATCTCGATGCACTTGAGCGTGTGCTCCACCTGTTGCCGGCGATATTCCGCGCTGGGGTCCACAAAGTCCTGATGAATGGAGAGGCAGATGAGGTCCACTCCATTGCGGAAGGCATGGCGCTTGAGTTTCTGGAGGTAGGGCCGGTGGGCGGCGGTCAACGGCTCTTTCTCCGAGATTTCCATCTGCCGGTGCAAAATATCCACTCCTTCCACTCCGAGTTCGGCGGTCTTGTCTATCACCGTCTCCACCGGCACCTTGGCGGTGCGGAAATGCCAGTAGGAATAGGTCGAGATGCCGAGTTTGATGCGCTTGCGGCGCGGAGTGGCGGGACGGTTTTCCTGGGCCTGCGCCCCCAGTGCCAGGGCGGCGCCGAGAGTGGCGGTCGAGCTAACGAAGGAGCGTCGGTTCATCATAGGTTTCTCAACGTTGGTTTCATTAAACGAAATCGTCCTGCCTGAGGCGACAGAAAAAGCGCCCCGGTTCAGGGGAAGCTGCGGTGGTGGTGGAATAGCCGCGCAAACAAGGCTCATCTGAGCAAAATGCAGGGTGAATACCCACGCAAGCAGCAAAAGCGGCCGCATCCCTCCGAACGCGGCCGCTTTGGGAATTCACCGAAGTTCCGGCCAGTCAGGCCTTCTTGTCATCCTTCTTCTTGGGATTGCACTTCTCGCAGACCTTCTTGTCCTTGGTGGCTGCGACACAGCACGGATGCGCGCAGGCCTTGGCCGCGGCGATCGCCTTATCGCAGCAGGAAGCGTCCGCCTGGCATTTGTCGCACACCTTCTTTTCCGCACGTGCCGCGACACAGCACTTGTGCGAACAGTCCTTGCCACCGGCCTTGGCTTTGACACAACAGCTTTCCGCCATCGCCCCGCTCGTGCTGAGCAGGAACGCAGCCGCACAAACCGCCACCGTCAATGATTTGATAAACTTCATGGTTGTTCCTTTGTTATGCGCTCATCATTTCAACCTGCCAACTGCTCCCCGCGAAATGGCGCACGGCGACTCAGCCGTTCGTCCCGGGGAATTGAATCAAGCCGAATGTAGCGCCCGCTTGGTGGATGTCCACCTCGTTTTTGCCATGAGTTCAGGTCCTTGAACATCGAACTTTGTGAAAAAAATCACAAAACGCTTGCTGCCTCCCCAATGCCTGACTACGTTGCAGCCAAGCGGTTAACGAGTTAGTCCTCATGCAGACAACCACCGAGTTTGGCTACGATTCG
>CAADGY010000354.1 GCA_900696665.1 uncultured Acidobacteriota bacterium
CTATCCTGGACACCCAAAAACGGACCGGACGAAAAGTGCAAGTCACCTTCAACGCCCGTCATTCGCCGGAGGCGAAGAAGCTGAAGTCGCTACTGATGGAGAAGGCCATCGGGGAGATCGTGTCGGTGGATTTCCACGAATACCTCGACACTTCGCACGGCGCGGACTACTTCCGGCGCTGGCACCACTTGAAAGAAAATTCGGGCACGCTATTGGTTCACAAAGCCTCGCACCATTTCGACCAGGCAAACTGGTGGCTCGATTCACAACCGGTGGAAGTGACGGCTACCGGCGGACTCAAGTTCTACGGTAAGAACAATTCGTTCCGTGGCACGCACTGCCGCGCTTGTCCCTACAAGCAGGAGTGCAAGTTCTATTGGGACATCACCAGGAATGCAAACGCCGTCCGGCTGTACGTCGATTGCGAGTCCGAAGACGGCTATCTGCGCGATGCGTGCGTGTGGCGCGAAAACACTAATATCTACGACACCATGTCCGTGATTGTGAAGTATGAGAACGGAGTCCTGCTCACCTACACGGCCAATGCTTATCTGCCTTACGAGGGGCAGGCCATCGCGTTCAACGGGACCCGTGGGCGCCTGGACCTGAACGAATTTCGAGGCGGCGGATTCAAGACAAATGAACTCCGTCTAACCCGGAGCTTTGGAAAATCCGAGGTCGTCCGTGACCTCGAAGCCCGGCAGCGAGGTGGACACGGCGGGGCGGACACTGGCATCCGGGACCTGATGTTTCGCAACCATGACGGTCCGGATCCGCTCAAGCTGCGGGCGGATCTCCGCGCGGGTGCTTTGTCAAGCCTGATCGGAATCGCGGCTTACCGCAGTATCGAGCGCGGCGGAGTGCCCGTCAAAATTGATAGTCTAGTCAAGCTGTAACTACAAACCTGGAAGGATGACATGTATCGATCAGCAATTATTCCCATGACGGCTCTTCTGCTGCTGGGAGTTTCATGCAGCCAGGCTCCGGACGCTGCAAGCAAGGGGGAACCCGGAAAGGCTAAAGGAGGCGCGGAGGAGCTCAAATACGGCATTCGGGTGCAATCCGGGCCGATGGATTCCATCTTGCTGAAGGACTACAAGCCCGCTTCCTCGCTTGTGGTTCCGGAAACGATGGTGCCGAAGGCGAAGTATCCGGTGATCGACATCCACAGCCACACGTTCATGAATGGCATTAAAACTTCCGAGGACGTCGCGGCGTGGGTGCGAACCATGGACGAGGTCGGAATCGAGAAATCGATTGTTTTCACAGGAGCTACCGGCGCGGATTTCGACAAACAGGTGGAGTTGTTCAAGCCGTACGCCAGCCGTTTTCAGCTCTGGTGTGATCTGGATACGACCAACATCGATGCGCCGGACTACCCACAACGCGCGGCGGCGGAGTTGGAGCGGTGCTACCGTATGGGTGCGCGCGGCATAGGCGAGTTGTCGGACAAAGGCTCGGGACTACAGAGTGAGAAACGTCCCCGAGGTCAACGGCTCCATTATGATGATCCCCGGCTCGATCTGCTATGGAAAAAATGTGCCGAGCTGAAGATACCCGTGAACTTCCACGTGGCGGACCACCCGTCCTGCTGGCAACCCCTAGGCCCGAATCAGGAGCGGACACCCGATTTTCAGCACTTCAATCTGTTGGATAAAGATGTGCCTTCGTATGAAGAGCTGATCGCAATGAGCGACAGGATGCTGGAGAGGAACCCGAAAACGACGTTCATCGCGTGTCATTTGCGGAACCAGGGCAACAACCTTGGGGAACTCAGCAAGGCGATGGAGCGTTATCCGAACCTGTTTCTCGATATCTCGGCGCGCGACTACGAGATTGGCCGGCAGCCAAGGGCAGCCGCAAAATTCCTGACGCGGTACCGCAATCGCGTGATGTTCGGGACGGACATGGGCCGGGACAAGGAGATGTACCAGGGCTGGTGGCGTCTGCTGGAAACAGCCGACGAATATCTGCCCGGCCGTGTCTGGTGGAGGCTCTACGGCCTCGAACTCACACCACAGGTTCTCGAAAGCCTCTATCGAAGCAATGCGCTGAAGATTCTGAACTGGGAAAAGCTGTAGCTGCTTATCGCGGCTACTCGCCGATGAGATCAAAAGTCATTGTGCCCGGCTGCCGCACTTTGGCGTATACCTTCTCCCACTCTTTGTGGGCCGGGTGGTTGGCGTAGGTTTTCAGTGTCTGCTGGTCGTTCATTTCCATGCAGACGCCATGGCCGCGAATGCGCCGCGAAAACTGTCCGGTGGCGCTGTTCGTCCGATCGTCGAACTTCTTGCGGGCTTCGGCGTCGGGATTGAACTGCGCCATGGGACGGATCAGTTTTCCATACCAGACATGAGTAAGCCCGGGAATCTGCTTCGTAAGCTGATCGGTAGCTTTGTGGAAAGCGTCCCAATCGGCTTGGGTGGCGCTCTCGATGGCGGTGAAGTAGAAACAGTGCATCAGTTTCTTCTCGCCGCCCACAAGCATACCGGAAAACAGCAACACGCCGGCCGCCAGGACGGCAAAGTGGTACACGCCTCTCAGTATCTTCATCCAGTCCTCCCGTGCCAGAAATTCTACCAGACGGATCACTTATCCGAACGCAGGTGGTAAGCCGGTGTGTAACGCTTGACCTTGATATTGCGGAACTCCGCCGGCACACCTTCCGATTGCAGGCAAATATACCCGACCCGGGGATTCGCGTTCGACGCCAGGCCGACCAGGACGCCGTTCACGACGGTGGCCACCCGTCCTTCCTCGGAGTAAACCTCGTAGGTGTTCCATTCCCCGATCGGCTTGGCGGCGGCGTGGATCATCTCGCCGCCATCGAGTGTGGCTCCGTGTATCGGGAAGATGCGGCCCATGTGAGTCTGGTACAACTGGCATTCGATACCCTTGGGCCAGACCTCATCCCGCGGTACGTAAATC
>CAADGY010000355.1 GCA_900696665.1 uncultured Acidobacteriota bacterium
CCCCTGGGTTGGTCCTGCGCGGGTCTCGGTGGGTTGCCTCCCGGCCAACGAGCAACTCCTCGCTCTTACCATACACCGCCGTTCGAAGCGGCGGTGTGGGCGGATACACGGAGATACCTGAAAAGAAACGTTGAAACGTACGGCTGAGCACGTGTGAACGCCGGTCAGCCCGCGAGTGGGGCGTTCGTATACCAATCGAGCATGGCTCGCAGAGCCTGGCTGCGATGGCTGACACGCATCTTCTTTTCGTCCGTCATTTCACCGAATGTACGCCCAAACGGCGGATACAGAAAAAGCGGATCGTATCCGAAACCGTTGCTGCCGCGTGGAGCGCCCAGGATGCGGCCCTCTACCACGCCGCGGAAGATACGAAGCACTTCGCCCGCTCGGGCGACAGCGATCACGCAGACAAAACGGGCATGGCGGCCGGTTACACCCTGCAGCCTCTCGAGGAGAAGCCGGTTGTTCTCTTCATCCGTCGCATTCTCGCCCGCAAAGCGCGCCGAGAGCACACCGGGGTCGCCGCCAAGAGCTTCCACTTCCAGGCCGGAATCGTCGGCGAACACCGGCCCCGGGGCGAACCGGCTGTAATAGACCGCCTTCTCCGCCGCGTTTTGTTCGAAGCTATGCGCCGCCTCTTCAAAAGGCGTGATCCGCTCCAGGCCGGGAACAGGTTCGATGCCGATACCGCGCTGCTCACCAGCCATCCGGAATTCGCGAAGTTTCCCGGGATTGGTGGTGGCGCAATAGAGTTTCAAGCAGACTCCAGCGCTTTCTTCTGCGCGGCGGTAAGCTGATGGATTCCGCCGCGTGCGATATCGATGAGCTCGAGCAAGCGTCCGTCGTCGAACGGTGTCTGTTCGGCGGTAGCCTGAAGTTCCACAAACCGGCCCGCTCCCGTCATAACCACATTCATGTCGACTTCCGCCCGGGAGTCCTCTTCGTAACAAAGATCGAGCAACGGTTCCCCCTGGAGGATTCCAACGCTGGTGGCGGCAACCGAATCGCGAATCGGAGTTTTCTTCAGAACGCCGAACTGCAACAATTGCCGGATGGCGAGTGAGAGCGAGACGAAGGCGCCCGTAATGGCCGCCGTTCGGGTACCCCCATCGGCCTGGAGCACGTCGCAATCGAGAATAACGGTCCGCTCACCCAATACCGCGGGATCTACGATCGAGCGGAGCGATCTGCCAATGAGGCGCTGAATTTCGAGCGTGCGCCCGGACGGTTTGCCGCGGTTGACTTCACGCGCCGTGCGGGTGGCCGTCGCCCGCGGGAGCATGGAGTACTCCGCCGTGACCCAACCTTTTCCGGTGCCGCGCAGAAACGAAGGAACCGAGTCTTCGACACTGGCCGCGCAAAGCACGCGAGTGTTGCCGATTTCGATGATTGCGGAGCCCTCGGCCGTCAGCAGGTAACCGGTTGTGATGGTCACAGGCCTGAGCTCGGTGGGTTGGCGGTTATCGCTTCGCATAACGCGGTCTCATCTCGGACTCAGCACGGCAACGAACAGGAGATACATGAGCAGCATGGCGCCGAGGAGCACCAGCAGACACGGAATGGCGCCGCGGGCAGAAGAAGCGCTCTTTTTCTTTTGCCCTTTGGCCGGCTTGAATCTGGCCATAAGAAATTGATCGTACCATCAGGCCTGCCCATTCTTAAGCGATTTGGCGGTTTCCGCGAAAAAGCGGTCCAGCACTGCAAGCGTGGCGGGCTCGAGGTCCCGGAGGCGGATGGAGACCACGGCACGCCCACGCTGCGCCAAGGCCATCTGCGTTGCAAGAAATTGCGCACGGTGATAGTCCGCCGTATGTCCGGCGGCGGGAATCTGTTCGGAGGCGTCCGAGATCAATACCGTCGAGAGGCACCTCCCGTGTCCTATGATCATTTCGTGATAGGAGTGGTTCATCGCCGGCCCCTCATACACGTCCACCGGCACTTTCAAGCGGCTGCGAAATACTAATTCAGCCGCCCGTTCCAGAATTCGCTTCACGCGCTTTCCCGGCGCTGAGTATCTCGTGTCGCCGAAAAAGGTGAGCTCGCCGTATTCGGCTTCGCGCGGGCAGAACAGTTTGCGGAGAATACCGGCATATACGGCCGGCGCGTCGCGGCCGGCCGTATCCACCGGCAAAGCAAAGCGGTCCCAGGCTAACGTAATGCCGCCGCGCCACTTCAGTTGGCAGGAGGAGTTCTGCATCGCCTGCCATTCGCGGGTGTTCTCCACGCCTCCGGCTTTCACGGCGTCGCTGTGCAACCGGCCGGTGATGGACTTGTACAACTCGACGCTGGGCTGAGTGACGAAGTTCATCCCCCGGAGGTACGCGACTCCGAAAACCACGTAGTGAATAAACTGCATGTAATGGGAGAGCAGGGTTCCGCGCGGTGCGGCCAATGTAGCAAGAGGATAACCGGCGCGGCGCAACATGCTGGTCTTCTGCGAATCGGGAGGCGTGAGGCCTTTGACGGAGAGCACGAGAAAAACGCGATCCTGGCGGCCGAGTTTTGGCGAAACATAATTGGCTAGTTTTGGTTTTTCGCCGATAATGATTTTCAGTCCGAGATCCTCACTCTTTCCGAGGCTCTCTTCAAAGTTCTGCTTGGTCCACAAGGCCGCGCCGCTCCATTCCCTGGGAAGCAGCAAGGCTATCTTGTCCCTTCCGGCTTTCCCCTGTTCATGCAGAAAGGAAGCAAGCCGCCACGCGGCATCGATCTCCTCCCGGGTGAGCAGAGTGGCATCGATCCAGAGCCGGAGGTCATTTTTTGCCAATCCGAGCGGGTACAGGCTGCCGCGGGTGAGTGGAGCACTGTGGCGGCCGGCGGTGGTGTTGCCGCCATCAAGTTGCAGTTCGACGCGGCGGTAGCCACGCGGGCCGGCAAACTGGTCGAGAAGAGAGCCGGTAAGCGTCATGTACACAAAGTTCGGCTGGCTATCGATCTTGTGCCGCTCATAGAGACGGTACAGCCTTTCGAGATTTACCACCGGCTCATAGGAGGTCATACCCATGGCCATACCCACCACGAGAACCTGGGGCAGAACTTTCTCGAGCGGCAGGCGCGAGCGGTGCTCAATGTCCGCGAGCACGGCTTTCATTTTGGCGGGGTCCGTGGAGTCGAGCACGTAGAGGCGCGGTCCCCGCCGGAGCAGGCCAACAGTCTGGTACATCGATTTATCTTCCGCGGAGCCGCCCATTCCCGCCCATATCACGTAGCGCAGCGGCACACCGTGGGTGTCCGCGATGC
>CAADGY010000356.1 GCA_900696665.1 uncultured Acidobacteriota bacterium
AAACACCTGTCGAGGTCGCGCAGGCGCCCATCGATATCACCCATTTGGGCTCCGGCATCTGCTGATAGAGCTGCCGTATCACCGGCGCCATTTTGTTCGCGACGCGCCCGGCAATAATCATCAGGTCGGACTGCCGGGGAGAACCGCGGAACACCTCTGCTCCAAAACGCGCAATGTCGAATCGCGAAGCCGTCATCGCCATCATCTCGATGGCGCAACAGGCGAGGCCGAAAGTCATCGGCCAGATGGAATTCTTGCGCGCCCAATTGATGGCCTTGTCCACCGTGGTTAACAGGACGCCATCGGATAGCGGTTCCGTATTCTCGTTGTCGATCCGAGCAAACAACTCGGCGGGCTGACTGATTTCGAAATTCTCCGGCATCGCCTCTCTCTCCGGTTTATTATCCCATGCCTGAAACGGAACCTCAGCCGGTACAATCCATTAGAGAGATGCCTGTCCGCTCGATGTCCTTCGATAGAGATTCAACGTATGAAGAAAGCCTGCTCCTGGCCGCAAAATTATGGGGTGTTGAGCCGGATTTCTGGGATATTTGGGGGAACCATCATGTGATTCCTGCCGAAATTCAGCGGACCATTCTGGAATCCATGGGGGTCGAAGCTGGCAGCGCGGAGACTCTGAACCGGGCCATCTCCGGCCGGCTCCAACGCGAATGGGGTTCTTATACCCCGCAGACGCTCGTAGTCAGCGAAAACAGTGCCCATCTTCCCGTTCGCCTCCCGGAAGCCCAGTCAGAGATCTGTCTCTTTTTCGAGGTGCGCCTGGAGGATGGCACCACTCGCCAATGGCAGGCCCCGGCTGCGGTGGCCGAGACCAGCGCGACCGCCGAAATCGAAGGACGCCGGTACGTTGAAAAGCAGGTCGCGGCCGAAAAACTTCCGCTTGGGTATCATCACCTTACCGTTCGAGCGGCAGTGGACGGCGTTGAATCCGCCACGCGCCTTATCGTTTGTCCTGACCGGACTTACACTCCTCCCGAACTCTTGGACGGGCGGAAAGCAGCGGGAGTTGCCGTTGCCCTGTACGGTCTGCGGTCCGAAAGGAACTGGGGCTGTGGAGACTTCACCGACCTGCACGGCCTCATCGATTGGGCCGCCGAAGACGCCGGGTGCAGTCTTGTCGCGTTAAACCCGCTGCATGCGATTCCAAACCGCGCGCCGTACAACACCAGTCCGTATCTCCCCAACTCCAGCTATTACCTGAATTTTATCTATCTCGACGTTGAGCGCATGGAGGATTTCCAGAAATCAGAGTGCGCCAGGCGGCTGATGCAAAGCCGGGGCGTGCGGAACGAGATTCAGGCTTTGCGCGATTCGCAGTACGTGGAGTACGAACGGGTTGCTTCCCTGAAGTTGCGGATGCTCAAAGCCGCATTCCGCCGGTTTTTTCACGAGGAGTTCCGCCGGGATACACCTTCTGCCAAACGCTTACAGGAGTTCATTGAGAAGGAGGGCGTGCTACTCGACCGGTATGCCGTCTATTACGCACTCGATGAGTGGCTGCACAGGAAAAATCCCGATATATGGGTGTGGCGGCAATGGCCCGAGCAGTATCAGAACCCGGAATCGCCTGCCGTGGAAGATTTTACAAGACAGCATTGGCGCAGCGTGCTGTTCTACAAATACATCCAATGGCAGATCGACGCGCAGTTGCGTGAGGCGCAGCAGTACGCACGGTCGAAGGGTATGCCCGTGGGACTGTACCACGACCTGGCTCTGGCCACCGACAGTTGTGGTTCCGACCTGTGGGCGTACGGGAAATTTTACGTAAGTGGGTGCCGTGTCGGAGCCCCGCCCGACGATTTCTCTCCTCAAGGTCAGGACTGGGGTTTTCCACCGCCTAACACGGTTCAGCACCGCTGCGACGGATACAGGCTCTTTACCGAATCCATCCGCAAGAATGCCCGCCATGGTGGTGCGTTGCGAATCGACCACGTGATGCGCTTCTTTCATCTTTATTGGATTCCGGAGAACCAGGACGCGCGAAATGGAGCTTATGTTCAGGACTATTACGACGACCTGATCCGTATTCTTGCCCTCGAGAGTGTTCGCGATCAGTTTGTCGTCATTGGGGAAGACCTGGGAACCGTCGCCGACTACATCCGAGAGACGCTGGAGCGTTTTGGCGTGCTCAGCTACCGGTTGCTTTACTTCGAAAAGGACAAAGGAGGAAATTTTCTTCCGCCGGACCAATACCCGGTGCGGGCGCTGGTGTCGGTATCGACTCACGATTTGCCGACGCTGGCGGGTTTCTGGTCGGGACGCGACATCGAGGCCCGGCGCGAAGTTGGGCTCATCGACGAGGCCTCACGCTCCCGTCAAATGGAAGAGCGGCAAATCGAGAAGCAAAAGATCCTGGACCTGCTGTTTCAATTCCACTTGCTGCCGGAGTCGTATCCCACCTCCGCCGCGAACCTTCCGGAACTGACGGGAGAGTTGCACAATGCCATCGCCGGGTTTCTGGCTTCAACTCCCTCGCAGTTGATGGTCTTGAACCAGGAGGACCTGTTCAAAGACGGTGAACAGCAAAACCTGCCTGGCACGACGCATCAGTACCCGAACTGGCGGCACAAGATGAAGTTTCGCGTAGAGGAACTCCGCCAGTCGCGCCAGGCATGCGATTACACGAGAATGTTTCGCAATTGGATGGCGGCAACCGGCCGGCTACGAACGGGCCAGGGAAGCGTATAGTTCCGGGCGGCGGAAACGGAAGGTGTATTCAAAGCCCGCACGGGCGCGTTCCAGCAGTTCACGGTCGAAATCAACGACGAGCATGCGTGGTTCACTCGATTGCCGCTCGCCGCGGGCCAGCACGTTCCCGTCCGGACCAAGCGCCAGCGCACCTCCGTGGAAGCGTTGGTGAACACCGGCGAACGAGACTTCACCGGTGTAGTTCGAGGCGAGTCCGAACACGCCATTTTCGGCGCATCTCGCACGCAGCGCCGGTTCCGCCCATTGCTCCCATCCGGCGGGACCGGGCGGTAGCGGGTCGGCGGCGAAGGGAAAGAGGACGATCTCGGCATTCTGCACCGCCAGCAGCCGGGTCGATTCAGGCAGGAACGCATCGAAACAAATATTGATGCCGATTTTTCCCAGTGGCGTTTCGACGACAGGAGGAGCGGGGCCGCCGTTGTACAGGGGCATTTCGAAAATCGGAATATGCAACTTGCGCCAGGCTCCCAGAAGACCGGCTGCGCCTACCAGAACATGCGTGTTGTAGAGTATGTTTCCGCCGTCCTCCAGCATGCCGGCGGCGATCATCATGCCGGTGTGGGCGGCGATTTCCGAGAGCCGGCGGACCGCGCATCCATTCAAACGTTCCGCCATGCGGCGGGCACCCCGCAGCGCTTCTCTCAACCACGCGGAGTGCTCACCCTCGGGATGATTGGGGATGAATCCGGTGACGCTCAACTCCGGAAACAAGGCCAACCCAGCGCCTTGTTCCCGTGCGCGGCCGCACCACTCCGCCAGTTTTTCGAGATTTTCCTCCGTTGATGCCGTGCCTGCGTCAAACTCTACCGCCGCCAGCCGAATGCGATCCTGCATGGGGGTGTTCCGCCTCCTCTCCGTATTTAATCGGGTAGACGCTGTCAACCGCAATGCGGGCGCGAGACTCCTAGAATGAAGGAGTGAAAAGGATTGCTGTTTTGACCAGCGGCGGCGACGCTCCGGGAATGAATGCTGCCATTCGGGCGGTGATACGGACTTCGGTAGGCAAAGGGTGGGAGGCCTTTGGAGTGCGCAACGGGTTCGCCGGCCTTGTCGGCGGCACGTTCACGCCGATGGGCAGCCGGGATGTGAGCGAGATCATGCAGCGTGGCGGCACCATTCTCGGGAGTGCCAGAGCGCCGCAATTCGCCGAAGAGAACGTGAGGCGCCAGGCGCTTCACCATCTGGCCGCGAATGGCATTGAAGCGCTAGTTGTAATCGGTGGCAACGGATCACAAACCGGGGCGCACGCCCTCTCGGCGATGGGGTTCCCTGTTGTCGGCATTGCCTCCACGATTGATAACGATCTGTACGGCTCCGACGTCACGCTCGGCGTCGATACCGCGTTGAACATCGCGCTCGAAGCCATAGACCGGCTGAAAGTGACAGCCTCCTCGCACCAGCGTGCATTTCTGGTCGAAGTCATGGGACGGGACTGCGGCTACCTTGCCCTTATGGCCGGGATTGCGGGCGGCGCGGAGGCGATCGTGATTCCGGAGGTCGATGTGCACCCGGACAAGATTGCCGAAGAGGTCCGGGCGGCGCATGATCGTGGAAAGCCACACGTTCTGATCGTGGTGGCCGAGGGCGCGCGCTGCAGCGGCGAAGCCCTGAAAGAATACATGATTGAAAATCGGAGCCGCGTGGGCTTCCAGTTCCGGCTGACGATACTGGGCCACGTGCAGCGCGGCGGAACGCCTACTTTCGCTGACCGCATGCTCGGCACGCGGCTGGGAGCGGCTGCGGTGGAGCAGATTGCAAAGGGCAACACAGGTATACTGACCGGTTTACAGGGCGGTCAAATCTCCACAACTCCATTGAGTGAAGTGGTGGTTCGAAAGAAGCCGCTCGATATGAGCTTGTTGGAGCTTGCGGGCGTGCTTGCGGTGTAGCGATTGCCGGGACCGCGATTCGGGCCTATGCTGGCGTGGACAAGGAGCGCGTTCAGAAGCCGGCGAACGTTTTCTGGCTTTCGCCGCCGCTGCAGGTGGTTTCAAGCTGTTCCACTGGACGGCCGCTTCAGCCAGCGCCAGGTAACGTCCGGCCATCAGGACATCCGCATCCTCTTCGGCGCCCGGCGCCACGGTCCGATGGTGTGCCGGCCGGAGCCATTTCCGCCGATTTGGCGGTATGCGCGCCAACACATCCACGCTACCGGATCCGGCAGTTCATGCAAGGCGAGATCCGCCGCGGCAGTTCGATACAATACTCGCGATTGATCTTCGCGAAGCGTAGTGCCGCACATGATAAGCTGCACTAGATCAGGAGGAGCATCCGGATATGGCCAGCGATACAAATCCATCACCCGGTTTCAAGCGACGGAGCTTTCTTGGCGCGCTCGGTTCAACAGCCGCTGCCGGAGCGGCAAATGCACAAGAGACTCCCGCGGCCAAGTCCGCGCCGAAGCGCATCCGCGCCGGCCTGGTCGGAGCGGGCAACCGCGGGTCCTATCTCGCCCGCGCCAGCGACCAGCTTGGCAAAGACGGCGAGGATATCGAGATCGTAGCCGTCTGCGATATTTACCAGCCGCGGCGCGAACGTGTGGCCACTCGTTTCCGCGCTAAAGAATACAAGCGCTCCATTGACCTGGTGAACGACCCCAATGTCGATGTGGTGCTGGTGGCGACGCCGGACCGGTTGCACGCGACGCACGCGCTGGAGGCCATCCGCGCCGGAAAGGACGTCTACAGCGAAAAGCCGGTGACGCACTGGCAGCAGTTCGATCAGCTCAAAGAACTGGTGCGCGCGGTGCGCGAGCATAAAGCCGTTTACCAGATGGGCACGCAGCGGCTCGCGAATCCGGTCTGGCGGCAGGCCGCCGATTCGATCAAACGCGGCTCCATCGGCAAACCCGTGCACGTGCAGATGGGCTACTTCCGCCGCGGTGATTCAGGAGAGCGCGGAATGCCGATCGACGATCCGAACGCGAAGCCTGGCCCGGATCTCGATTGGGAAGCGTTCCAGGGTGACGCTCCGCGCCACTCGTTTTCCATCGAACGTTTCTTCCAGTGGAGGATGTTCATGGATTATTCGGGTGGCCCGTGCACGGACAATAACGTGCATTTCCTGTCGCTGATGATTAAGGCGCTGGGACTGGACTTTCCGTCGCGGGTGGTCGCGCTCGGCGGCAAGTATGTCTTCAATGGAAGCCGCGAAGTGCCCGATACCTTCGACATGGTGGCGGAGTATCCCGCCGGACTCAATTTCGTCTTCATGGGCACTTATGCCAACGACGTTCCCGTGGACACCGTGGTGCGCGGTACCGAAGGAACGCTGACCGTCAAAGACGAGCCGGACGGCATGGTGCAGCCGCTGGCTGGTGTCACCCGCAGGCCACAGGGCCTGGGTTATGGGATCGACGTCAACTCCGAGCATCTTCGCGACTTCTATCGTTCCGTTCGCACGCGGGAGAAGCCACAAGGCGACATCGAGCTCGCCTATCGGACGCAGGTGCTGTTGATTATGGCGATGCGGTCGTTCATGGAGCGCAAAGTGGCCGCTTTCGATGCCGCGGCCGAGAGCATCGTAATGGCTTGATCCGTGCGGTCAGTATTTTGGGACGCTCGGGTCGACCTTGTCGCTCCAGGCGAGGATGCCGCCACGCATATTGCGGACCTTCTTGAATCCCGCCTGCTTGAGGAAATCGACAGCCTTGGCGCTGCGCACGCCGCTTTTGCAGTGGGCTACGATTTCGCTGGCGGAATCAAGCTCGTTCATGCGCTTGGGCAATTCTCCGAGCGGGATCAGCCGCGCGTAAGGGATCTTGCAGATTTGGTACTCGTGCGGTTCCCGGACATCGATGAGCACGAAGGACTCGCCACGATCGATTTTCGCCTTCACCTCGGTGGGATCGATATCGCCAGCGCCCGGAGCGGTCTCCGCCGCCGCGGCTTGCTGCTGCGGGACTCCGCAGAACTGGTGATAATCGATCAGCTCATGTATCGATGGGTTGTCGCCGCAAACGGGGCATGCCGGATCGCGCCGCAATTTCAATTCGCGGAAACGCATCGCCAGCGCATCATAAAGTAGCAGCCTGCCCACCAGCAACTCGCCAACGCCCAGGATCAGCTTCACGGCTTCCGTGGCCTGAATCAGGCCGATGGTACCGGGAAGAATTCCCAGCACCCCACCCTCGGCACAGCTTGGCACCAGTCCCGGCGGTGGCGGCTCCGGATAAAGGCAGCGGTAACACGGCCCGCCCGGATACCCGAAGACGGTAGCCTGCCCTTCGAAACGAAAGATGGAGCCGTAGACATTGGGCTTGCCGGTGAGCACGCAGGCATCGTTCACCAGGTAACGTGTCGGGAAGTTATCGGTCCCGTCGATTACCATGTCGTACTCTTTGAACAATTCCAGCGCATTCTCGCTCGAGAGAGCCGTCTCGTACTTGTCGATGCGAATGTGCGGGTTGATATCCGCCATAGTCCCGGCGGCGGAATCGAGTTTCTTCTTGCCGACATCGCTGGTGCCGTGAATCACCTGGCGCTGCAGGTTCGTACAGTCGACAACGTCGAAGTCCACCATGCCGATGCGCCCGACGCCTGCCGCCGCCAGGTACATTCCGAGCGGGGCGCCCAATCCACCCGCGCCGATCAGCAATACTTTCGCCTGCTTGAGCTTCAACTGCCCGTCCATGCCCACTTCGGGCATGATCAGGTGGCGGCTGTAGCGCAGGATCTCCTCTTTGGAAAGCGCCGCTTGTTCGGCTACGGTCTCAACTGCCATTCAAACCTCCGGCGATGCTGGGCACGATGGAAATCGTGTCCCCTTCCTTGAGTGGAGTGGACTCCTTACTCAGGTAGCGGATGTCCTCATCGTTCACATACACGTTCACGAAACTTCGCAGCTTCCCTTCATCGGTGTAGAGGTGCCGCCGCAAATCCTGGTACTCGCTGGTGAGCGTTCCGAGCGCTTCGCCGACCGTCGCACCGCCGATTTCGACGGAGTCCTTTTTCTCAACGTACTGCCGCAGGGGGGTCGGTATCAGTATTTTCGCCATCAGTCTTCGACAATCTCCAAATGTTCTTGATCGGCCGCCGTCTGTTCCGGGTTGGGCAGCCAGCTATTCGCGTGATCGAACTCCCCTTTCCGCATAGAAAGCACCACGAAGGAGTACCACGGACAGGAGTTCTTTAAGTCCGTTTCCGAGAAGTAGGCGTCGCAATCGGGATGTGAGTGAAAGATCCCGACGAGATCCATCCCCTTGGCCCGTGCCTCCCGGTCGGCCCGGAGCAGGTCCTCCGGGCGCAATTCATAACGCTGAGCCTGCGAACCGCCGAAGGCATTATCGAGCGGCACAGCGGTCCTGACGAGTTTGTCGCCGCCATCCACGTTGCCCAACATAGCGCCGCAACACTCATTTGGGTAAATCGACTTTGCGTGGTCCAGCATTACTTTCCACGCGTTCTTTTCAATCCGGATCATTCCAGAACGGCTCACTCAGATATTTTTCGGCTCCGTCGCAGAGCACGGTGACAATAACACCGGGTTCTCCCGCGGCGGCCAACCGCCGGCCGACTTCCCGCGCAGCTACAAGATTTGCACCGGAAGAAATGCCTACCAGCAGCCCTTCCTCGCGGGCGAGGCGCCGCGCCATCCGATACGCATCCTCCGTCTCGATCCAGATGTTGTCATCGGCCAGGCTCTCGTCGTAGATGGAGGGCACAATCGCCGTCGGCATATGCTTCAGACCTTCCAGGCCGTGAAATCCGGACGAAGGCTGCGCGGAGATACACCGGACACCCGGCAAATCCCGTTTCAGCCGCCGCGAGGTGCCGACAAAAGTTCCGCTCGTCCCCATGGCAGCCACAAAGTGGGTGATGCCGCCGCCGGTCTGCTCCATGATTTCGACCGCGGTGGTTTCAAAATGCGCCTTCCAGTTGGCTGGATTGCTATATTGATCGGGGTAAAAGTAAAGATCTGGATCGGTTTCATATAGCTCGCGCACTTTGCGAATCGCGCCATCCGATCCTTCACCGGCATCGGTTAGAATCATCTCCGCGCCATAGGCTTTTAACATGCGCTTGCGCTCTTCCGATGCATTGGCAGGCAGGCACAGCCGGACACGATAACCCCGAACCGCTCCGATCATCGCATAGGCGATTCCGGTGTTGCCGCTCGTGGCATCCAGCAGAATACGCTCAGGCAGAAGGCGGCCGGTGCGCTCTCCCTCCAGAATCATGTTGAGAGCCGGGCGGTCCTTTACAGAGCCTCCCGGGTTGAAAAACTCGGCTTTCCCCAAGATCTCGACGCCGGGCAGATCGCTCGCGACACGCTCCAGTCGAATCAGCGGTGTGTTTCCGATTTGCGCCAGAAGCGATTGGCTGCGAGACGATTTGGATAGGGCCAGCAACATGCTACGGGGAGAACAACCCAGTATGTACTACATTCTCATCAATCTGCCTAATCTCTGTCAAGAATAGTACGATTGTGAGAACTGCCTCTAAATATTAGAGACTTCACTACTCTCAGAGTCGCAGAAAATCCGCGGTTCCATTCAGGGCTGCTGCTTCTTCAAGGCCAGAGTCAGTCCGTCGCCGATGGGAACCATGCTGGCCCACACCCGATCGTCCTGATGAATTTTACGATTGAACGCCCGGATCGAGATTGTGGATTCATCCTTTACGGTTTCATCGATCACCGCACCATGCCAGAGTACGTTGTCGAGGGCAATGAGTCCGCCAGGCCGGATCAGGAGTATGGCCCGCTCGTAGTAGTTGTCGTAGTTTTGCTTGTCGGCATCGATGAACACCAAATCGAAGGTGTCCTTGCGCCGCTCCGAGAGCAGACCATCCAGCGTATCCAGTGCGGGACCCACGCGGAGATCGATCTTGTGCTCGACGCCGGCTTCCCGCCAATACCGGCGCGCCATGGAGGTAAACTCTTCGCTTCTGTCGCACGCCACCACCCGCCCGTGATCAGGTAGCGCAAGGGCCAGGGAAAGAGAACTGTACCCGGTAAAGACACCCACTTCCAGGACCTCGGTTGCTTCCAGAAGGCGCACAAGCAGTCCGAGGAACTGTCCCTGCTCCGGCGTGATTTGCATGTGCGCTTCCGGCAGCCTGGCGGTCTCTTCCCGTAGCCGCCGCAGAAGGTCAGGCTCACGACGCGAAGCGTTCTGAATATACTCCCAGAGCCGCGCGTCCACCGGAGTGTTGGTTTGCGACATTTACGGCCGGATCCCCTCGGCATTTGTCCGGATGCGGTAAAGGCTGGTTTGCGCGGTGATGTAGAGGGTTTTCGCATCCGCGCCGCCCCAGTGGCAATTCGCGGGTCTTTCCGGAGGCTCGATTCTGCCTAACAGCTTTCCCTCCGGTGTAAAGATCCACATGCCAAGAGGTCCAGTGCAATAGAGGTTGCCTTGTTTGTCGACTTTGAGTCCATCGGGTGAGCCGGCGGCCGCCTCGTTCGTTACATCGTAGAACACTTCGCCATTTGCAATGGAACCATCGTTCTGTACTTCGAAACGCATCCAGATTCTTCTCTGAGGGTCCGAGTTGGAGACATACAGATACTTCTCGTCCGGCGAAAAAGCGAGACCGTTCGGACGCCTCAGGTCCTTGTACAAAAGCTGCAGTTCCCCGCCGGACAGGCGATAAAGGCCGCAAAAGTCCAACTCCTTTTCGGGATCGTCATCCTCCTTCGGAAAGCCGTAGGGAGGATCGCTAAAGTACAAGGCGCCGTCCGACTTATACACCAGATCGTTCGGACTGTTCAGGCGCTTTCCTTCAAAGTGAGAAGCCAGAACCGTGAGGCTGCTATCCGCATCGAGGCGCGTCACACGCCGGTTCCCGTGTTCGCAAATCGTCAGCCGGCCCTGGGCATCAAGCGTCAACCCATTGGATCCCCGGAACACACCGGGCGCAACACCGGTCCGGTCGCATCCGCTTGGTTTGCGGAATACTTCGGTGCCCGTATCGGGGCTCCACTTATAAATCGCATTCTCGGGAATATCGCTAAATAGCAGGTAACCTTCGGGAGTCCAGACCGGACCTTCGGTGAACGAGAATCCACCGGCCAGTTTCTCAATCGCCGCGGATTCGGCGACAATCGCATCCAGTTCGGAATCGAAGCGGACAATCCTTCCGCTACCCACCTTCATTGCATCAACGCTCATCGGTTGGAGTCTCCTTCGCCATTGCCAGATTGTATCCCAGTGCCTCCCAATAGAGACGCGCGATACGCTCCAAATTGTGCTCCCGTCCAATATAAGACGCCGCACGGGATCCAATTTCCCGCGCCGCGGCTGGGTATTGTGCCAGCCAAAGCATAAGCGCCGCCAAGGTGCGCTCTTCATCCGGACCCACAGCGATGCGCAGGCAAGTGTTTTCCGGAAATCGCGACGTCTCCGGAGTGTCCGTGAGAATAACCGCCTTTCCCGTTCCCATGGCGCGGATGGCGATTCCCGATGTCTCGCCGGCAGCCGGGTGCCGCAAATTGATGCACACGTTCACAAGGGAGATCAGCGCGTCGAATTCATTTTGAGGCATGCTGCCGGTGCATATCACTCCAGGCGAGGCCAGCAAAGGCCCGGCCGCTCGCTCGAGATCCGCCGAGGCAAACGATCCCACAACCAGAAGCGCGGCATTCGGCTGTGCCCGGCGCATCCGGCGAAAAGCGCGAAGCACCGGCATCAGGCGTTTCGACTCCCGCAGATAGCCGAATACGCCAAACACAAAGTGATGCGGCCCGAGTCCCAGACGATCTTTCAACCGATCCACGCCGAGTGTAGCGGCGGAAGCACAAAAGAGATGCGGAATCTCGAAAACACGCGCCCCGGGACAGTGCAAAAGCACCATCGCGGCTGCGCCCGGGTTGTGCACAACAACGCCGCTAGAAGCTTCGACGATCCGCTTCAGCATCGGGTGCCGGAAATACTCGCAGGTTGCGGCGGACCGGGCGCGCCCACACCACAGTTCTTGGGCGGCATCGCGCATCCATTCGCCGTAGTTGTAGACGAACTCGTCGACATATTGTTCCTTCTTCAGAAATCCAAGAAGGAAATGATGCAGCACGGCATCGTGCAGCACGATGACACCCGGCTGTTCGAGCGCCCTGCGGTAAATCTCCCGGTGTAGCGGGTTGTTACCGAGATGATAAAGGCGCACATCCGAATCCACCGGGTTCACATCCACACGGCCGATCCGGCGCATGGCTTCGATCAGCGCGGCGGAGTAGTCCGCCACGCCGGTATTCGCCGGTGGAAGAGGCGAGTAGAATCCGGTTCTCACCGCCCCTTTCGCTCGCCGAAAAGCGCCGTACCTACGCGGATGTGCGTGGCTCCCTCCTCGATGGCCACCTCGAAATCGTGGGACATGCCCATCGACAGCCCGCCGATACCGTTTCGGGCGGCAATCTCGCACAAGCGGCGAAAGTACGGGCGCGCCTGCTCAGGATCGTCAGACCAGGGGGGCATGGTCATCAGGCCCGTTAGCTTCAGGTTTGAACAGGCACGGACCACCTCAATTAAGCCCGGTAGGTCCTCCGGGGCCACGCCTGTTTTCGTCTCTTCCTCCGACAACTTCACTTCGAGCATCACTTCCAGCGTGCGCCCCGCTTCATTCAGGCGCCGCGCCAGCTTGGAACGGTTAACTGTCTGGATCGTGTGAAAGATCTCCGCCGCCCGCCGGGCCTTATTCGATTGCAGGTGTCCGATGAGATGAAAGCGCGCGCCGCCCAAATGCTTCACGGCATCCAGCTTGGCATCGAATTCCTGCACGTAATTCTCGCCGAAATGGCGCAACCCCAGCGCATACGCATCCACAATCGCCTGTGCCGGAAACACCTTGGTCACGGCAACCAGAGTGATCTCCTCACGTTTGCGCCCGGAGCGTCCAACGGCGCGGAGGATTCGTTCCTCTACGGCTTCCAGCCTGTCTTTCAAGTAGGTCAAATATAATAATGACGGATGTCAATGGACTCCGGCGAAGCCCCCCGGCGCGAAGCTCGGGAGGCATGGCAGGCGATTGAGCGCTTTCTCAAGGCCAGCAGGGAGCCCTTCCTGCAAGAAGCCGGAGAAGACAACCTGCCGCTTCGGGGAGATAACCACGTCATCGAATGGCAGGGAAGCCGTCTTGTGTTGCAAGCGTGGGACCAGAAGCGAAATCTGGTACGGCGCATCACAGCCGTCGGCGCGGAGCGGCCCGGCCGCCTGGATGTCATCACAGAGAAGTTCGGGAAACGGCCGGGAACCCTTACCTTTTTCGATGCCGGGCGCCCAGCGAATCAATTCCTTGGAAAGAGGGCCGTGCGGCTTGCCTTTCGCGAGCATTTCCGGCGTTTCCTCCGGCGTCGGTTCACGGATTGGAAACTGAGTGAGCTCACGACGGAGCAGGATCTCGAACATAGCCTGTCACCCAGTTATGCTCGCGCCTTTCTGAAAAAAGGCCAGCGAGGCCTGGCGGCGATCGGCTGTTCCGCGGAGTCCAACGCCGACGGACTGCTGACGTTTGGACTGATTTGGCTCGACTATCTACGGCAACGCGAGCGGAAACTCACCATCGAAGGACTGCTGCTCTATCTGCCCGCTGGCGTCGAGCGCAACACCTGCCTCCGCCTGCGATGGTTGAATCCGCGATCTGCCGCCTTCGAGGTGAGTGTATTTTCCGAACAAGGAGCAGACGACTGTGTAGACTTGCGCGATTACGGAAATACGGACACCCACATGGAGCCGTGCCTGTCCGCGGAGGCTGTGTGTCCTCCAGATCTGACAGAATTGGCTCGGCTTATTTCAGGAATTCGCGACGTCACAACGCTGGCCTCGAAAAACGGGGAGTTGAGCTTCCGGATTCGTGGGCTTGAGTTCGCCCGCATTGCCGGCGGGCGCCTTCAATTCGGTATCGAAACCAAGCAGATTGGGACAGCATCTAACTTGCGGGAGATCGAACGTTTGGTTTTTGAAGTCGCACGCTTACGCAGCCGGCAGGCGTGCGATCGTTCAAATCCCTTCTATTCGCGCGAACCGGAGGCCTGGCTGGAGTCACAGGTGCGAACGCACATGGAGGAGTTGGAACCTTCTCTCCTGCCCAATCCTGTGTACGGCCAGGTCCCGGCATTTGCCGCCGGAAACCGTGGTGTAATCGACATGCTCGGTGTAGACCGGCAAGGCCGGCTGGCGGTACTGGAGATCAAGGCGGAGCAGGATATTCACTTGCCGGTACAGGCCCTCGACTATTGGATTCGAGTGAAATGGCATCTCGATCGCGGCGAGTTTTCCGGGCAGGGATACTTTCCGGGAATCCGCCTTTC
This sequence comes from uncultured Acidobacteriota bacterium, assembly GCA_900696665.1. Lineage (GTDB taxonomy): Bacteria > Acidobacteriota > Terriglobia > Bryobacterales > Bryobacteraceae > CAADGY01. The sequence goes on from CAADGY010000356.1 coordinate 13,975, forward strand.
CGCGGAGGCGCCAAGGATGCTCCTGATTGCGCCGGCGCTTCAGTTTCATCCGGCAACGGAGTCGATCCTGCGATACTTCTCCCGCGAGATAGAAATCCAGCGCCTGGGTCTCGGCCCGGACTGGCGCGGCACGCCAAAGGTGGTATTCCGCGCGTTTGGCGCACAGCGCCCGGGGTAAAATTCACAGCATGGCGGAGACGATGTTTAAACAGATCCGGCAGGCGATCACCAGCCTGAACCCAGAAGAGGTGCGTGCGGCTGCCGAAAGGCCGGTTCACATCGCCCTCATCGCATCCACAAGTCAGGGATATGCGGAAATGGAAGATTTTCTGCTCCCCGGAAATATCTCTCACGACAAACGGATGGAGGCAATGAACACGCTCCATCGCGTGGGTGACATCGGAACGCCGCACAATTTCGATCTCGAGATTTACGAGGAAGGCCTGCCGCGTCCGGAGCCGGGCTTTACCTTCAACCCGCGCGATCCGGGCCGGACTGTCAGCGAGATTCTTATAGTGCGCGACGACCTGGGCCTGGCTCTGGCTCGCTACTACCCCGCTTTCCGCAAGGCGGTGTCCCATCATCTTGTCAAGACGGTTTCCAAAGAGAATGCGCTTTTTTCGCTCGCGACGGCGCTGCCCAATGTTTTACCGTCCGCGGTGACTTTGCCGTGGGCCCTTGGTGAGTTCGCATCCGATACGGCTTTTCTCACAACCAACCAGATCCGCATGGCTTTCCTGATGGCTGCCGCCAGCGATCGCGCAGTGGGCTATCGCAACCAGAAATCGGAAATCGCATCGATTATCGCGAGCGCGTTCGGCTGGCGTGCTCTGGCACGGGAGCTTGCCGGGAAGATCCCGTTTGGCGGAGGGCTGCTGCCGAAAGCGGCCATTGCTTACGCGGGAACCTATGTTGTGGGGTCTTCGATCGAACGATATTACCGCATCGGGTATGGATATTCCCGCTCGGAGCGAAAGGCCATGTTTGGTGATGCTTACGAGAAAGGGCGCCGTGTCGCGGGCGCACTGCTCGAACATGTAAAGCGGCGTGAAGGAACTACCGTTGAGCCTCGGACGTCCGCTTAAAACTGACTGGCCGCCTGAGCGGTTGTCTATAATCAGATTTACAGGATTGCCTGGAGGTGGACTATGATCCCGAGACTGAGCGCCGTTTTCCTGCTGGTTTTGTCAATTGGACTTGCCGACACCCTGACGCTGCGAAGCGGCAGGACGATTGAGGGAGTTTTTTTAGGTGGGGATTCCCGCCAGGTCCGCCTGGCCGTCGGCGACAAGATAGAGTCCTTCGACATTCGCGACGTATCGGGTATCAAGTTCGGTGCTCCACAGGCCGCACCGGCGCCCGCTGCCGCGGCGGCCTCTCCCCAGCCGGTTTCGAGCACGGCTCCGCGTAAAGTGGAGATCCTCCGTCCTGAACCTGCTGTCGCAACCACGGCAACCGGCGCGTCCTCGACAGTCCGTGAGATCCCGGCGGAGACGGCGATCGTGATACGAATGATCGACGACGTAGACTCCGAGCGTGACAGTGTAGGCAAGACTTTTCGGGCCAGCCTGGATGAGCCCATCATGGTGAACGGTGAAGTGGTTGCTCCCCGCGGCAACGATGTGACGGTGAAGTTGGTGTCCGACGAGCAGTCGGGCCGCCTGACCGGGCGCACGGAACTGACCCTCGATCTCGTGTCGTTGCAGATCGGCGATAAGACGGTCGATATCGATACGCAGGTGATCACCCAGGCCAGTGAATCGCGGACCGGGCAGAGCGCGAAAGTCGTCGGTGGCACGGCAGCGCTTGGAGCCATTATCGGAGCGATTGCGGGAGGTGGCAGGGGCGCCGCTATCGGAGCGGTATCCGGCGCGGGCGCAGGTACCGCCGTCCAGGTTCTCACAAAGGGACAGAAGGTTCGTATCCCGTCAGAGACACGGCTTCAGTTCACTCTCCAACAGCCTGTCCGCCTGTAAGTTCTGGTGGCGGCCGGGCTGCACGACACTCATGCAGACTGCTATTGTTACCGGTGCGAGCCGCGGCATTGGCCGTGGCATCGCCAAAGAGTTGTCCCGCACGCACCGCGTGATCGCGACGTTCAAAGGCCGTACGGATGCGGCCGAATCGCTGCGTAAGGAAACCGGCGTCGAGATTTTTCAGTGCGACATCGCTTCCGCCGCAAACCGCGATGCCTTGATTGCCTTTGCCAGGGAGCGTTTTGGAACTTTGGACTTGCTGGTGAATAACGCGGGCATCGCGCCACGTGAAAGACGTGACATCGTGGAGGCCAGCGAGGAGATCTTCGACGAGGTGCTCACGACGAATCTCAAGGGCCCTTATTTTCTCACCCAGCAGGCCGCGCGCTGGATGCTCGAAAAGGGCGCCGGGCGTATCGCGTTCGTTACGTCCATTTCCTCTTATACGGCTTCCGTCAATCGCGGTGAATACTGCATCTCGAAAGCGGGGCTCAGCATGGCCGTCGCGTTATGGGCACAGCGCCTGGCTGCGGAAGGAATCAAAGTCTTCGAAATCCGGCCCGGTATCGTGCGGACCGACATGATTTCCGCCGTCGAGAAAATCTACGAAGAACGTATCGCCGGCGGCCTGTTGCCGCAGCGCCGGATGGGAGAAGCCTCCGATGTCGCTCTGGCTGTGCGCGCCATTGCGGACGGGATGCTCGACTATTCCACCGGTCAGGTACTGAACGTAGACGGCGGGTTTCACCTGCGCTCGCTTTAACGCATCGCAACGGTTGTTTCGCTGCGCTACAATTCCGCTATGGCGAAGGCGAGCAGAGTGATGTTCGAAGTGATTTGCCCGTGTTGTGAGGCCACGCTGAAGATCGACCCTGAAACCCGCGCGGTAATCAGCCACCAGGAGAAGCCGAAACCGCCCACATTTGAAAGCATGGAAGCCGCCTTCACCCGGCTGAAGGGGGAGGCGGGCAAGCGGGAAGAGGCATTCCAGAAGTCGGTTCAGGAGCACAAGAGCCACGCGGATGTGCTCAACAGGAAATTCGACGAACTGCTGAGACAGGCGCGAGAGAATCCGGACGCGCCTCCTCCCAGACGCGATATCGACCTCGACTGACAGGACCGGGCTTCAGAAGTTCACAATCGACGCGAACGAATTCGGCTCGAGGCTCGCTCCGCCTACCAGCGCGCCGTCGATGCCGGCTTGCGCCATCAAATTCTTCACGTTATCCGGCTTGACGCTGCCGCCATAAAGGATTCGGACAGCCCCCGCGGCATCCGCGCCGAACTTGGTTCCCACCTGGGAACGGATAAAACCGTGCGCTTCGGAGGCGATCTCGGGTGTCGCCGTCCGCCCCGTACCGATGGCCCATACCGGTTCGTAGGCGATGACAATCCGGGCAAACTGCGTGGGGTCGAGGGGGCCGATGCCGCCGGCGAATTGCTCGGCGAGCACACTCTCCGTCGCGCCGCCTTCGCGCTCCTCGAGTGTTTCTCCAACACATACGATCGGCTTCAACCCCGCTTCCAACGCGGCCAGCGTTCTCTTGAGCACGGTCTCGTTGGTCTCGGCGAAATATTGCCTGCGCTCGCTGTGTCCGATGATTACCCACTCGCAGCCAAGAGATTTGAGCATTGGAGCGGAAACCTCGCCGGTATAGGCGCCTTCCTTGGCCCAAAATACGTTCTGGCCACCAATGCCGATGCGCGTTCCCCGGGCTGCTTCGACAGCGGCCGCGATGTTGACGAAAGGCGGGCAGATCGCGATTTCACAATGTCTGGATTTTTCCACCAGCGGCTTGAATTCCTCGAAAAATTGAGTTGTCTCGCCGGCACTCTTGTACATTTTCCAGTTGCCGGCCATCAGCGGTGTTCTCATAGGTATCTCAGATAAGTGGGTCCTTAATATTGTAGCTTACGCTACGATCTCCTCCAGAAAGCTTTTGCCGTTCGCGATATGGACACCGAAGTTCTCCGCCACTGTTTGGCCGATGTCGGAAAGCGTTTCGCGTGTGCCAAGCGCCCGCCCCACCGCCGCGTTCGGTCCCCAGGCAAGCAGCGGCACGTACTCGCGGCTGTGATCGGTGGAGGGAGTAGTGGGGTCGCAGCCGTGATCCGCGGTAAAAATGACCAGATCCTCGTCCTGGCACGACACCCGTAGCCCCGGCAGCCATTCGTCGACGGCCTCCAGCGCGCGTGCGTAGCCCTCGCTATCGTTCCGGTGCCCGTAGAGTTGGTCGAAGTCCACCAGGTTGGTGAAGATCAATCCTTCCGGGAGCTCGTGGAGTGCGGCCATGGTTTTCTCCATGCCATCCGCGTTGTTCCTCGTCTTGCTGGTGTGACAGATACCGCGTCCCAGAAAGATCTCCCCGATTTTACCGATGGCCCAGACCGGGACCGAGCTCTCCTGAAGGCTGTCGAGCAACATACCCGGGGGAGGGGGAACCGCGAAATCCTTTCGGTTTGCCGTTCTGGTAAACGCGCCTGGTTGGCCGATGAAGGGACGTGCAATCACCCGTCCCACCTCATCCGGCCCGTGCAGAATCTCTCTCGCGATCTCGCAGATCCTGTACAGTTCCGCCAGGGAAATCACCTGCTCATGCGCCGCCACCTGGAAGACGCTGTCAGCGGACGTGTAAACAATAGGCTTGCCTGTTTCCATATGCTCGGAGCCAAGCTGGCGGATGATCTCCGTACCCGATGCGGCGCAGTTGCCGAGCGTGCCCCGCCCGATGCGCTCTTCAAACGCACGCAGGATGCGGGGAGGAAACCCGCTTGGGAACAGCGGAAAGGGCTTGGCGAGATGTATTCCCGCCATCTCCCAATGCCCCGTTGTCGTGTCTTTGCCGGGCGATGCCAGCGCACAACGCCCATAGCAGGCTTCGGGCGCAGCGGCGGGTTCGATGCCCGGCAACCGCTTCAGATTGCCCAATCCGAGCGCCTGGAAATTCGGGAGCGACAGCGGCACCTTTCGCGCCACGTTACCGAGAGTATCGCTTCCTGCATCGCCATAATCCGCGGCATCCGGCATTTCACCGATCCCCACGCTGTCGAGAACAATCCAGGCGATTCTCCGGAAAGCTTTCACCATAGGCGCCTGCTTTCAGTGTGTCACGCCGGCGGCCCTTCCGTGACCACACAAGTCCAGCAGAATGTTTGACAAAGGGAGCATAATAGGAGTGTCAGAATTTTGAAGCCCTGAATCTCATGTAGATGGCGAATGTGAGCGTCGCATTGGAGCCCGTTCGACCCGAGATCCCGGATAAACTATACTTTCGGATCGGGGAAGTTAGCCGGCTGGCAGGCGTAAAGCCCCATGTCCTGCGGTTCTGGGAGACCGAGTTTCCGGCTCTCAGTCCCAAGAAGTCCGGTTCCGGCCACCGGCTGTACCGCCGCAAAGATGTCGAAGTGGTGCTGGAAATCCGTAAGCTGTTGTATGAAGACCGGTTTACGATAGAAGGCGCGAGACGTGCGATCGAGGTATGGGAAGCGAATCAGCGGCGCTACCCACCCCCACCGCCCAGACAAGGCGACCTGTTCTCCAACCCGATGGCGGCTCTCGAGGAAATTCGGCGCGAACTCACCGAACTCGTGGACTTACTGAAGTAAGGCCGTCCGCTGTGCGGGTGCGGCAAGGTGCCACAGCAGATCAAGTTCGACTTCCGTAGGCGCTGAGAGGTCCCGGCTGCAAATGCTTGCGGCAACCGCATCCAACAGCTCAAGACGTTCCTCCGTGTAGCCCGGCACCGCGCAAGTGGAAGGCGGCATGTTTTGGGCCCTGTCTATTTCGAAGCGGAGCAAAGCGGCAGATCCGGATTCCAGTGCCGCCAGGATGTTGCAGGCCGCGCGGGCCGAATCCAGGTTTGTTTCCATGTCACTGAACTCATCGCCCCTGCCGACGAATGTTTGAGCGTAAGTTCTCCGAATTTTTCGCGGCCGGAACCGATATGTGGTTTGAGGCATCCCGGCATGGTCCAGCTCACACGCTTGAATCATCTCCCGCTGGTCATCAATTCGGACCTGATTGAATATATTGAAGCCACTCCCGATACGGTCATTACGTTAATAACCGGCCAAAAAATCATGGTGTTAGAGACGTCCAACGAGGTGGTTGAACAAATTGTCCGGTTTCGCAGGCGGATAGTCGAGACGCCGCTCTCCTGTCCGTGGTTTGCCGCTTCGGCGGGCTCCCATCTGACTGCTCCACTCTCGAGCGTGACAACGGGGGGGCATGGCAGCGAATAGAGGTGGAACCCAAGCCGGACAAGCGCGACGATCCGCGGTCAGGCCGGATCTGGCAACGCTGGGCGGCCTTATTGTTGCTTTTGGCGGGATCGTGGGCGGCCTCATTCTCGAAGGGGGCGCAATTGGCGATATCGCCCAGCCAACGGGGGCAATGATCGTGCTTGGCGGCACCCTCGGCGCCGTCATGGTGACGACGCCATTGAACGTGCTGCTGCGGGCAGTCAAAAGGCTGAAGATTGTCTTTCTGGAAGAGATCCACTCCCCGGCCGCTGTAATCGACGAAATTATCCAATTTGCCACGAAAGCCCGAAAAAACGGCATCGTTTCGTTGGAACAGGATGCAGAGTCGGTTCAGGAACCCTTTCTTCGCAAGGCCCTCAATCTGGCTGTGGACGGGACCGACCTCCAGGAAATCCGCAAAATGATGGAATTGGAACTTACTCTCGAAGAGCAACACGCGGAAGCGGAAGCGAAAGTATTTGAATCTGCCGGAGGTTATTCCCCCACCATCGGTATTATTGGCGCCGTGCTTGGCCTGATCCAGGTCATGAAGCATATCGACCAGCCGTCAGAAGTCGGCCACGGCATTGGAGTCGCTTTCGTGGCCACGGTTTACGGATTACTGCTGGCAAACGTATTCCTGTTGCCCATGGGAAACAAGATTCGGGCCAGAGTGCATTCGGCTCTCCAAATCAAGGAACTGATGCTCGAAGGTGTCATCGGCATCGTGGAGGGCCTGAACCCGAAGTTGATCCGCAGCAAACTGGATGCCTACGTCCACCAAAGCCGCCAGGTGAAGAAGGCCGCAAGAAACGCTGCGGTGAGAAATGCGGAAGCATCCGCGGAGACTTGAGAGCTCACATCATGGCCCGGCAAAAAAAACATGCGGCACACGAAAATCACGAGCGGTGGCTCGTTTCGTATGCCGATTTCATCACTCTTCTGTTCGCATTCTTCGTAGTAATGTACGCTTCTTCGCAGGCCGACAAAGCAAAAGCCGCGGAGGTGGCGGCATCCGTCCGCACGGCGCTCGAGGACGGAAAAGCCTCCTCGGTCATCGCCGCCATCATCGGCTCACAGAAGGAATTGGACGGGAATACCAAGCCGGCCAAACAGGCTGTCGCAGCGCCAGAAGACCCAGAGGTGGTTGCCGACCTGCTACCTTCCCTCGTATTGCTCGAAAAGGAGCTCGCAGAGGAAATCAAAGCCGGGGAGATGAAGGTTACCATGCAGCCCCGAGGACTTGTGGTCACCCTCCGGGAAGCCGCTTTCTTTCCATCGGGTCAGGATACGATGGTTCCAAATGCGCTCCCCAGCATAGAAAAGGTCGCCGGCGTCATCCGAAAAGTTGGAAATCCTGTCCGTCTGGAAGGCCATACCGACTCGGTACCCATTAGCAACTCGCGGTTTCGCAGCAACTGGGAACTGTCGGCGGCGCGAGCCATCGCGATGCTCGATTTGTTCACCAACCGCTTCAGCATCAATCATCACCGCCTGGCAGTGGCGGGGTATGCCGACATCATCCCGGTGGAGTCCAACGACACCCCCGAGGGGCGAGCCCGCAACCGGCGAGTCGACATTGTGATACTAAAGGGCTCCAGTCTCGAGAATGAGCCGCCACTTCCACAACGTATCCCGAAGCCTTCACCCACTGTACCTTGACCACCCATACCGGGGGACCCCAGTGCGCCTGCGGTAAAATGACAGGCGGCGCGGCATGGAGCAGATTGGCCGGTACAGGGTCGTCGGCGAGCTTGGGCGCGGCGCTATGGGCCTTGTGTACCGGGCTGAAGATCCCGCGATCGGCCGGACTGTCGCCATTAAGACCATTCGTCTCTCGGAACTGAGCGATCCGAACGAACGGGAGCGGCTGCGGGAGAGGTTCGCCCGCGAGGCGCGATCAACCGGCATCCTATCCCACCCTAATATCGTCACGATTTTCGATATCGTCCAGGAAGGCGATACCACTCACCTGGTGATGGAGTTTGTGAATGGAGCGACGCTCGAGCGGTTGATGAGCTCCGAACAAATTCCCGACCGGAGCGTGCTGATTGACATTCTGGCGCAGACGGCCGGCGCTCTTGATTATGCTCACCGGAAGGGCATTGTCCATCGCGACATTAAGCCGGCGAACATCACCATGACCGAAGAAGGCTTGGTCAAGATTACCGATTTTGGGGTCGCCAAGATCATGTCACAGCAGATGACCCATGCCGGGGTGTTGATGGGCACACCAAACTACATGTCACCCGAACAGGTTCAGGGACTCCCGGTGGACGGAAGGTCGGACCAGTATTCGCTTGCTGTGATTGCGTTTGAGCTGCTCGCTGGAGAAAAACCGTTTAACGCCGACTATCTGCCTACATTGCTGTTACGGATCATGACGGACGCCCCACCCGTCCCCTCGCATCTGAATCACACGCTCGGCGCACCCATCGACGCCGCGTTGATCAAGGCGCTGGCCAAGCAGCCGGGAGACCGCTACGCCACATGTGGTGATTTTATTGCCGCTCTCAAACAGGCTTGCGACTCTGTACCCGAAGGGGAGGCGGTCCCTCGCGGAAGTGGCTCCACGATTCCAACCTTAGTGGCGCCGGGCGGCGAAGCTTCCGGTCCCCGCTACAACCCTGACGCGGCCAGCGAACCGCCGCCGGTTGGAACAGCGCGGCGCGACAGGCTGGCGCGGTATAGGGACGCCGAACTGGCGCGGGAGGGGCGAGGCCGAAAAATAGCCTGGAAGATCCCGGCGGCGGTGGTGTCCACGGTGCTGCTCGTGGCGGCTCTGTTTTGGGGGGTGCGCCAATTCTCTCCGTTCGCGTCATCCGTATCCCCGCCAGAGGAGAGAATTGACACTAACCTTAGAGCTCCCGATAGCGGATCGCGGCCGAGCCCTACGGATGAGCCGGCAGGGCAAGGTCCAGAGGTAACGAGCCCCTCGCCTGCTTCGGAAATTGAAGAGCAGGACGAGCCGGAGGGCGGACCAGCGCCGGAGCAGGAAGCACCGGCCGTGGTTCGCCGGCCGTCATCCTCGGCCGAATACACGACCCAGATCAACAGCAGCCCGTCCGGGGCGGCGGTGGTGTTCGACAACAATCCTTCCATCCATTGCAGCACCCCGTGCGCCATTCCTTTGCTGGCGGGGCGGCATACACTTTCCGCGGAACTGGAGGGGTATCGCCAGGCGTTGCGGATCTTTGAAGTCCCCGCCGAACGCGAGATCTTCCTTCCGCTGGAGCGGCGTACCGGACACCTCAGCATACGTTCGAACCCTCCCGGTGCCTCCATCTCCATCAATGGCGAGGCGCGCCCGGAGAAAACACCTGTCACGCTCAGTTTGCCGGCCGGGAAGTATCGCGTGGGCGTGGGAAGTGCCGGACGTTTGCAGGAAATGACAGACGTGGAAATCAAGGACGGCGATCTGAAGAACCTCATCATTGACTGGAGCGGCAAAGGGTAGCCCGGCCGCCAGGCTTTCAAGCACGCGGCACGCTGATGCATAATGCGATCAGTGAAATGAGGTGCATATGGGGATGACCTCTCTGGGTTTGGCTGTTGCATCCGCCGCGCTGGCAGTTGCGTCCACGCCCATAAGAACTGATGTGGAGCCGGTGATGGATACCGTTCGCGCCGGGGAGTTCCCATTTCTTATCGTTCAACTGAGCGATGTGAACAACCGGCCGGCCCCGGCGCCGAAGGACCTTCCTGTGAAGATCTCCGCGCGGTATCCGTCGAATGCAGTGGAGGAGGTCGCTCAAAGTATCATCCGGGCGGGCCAGTCTTCAGCCACGATTAAGCTTCCCCCTCCGCGGGCCACAGGGCTCATTTATTACTGGGCCAAGCAGCAGGAGTTATTCACCGGCGGAACGTTCGTGATGGTAGAGAGCGCCCGGCCGGCTGCCGGCTCTATATCCGCCAGCCCTTACATTGTGATGCTGCGATATAGCCCGCAACGTGAGTTCCTCGCCAACGGCAAAGATCCTGTGACGGTGCATGCTTTTGTCTTCTCGCGCAATGACACACCATTACCGGCGTTTCGCATCACCCTGTTCGACAGCAGCGGTACTATTAATCCGGTCCCGCTGGTGATACCGCAGGGCCAGGGCAGCGGCACCGCGACGCTCACATCGAGATCGCCGGGTGAAGTCAAGGTGGAATATGTCAGTTCCGTGCCACGTGCGGGTCTTGATGGCGACCCCGTGCTGAAGATCCCGTTCGGTCCGCCCATCACTGCCCTACAACTAAGCGTTCACCCACAGGAGATCTCCCTTGTCGATCGCGCAAACTTGGTGGTACGCCTGGTGGACGAACACGGAACTCCGCTTGCCACGATGCGGCCGAGAACGGTTTCGCTCGCTTTGGACCGGGGCCGTGGTACGATCGAGAAATCCGAGCTTACGATTCCAGCCGGTGCTTCGGAGGCGAGAACGGGCTTTTCGCCCTTCTGGTGGGGGACAATGGCCATTGCCGTGTCCAGCCCGAATCTCTTTACCGTGACGGCGCCGATGGAGGTTAAGTTCCCATTTGCGCTTCTCGGCATCTCCCTGCTGGGCGGGTTGGCTGGTGCCTATGTCTTGCTTTTGCGAAATCGCCGAACGAAGCCGTGGAGGGTGTTTGTGGGGGCGCTAACCGGCTTCGTTTTTTACTGGGCCTGCCTCTTTCTTTCGCTGGTGGGGTTGCCGGGAACGATTGTGCTGAATCCGCTGAGCGCGTTCGTGCTCTCCGTATTGGGTGGCTGGATGGGTCCGGAAATTTTCGAGAGATTGTTAGCCAGATTCGGTTTTGCGAAGGAAAAGGCAAAGGCTCGCGGTGCGGCATAGCTCCACGCGCGATGAAGACGACACGATGAAAGAAGTTGTGCCGGGGGAAAAGCGGTTTCGTGATTCGAACAATTCTATATATATGTGTTTTGCTTTGCCTGCGCGAGACGGGCGCGCTGCGTTCGGCCGAAGATCCCCCGGCACAGCCGATTCCATTTAGTCATAGGCAGCACGCGGCCGCCGGGGCCGCGTGCTTGGATTGCCACACGACGGCGAAGAAAGCCGCGCGCGCCGGGATGCCGGATACCGCCAGGTGCCTGCTTTGCCACCGCAGTGTACAGCGGGACCGCCCCGCCATTGTGAAACTCCGTAAAATGCACGAAGACAAGGAACCGATCGAATGGATCCGGCTGTACCAGGTTCCCGATTTCGTGTTTTTCAGTCATGAGAAGCATCTCGCGGCCGGCGCAGCCTGTTCCGAATGCCACGGTCCCGTGGAACAGAGGGAAGTATTGACGAAAGAAGTACCCACCACAATGGCTGCATGCATGAATTGCCACAAAAAATACAAGGCGTCTGTGGACTGCAATCTCTGCCACCAACTGGGCCAATGACAATTTTGTAAACTGGCATACGGTCGCTGGAAGTTCCGATTTTGGGAAGGGTGGAGTAACATGTTCGCGCTCGCGCTGCTCGCAATCACCATCCACACGGATTTCGAAGGTGGCAACATCGCCAGGGTGGAAAAGATCTCCCAGACCCATTTCCGTTGCACTGTGAACGGTGAGGTGGATCAGGATAAACGCAACCGGCAGCCGAGCTGGTTTTACTTCCGCATGGACGGAGTGGAAGGGAAGGAGATCACGGTCGATCTCACCGGTTTCAAAGGTGAGTACAACTATAGACCCACGGATGGCAAGTGGGCGGCGCGGCTTCGCCCTTCGTTCAGCCTTGACGACAGGAACTGGCAAATCGCCGAAGATGTGGAGTTCGACGCCGCCGGAAGCAATTTGCGCGTGCGCCTGAAACCGGCGGGAAACAGGGTCTGGCTGGCGCGGCAGGCACCGTATACGGGACGTCACCTGGAGGCTCTTCTGAGCGACATTTCCCGCCACGCGTTTGTCCGGCAGGAATCGGCCGGAAAGAGCGTGGAAGGAAGGCCAATTCCTCTCGTCACTATCACCAATCCGAAAATAGACGACGCGAAGAAGAACGTAATTTGGCTGATGGCACGGCAGCATTCGTGGGAATCGGGAACGTCATGGGTTGCGGAAGGTGCGCTGCGCTTTCTCTCTTCGGCTGACCCCGAAGCGGTTCGCCTGCGAGACCGCTACATTTTCAAGATATTCCCCATGTGCGACCCCGATGGTGTTGCGCGCGGAGGCGTTCGCTTCAACAAGTATGGGTATGATTTAAATCGCAACTGGGACCTTGTGGATCCCGAGCGTATGCCGGAGATCTACTCGCAGCGCAAAGCGGTGCTGGACTGGGTGGACAAAGGGAACCGGATCGACCTGTTCCTGACGCTGCACAACACGGAGTCGGCGGACTACATTCAGGGTTCGTTGATTGCCGGTGGGGCTCCGATGCAAGAACTGGGGCAGCGTTTCTGGAAACTGCTGGATGAGAAGACAGTGTTCTACTCGCCTCAGGGGCCGCGCGACGCTCCGGCGACGACTACCGCTGGCATGAAAGGCCGCATGACGGTAAACCAGGGACTGTTTCACGACCGCAAAATTCCGGCCTTTCTTATGGAGCTTATGGTAGAGCCAAGCCCTCGGCTCTCGCGCGAACCGGGCGTTAAGGACCGGCTGCAGTTTGGAGAAGCCCTGGTGCGTGCCATGGCCGCGTCGGTCGTTGCTGCCGCTCCGGCATCCGCCGCGCAAGGAACACCGGCGGATATCGTGGAGCGAAACGACGCCTATGCCCGTGAACTCGAGCAACACCTGCAAAACTACCTTATCGAACAGTATCCGGAACGTGCCTCGCGCGCGTGGAGGCGGGACTACTCGAGCCAACAGGCGTTTCTGAAGAGTGTAGCTCCGAATCGCGAGCGATATAGAAAATTCCTCTCGCCGCCGGAGTTGCGCGCCACCGGACCGGTGCAGCGCCGCCCGCGGCCTCTCCGGGAATTGCCACAGGCCGAGTGGGTTTCCGTGCCGCTCGGATCGTTGAAAGCGGAAGGACTGCTGGTATTCCCTAAGAACGCCTCCGGACGCGTGCCGCTCGTCATCGCCCAGCACGGCATCGGCAGTTTCCCCGAACGTGTGTTCGGTGTAGACGATCCGCATAATGCGTATCACGATTACGGCCACGCGCTGGTGGAGCAGGGTTTTGCGGTCCTGGCGCCGGCGAATCTCTATAGCGTGGAGAAGCGGAATCGCATCGAGCGGCTGGCGCGGCTGGCAGACACGACACTACCGGGCATCGAGTTTCGCCGCATGCAGGCATTGCTCGATTATGCGCTCCAAGACCCGCGCGTCGATTCCGGGCGCGTGGGTTTCTGGGGCATCAGCCTGGGTGGAATGGCCGGGATGTTCTGGACTCCTCTGGAGCCGCGCATTAAGTGCAGCGTCATCACCGCGTGGTTCAATCATCGCCGGAACAAAATGGCGCTGCCCGACCCGCGCTACAGTTGTTTCCTCGACACGAAGGAAGAGCATGCCTTCTTCAACGGATGGCTTACCGAGTTCAGCGACAGCGACGTAGCCAGCCTGATTTGCCCGCGCCCACTATTGGTGCAACACGGAAAGAAAGACCGCATCGCGCACTGGCCCCAGGTGGTGGAAGAGTTCGAAGTTGCCAAAGAACACTACCGGAAGCTTGGTCTGGAAGACCGCATCGAGTTGAATGTTCACGAGGGTGGGCACGAGATCGTACTTGAAACAGGAATTTCTTTCCTGAAGCGGTGGCTCAGCGTGCCGGCGTCCGCTGCCAAATAACATCGGTGCTTTTGATTTCCGGAAAGTGGCTGTATAACAGGGGGTATGCGCCCACTCGGTTTCTTCGTGGTCTTCTTCCTGACTTCCATTTCGACACTGGCCGAGCGAATCACTGTCTTGCTGGATGGCGAATGGCAGATCGAGGATAGCGTGGATGCGGACGCCGTTCCGCGCAACTGGACTCATCACGTGCCGGTTCCGGGCCTTGCCAACCTGGCCCAGCCGGCCTTTGTTGACGTGGACCGTTTCGACGGTAAGGAAGTGTTGTGGAACCGCATCCGCCGGAAGGTGATTCCGGCATCGACATCGCTCGAGGGCCAGGGCATATCCCGGCAAAGCAGAAACTACTTCTGGTACGCGAAGTCGTTTCGCGTTCCGGCCAGCAAGCAAGTAGCTCTGCTCCGCATCGGTAAGGCACAGTTCGGGACCGCCGTTTGGCTGAATGGCAAGAAACTTGGGGAATACGCGGGGTGCTTCAGCGCTTCCTATTTCGATCTCACGCAGGCGATGGATTGGTCTGGCGAGAACCGCTTGATTGTACGGATAGGCGCGCACCCCGCCGTCCTGCCGGAGAGTTATCCGGCGGGCTCCGATTTCGAGAAAAACCTTTGGACACCCGGCATCTATGACAGCGTCTCCGTCCTGCTGATGGACAACCCCGTGATCGAAACCATCCAGGCTGCTCCAGCCATCACCCCGCCACAGATCACTGTTCAGACCAAATTGAAGAACTACGGCGCTGCACCAGCCACTACAACGCTACGCCATCAGGTGAAGGCGTGGAAGGGCGGGCAGAGGGCGGGGCAGTCCATGCCGCAAAAGATCTCCCTTAAGCCAGGCGAAGAAAAGACACTCACCGAAACGATTCCCATTCCCGGTGCACGGTTGTGGTCGCCCGAGGATCCGTTTCTGTACGTTCTCGACTCGTCCACCGGAGGCGATACGGTTTCCACAAGATTCGGTGTCCGCGAGTTTCGTTTCGACACACCTACGAAGCGTGCCTATCTCAACGGGAAGGTGTACTTCCTGCGGGGTTCCAACATTACGCTGCACCGCTTCTTCGAAGACCCGGACGCGGGCAGCCTGACGTGGAACGAAACGTGGGTTCGAAAACTGCTTTCCGAAATTCCGAAGAAGATGAACTGGAACATGTTCCGGTTTTGTATCGGACCGGTTCCGGACAAGTGGCTCGACATCGCCGACGAAACAGGGCTGCTTATTCAGAACGAATTCTTCATCTGGACCGGGCGCGCGTCCGGCAACTACAAGCGCCAGTGGGATGCGGACGAGCTGATCCGCCAGTACGGGGATTGGATGCGCGACAACTGGAACCACGCGAGTGTCGTGATCTGGGATGCGAACAACGAATCCTACGATCCGGTCTTTGGCGAAAAGGTGATACCGGCCGTTCGCGATCTTGACCTGTCGCACCGTCCCTGGGAAAACAGCTACAATCCACCCGCTGGTCCCGACGACCCCGTGGAGGATCACCCCTACCTCTTCTCCAGCGGGCGCACCGGTAATCCGTTTCAGGTGACCTCGCTCGAAAACATGTCAGGGAGTGGCCGCAACACGGTCACACCGAGCGGGCATGCCATGGTGCTCAACGAATATGGCTGGCTCTGGCTGCTTCGCGACGGCACGCCGACAGTGCTCACCGAACGGGTTTATGAGCACCTGCTGGGTAAGACGGCCACCGGACAGGAGCGGTTGGCATTGAACGGCTACCTGCTCGGCGGACTGACCGAGTTCTGGCGCGCACACCGCAATTACGCCGGTGTACTTCATTTCGTCTACCTCACATCCTGCTATGAAGGCGCCTATACATGTGACCACTTCAGCGACGTGAAGTCTTTGACCATGGATCCTACCTTCGCGGACTATGCCGGAGAGGCGTTTAAACCCCTGGGCGTGTACTTGAATTTCTGGCAGCCGAATCTCAAGACGGGTGTGGAACGGAGGTTCACTGTGATGATGGTGAACGATTCCAACGAGCCTGCCCGCGGTAATCTCGTTCTGACGCTCGATAACGAGGGCGGCGAGGCCGTAGCGCGCGTGGAGCGCAAGTTCTCAATCCAGCCTCTAGGCCAGGAGACGCTTCTGCTTGACCTGAAGATTCCGGATGTAGCTGGGAGCTTCCTGCTCAAGGCAGCCGCGCATGCCGTCAACGGCTCCGGGCCTACGCTCAGCCGGCGGCGCGTTTCACTTCAGAGGGAATAGAGCCGGGAATCTCACTCCCACAGCAGCAGTACCGGTAGATTTTTAGGGCGTGCGAGTCGTAGCAACTGGTAGCCGATCCCGGAAATTCCCTGATAATAAAAGCCTGGATTTCGCACCCAGCGTGGCAGCCCGTGCATCACGCGATAGCCGCCATGGCGTTCGGATTGTTGAACCTGAACTTCGGAATTCAGGTTGAGATAGTAGGTAATGGAGAACGGAAGGAACGAGCCGACGCACAATGCCATCGGTCCCATGACTTCGTCCCGGATATAGAAGTAATAATGCCCGTAGCGGCTACGCTGCGAGGAGACGATGCGGTAGTCCGGATCGGCAGTGGGATACTTCGGCATCGCGATGCGAACGCCCGGACCCACTTCCATGCCGCGGAGGATGAAGTAGACGCCAAACCGGCCCTGCCGCTCCATGCGCTGCAGTCGAGGGCGGACATAGTCCTCCTTGCGCACTCCCCGCCCGGCCCACTCCATGGGAATCCCATTCTTGCGGGCATACGCTTCGACCCAGGCGTTGTATTCATCGGTCCTCTTGCGTAACGTTTCCTTGGTGATCCCCCCGGCTTGGTGGACGTTGCGGAAGAGTAGACGATGTGTTCGGGGCGGATCAGCAGCGGCAGGTGTCCCAAGAGGACGATGCGATCGAAACAGTGGTATACAAAAGCCAGCAGGTTACCAAACAGCTTGCGGAAGGTTTCCATCGGTCTTCTCCTGATGTTTGTCTCGACAACAAGATCATCGGATAGAGGGCCGATGGAATCCAGGGATGGACAGGAGTGTGAAAGATTTTCACGAACTGAAGGTCTGGCAAAAAGCCCACCAGTTGACGCTGGCGGTCTATCAGGCCACAGCAGCTTTTCCGCGCGAGGAACGATACGGACTAACCAGCCAACTCCGGCGCGCCAGCTCTTCGGTCGGGGCGAACCTGGCTGAGGGATGTGGGTGGAATGGAGACGCCGAGTTTGCCCGCTTCTGTTCCATTGCGATGGGATCTGCCAGTGAGTTGGAATATCACCTCTTGCCGGCCAGGGACCTGAAACTGCTCCAGCCCGCAGACTACGACCAACTGGCCCCACCCGCCACCGGGGTGAAACGTATGCTCGCGGGCCTCCTGCAGA
>CAADGY010000357.1 GCA_900696665.1 uncultured Acidobacteriota bacterium
AAAAACCTCGCCTGCGCCAACGTCGAGGAGATGACCGCCGGCCGTTTGGAGGAGTTCATTAAGCAGGCCAAGTTCAGCCATCCGATCTACGAGCGCACGCTGCGCACGCTCGCGACCCGGCTCAAAGATTCCAGCAATCTCGGCAGCCTGCTCCGGATGGACCACGACGTGAATGAACTCGTGGCGGCGGAGCGCAAGAAGGCGGAGGCCGAGAACCAGTTTCTGATCGGCTTTCCCGGACTCAGCGCGGAACAGTTCAAGACGCAGGCGGGCATCGAGGAGTTCTTCGACTTGCTCACGGCGCAAATCGAACGCCATCTCAACGAGTTCGTCCGGGCCACGCGCCAGGCCGGTCAGGACGCCGGGCACTTTGTCAGCGAAGCCGGCAAGGGCGTCCGTTTCCTGTCACTGGTGGACCAGCGATACGACGTGGTCGCCACCAATCCGCCCTACCTGTCCGCCCGGAAGATGAACAAGCGGTTGGCGACGCTCATGGCGGAGGAATACGGCGAGGCCAAGGGCGATCTTTACGCCGCCTTCATTGTGCGCTGCCAGGAACTGCTGAAGGACGGTGGGTTGATGGGCATGCTGACGATGCACTCGTTCATGTTCATCAGCAGTTACGAAGACATGCGGGCCAAGCTCCGCGAGCACATCGCGGTTCAGACGATGGCGCATTTCGGCGGTGGCCTGTTTGCCGTGGGCAACCCCGGCACACTGCAAACCGCCGCGTTCGTGTTCGAGAAGCGGGCCACGAAGGCGGAGTGCGATGCGCAGGAGGGCGTGTATTTCCGGCTGGTCCGCGAACCGGATGCCGACACCAAACGCCGCGCTTTCGAGGCCGCCCTCGCCGCCCACACCCAAGCCCAATCCCACCCGCTCCTGTTCCGCTACCTCCAATTGGACTTCGACGCCATCCCCGGCAAGCCGTGGGTGTATTGGATTACCAACGGCCTTCGTGCGTGCTTCGCTGCCGGTCATTCCGTTGGGGACATTTGTTCTCCTGTCGCCGGGCTGCGGACATCAGACAACACGCGCTTCCTCCGATTCTGGTGGGAAGTTGGAGTCAGCAAGATCGACAGAAGGTGTCGAACAAGACAAGACGCTCAAGCATCGGTATTGAAGTGGTTTCCTTACATGAAGGGCGGAAGATCGCGTCGCTGGCACGGAAACCAGGAGTATGTGATCGATTGGTGGCGGGACGGTGCTCAGATTACTGAGGCCATCATGGAGGCGTATCCATATTTGGGCAGGCCGTGGCTTGGGGGCAACCAAGACTATTTCAAGGAGGGGGTGACTTGGAGCGACCTTACAACCGGGCGGTTTGCGGCCCGGCATTCTCCCGGTGGCTTTGTGTTTGATGTAAAGGGCTCGTGCGCATTCCCGTCGAACGTATGGGTTCTCATGGCGGTGCTTAACTCCAAGCTCGCACATGTCCTCCTGAACATGATGAACCCCACCGTCAGCTTTCAGGTGGGAGACATTGCTCGCCTGCCGCTGACGCGAGATCGAACCAATGAGATCGAGCGATTGGCGAAATGCGCAGTGGACTTAGCGAGGCTGGACGCCGCGGAAAGCGAGAAAAGTTATGACTTTACACGTCCACCCATTGCTTCAAGCACTCCAAGCAAGCGCACGGGAGAAGTTGGGGAGATCGAGGGGTCGCTTGATGATGTAATGCTGGCTGCATACCGGTTGCAGCCTCCGGATGTCGCCCTGATTGACTTGGAGACTGGCGAAACCCCCAGTGGTGATTTGGAGGAGAACGAGTCGCACGAGCAGGAGGAGGACGAGTCTGGTGAAGACGGATCACCGAGTGACTGGGCGCGAAGCTGGATTTCCTACGCCATCGGCACGGTGCTGGGCCGGTTCGAGATTGGCAAACCGGGCGGCCTCGGCTGCGGCGATTTCCGGGCGGCCACCGTTACCGCCATCCGCGCCTTGATGGATCCCGACGGCATCATGCCCTGCGACGAGGGCCACTCGCAAGACATCGCCGCCCGCGCCGTCAAATGCCTGTCCCTGATGCTGGGCGACGCCGAGGCCCGCGAGGTCATCCGCACCGCCACCGATGAAACCAGTGATCCGGTGCAAGCCGTGCGCGGCTGGCTGGACCGGTTCACCGGCACGCCGGACAAGTCGTTCTGGAAATATCACTTCCAGCTTTACCGCAAGCGCCCGGTCTATTGGCCGCTACAATCGCCCCGGAAGAAATACACCGTCTGGGTCTTTCACGAGAAGTTCGACAAGAACACCCTGTTCACCGTCCGCAACCTGGTCGAGGAACGTCTCCGCCTGTTGGAGCGCAAGATCACCGACATGCGCCCTGCCGCCGCGAACAATCGTGGCGTTGCGAGGGACATGGACAAGCTCGCGGACATGGCCGATGACCTCCGCGAGTTCTCCAAGCGGATTAAGGAAATCACCGACCGCGGCTACACCCCGCACATTGACGACGGCGTTCTGCTCAACGCCGCGCCGCTCCATCCGCTTCTCCCCAGTTGGCCCGAGACGAAAGCCGCCTGGAAGGAACTCGAAGCCGGCGATTACGACTGGGCGCAACAAGCGATGGAATACTGGCCCGCCAGGGTGAAGGCCGCGTGTCAGACCAACAAGTCCTTCGCCATCGCGCACGGCCTGGCGTGAATCACGAAATGAACCAAAGAATTGAACCACGGATGACGCGGATAACGCGGATAAAGAATTCTCCCATCCGTGTCATCCGCGTAATCCGCGGCTAAACGACCATGCTCCACGAGAAGCTAACAGAAGACATCATCGGCGCGGCCATGGCGGTGTTGAACGAGTTGAAGCCGGGGCTCGATGAAAAACTTTACGAGAACGCCCTGGTCATCGAGTTGCAGTTGCGCGGGCACACCATCGAGCAACAGCGGCAGTTCCCCGTTCACTATCGCGGCCAGTTCATCGGCAAACTGGTCCCGGACCTGATCGTGGACGGGCTGGTGATCGTTGACCCGAAGGTGGTGACCGAGTTCAACGATACGCATGTGGCCCAGATGCTCGGCTACCTGAACATCACGGGGCTGGAGGTCGCGCTGCTGCTGAACTTCAAGGAATCCAAACTGAAGTGGAAGCGAGTGGTCCGGACGCAGAACCGGACCACGGATGACGCGGACGGAAGCAAATGAACCACGGATAAAGAATTTCCCCATCCGCGCCATCCGCGTAATCCGCGGTTGAACAGCCGTGTTTTTTGTCCGTGAAACTGGCTTGCGGTCCGGATGTCTTGTTTTACGATATGGCAGTTCTGAATAATAAGATGCCCGAACGGGGGCGCTTATTATCCGGACAACGAACAAGATTTGAATTTTGGCGAGTGTGTTATGCGATCAGGCGAATTCGTAAAACAAGTTGGCGGCTACGAGGCGTTTGTGCCCAAGCCGTTGCCGCCCAAGCCTCCGATCCAGATGGACCCGGAGATAGCCTCCCTGCTGTCTGAAGCCGACCGGGCCTTGGGTCGGCTGGACGGAGTGACCTCGATTCTGCCGAACCCGGATTTCTTCGTGGCGATGTATGTCCGGCACGAGGCGGTGCTGAGTTCCCAGATCGAGGGCACGCAAAGCACCCTGCAAGATGTCCTGGAGTTCGAAATTGATTCCAAGGGCGAGGACCGACCGAAGGACGTGGAGGAAGTCGTCAATTACGTCGGGGCAATGAACTACGGGTTGCAGCGGGTGAATGAGTTCCCGTTGAGCCTGCGG
>CAADGY010000358.1 GCA_900696665.1 uncultured Acidobacteriota bacterium
CAACGCCGATGTGGAAATGCTCGAGCGCATGTTCCAGTTTGAGCCCGCCGCGGCCGACGTAGCGAAGCCTGGCCGGGATGAGAATTTCCGAATCGAGCGGCACACTCTGCCCGGCCTTATCGACCCTTGCACCGCCCACAATAACCTGACCGGCGAGGATAAGCGCTCTCGCTTTCTCCCGTGATTCCGCAAAGCCGCGCTCCACCAGCAACTGATCGATTCGCTGTTTCGGAACCCGGGCGCTCATGCCCTGCGGTGGACAATCAAGTCTGCCAGTTCACGCAGCCGCCCGCCTGACGATCCGAAGCGTTCGAGCGTCTCGAGAGCGCGCCTTCTCTGTTCCTCGGCCATTTCGTGTGAGCGCGCAACCCCATACACGGCTGGAAACGTGACCTTGTGCTGCTGTGCGTCTTTACCGGCTGTCTTTCCCAAAGTCGCGGACGATTCTTCCACATCGAGAAGATCGTCGACAATTTGGAACGCCAAGCCGATGTGTTCGCCAAAGCAGGTCAGGGCGGCGAGCTGGTCCCGGTCCGCCTGCGCGTAGATGGCACCCATGCGCAGACTTGCTCGCAACAGCGCACCGGTCTTTGCGCGGTGAATCGACTCGAGCAGAACGGGTGTGGGTTCGCGCCCTTCGCCTTCAAGGTCGTTCACCTGCCCGCCGATCATCCCGCCCACGGTGCCGGAGGCTACCGCCAGTTCCTCCACCAACCGCGCCTTACGTAAGGCATCGACATCCGGCAATTGCGCTAGCACCTGAAACGCGAGCGTCAACAACGCATCGCCGGCGAGGATCGCCATCGCCTCTCCGTATTGCTTGTGGCAGGTTGGCCTGCCGCGGCGCAGGTCATCGTTATCGAGCGCGGGCAGATCGTCGTGAATTAACGAGTACGTATGAATCAGCTCGAGGGAGCACGCGGCGTCTTCGATTCCCGCTATCTCCCCGCGAATGGTCCGGGCAGCCTCCATGAACAGAACCGGCCGAATCCGTTTTCCGCCCGCGAACAAGCTGTAGCGCATCGCGCTATGGATGTTCTCGGGGGGCGTAGAAGCCGGAGGCACCCACCGCCCGAGAGCGGCATCGACAAGCTTCTGCTGTTCGTGCAGGTAATCACGGATGTTCATGTCTTTTCGGGCCGGAAAGGTTCGGCCTGAATCCTGTCACCTTTACGGGTGAGAATTTCGACACGGGTTTCGGCTTCTTCCAATTGCTTCCGGCAGGTCTGGCTGAGGCGCATGCCCTGCTCGAACAACTCGAGCGCCCGATCGAGCGGAAGGTCTCCGCCCTCCAGTTCCTTGACGACGGCCTCGAGTTGCTCAAGCCCGGCTTCAAAGCTCAAGGCCGCTTCCCGCGGTTCGGAATTGTCGGGCATCGCTTCAATTTTGGCACACGCAAAACGGCTGCGTCGCGGCTCAGGCCGATGCCTTCTTCAGAACTTCGCGAACACGTTTCGCCACAACTTGTGCGTCGCCCGGTTGCATCATCCAAACCGTCATCGTAAGCGCGTCCCGTGTTCCGGGGGTCACTTCGATAGAAGGATCGCCCTCGCGCAATTCTTTCGCGACATCGGCGTAGGATATCTTCACGCGCGATGGATCCCATTGGATGCGCAGATGTGGAACCTGGTTGGCGATGGGGGGAACCACCACTTCCGTCGTGATCGTTGGAATCGACGTGATGCTGTCCGCAATCAGCTTGACACGCTTGTCCCATTCACGGCGCTCGGCGTTGTGGTCGCGTTTGAGATAGGTCTCAACCGCAGCCATCATGCCGAGCAGTTCTTCCTTGTTCACTTTCATGCCCCGTCCTACGGAGTCACTGTAAGGTGAGCCGTTCAGGCGAGCGGCTTCGATCAGATCCTTTCGCCCGAGCAACAAGCCGGCGCTCTGCGGCCCACACAATCCCTTGCCGCCCGAGAAGGTCACAAGGTCGTACCCCATTTTGGTGTAATTCGAGAGGTTCTCAACGGGGGGAACGTCGGCTGCGGCATCGTTGAAGGTTGGGATATTGTGCTTCTTGCCGAGCTCGGCAAACTCCGCGACCTTGATTTTCCCGACAGGGTCGTTCGCGTTGAAGAACAGCATCATCGCCGTCTTCTCATTGATGGCCCGCTCCAGTTCGTCTCGTGTTTCCACTTCTACAAAGCGAATGCCGCAGTTGCGGACGGCATGATCGTATCCATAACGGTGCGTCTTCTGAACGATGACTTCGCTCTTCAGACCCGTGAGATCCGGCACGCGGACAATCGCATCCCGGTTCTTGCCCGTGATACACGCCGCAGTGCCGAGCGTAAGCGCTGACGCCGCGCCTGCCGTCACCATGGCGGCTTCACAGCCGATCAAGGATGCGATCCGCTGCCCGACGGCATCGTGCAGGTCAATAAGATGAACATAGCTTTTTGACGCATAGTTGATCGCGTCCATAACTTCGGGCTGCATCAGGGAAGCCGTCAAGGTGGTATAGGTTCCCGCAGCATTAATAAAGGGGCGAACCCCAAGCTCTTTAAAGTAGTCACGCTTTATGGCAGCAGCCGCGGCGGGGTTGCCTCGAAAAAGGCTTCCGAGCACGGGAATGCTGCTCATACTCATAAGAAATCGCCGGCGATCGGGCATGGTTGATTACCCTCCTTAAGTGTCCACCAGCATATCAAAGGAGTGTGACGCCGGTCACTGCCGGGACTGCCAATAACGCCGACAATGGGGACAAGCCAGGGAGGCGTTCAAAAAAAGATGATGGCAACGAAGGAAAAGACTGTCGGCGAAATCGCCAGGGAATATCCCGCGGCGGCCCGCGTACTCGAGCAATACGGAATCGATTTCTGCTGCGGCGGAAACCGCCTCATCGAGGAGGTTTGCAACGAGAAAGGAATCAGTATCGAAAAGCTGATCTCCGACCTCGAAACCAGCACTGCGACGAGGAGCGCTTCCGCGGTCGACTGGAATACGGCGCGTCTGGGCACGCTCATCGACCACATTGTCGCCACACACCACGAGTATCTGAGAACGGCATTGCCGCGGTTGGAAGCGATGCTGGAGAAAGTCATTGCGGCTCATGGAGACCGCCACAGCGATTCGCTGAAGCCGCTCGCGGAGAATTTCTCAGAAGTGAAAGCGGAACTGGAAAGCCATATGCCCAAAGAGGAGATGGTCCTGTTTCCGTACATCGTGAGGCTCGAGGCGGCCTCGCTGGTGGGAGCGCCCGCCCCGCCGGCTCCGTTCGGTTCCATCGCCAACCCCATCCGCATGATGGAAATGGAGCACGCTTCGGCCGGCCGTAGCCTGGCCGAAATGCGGAGAGTAACCAGCGATTACACCGCACCCGAGGATGCCTGCAACACTTATCGGGCCATGCTGCACGAAATGGCTGAACTCGAGGCGGACCTGCATGTGCACATTCATCTGGAGAACAATATTCTGTTTCCCAGAGCTATGAAGATGTAGGGTGTCTCTGCAGAAGGCGAAAAGCCCCGTGCTCCTTACAAGAAGGAAGCGCGGGGCTTTTTTGGTTTACTCGGGCAACGTCCTACTCTCCCACACACTTGCGCATG
>CAADGY010000359.1 GCA_900696665.1 uncultured Acidobacteriota bacterium
CCTCTCCCAGCGGGAGAGGGCCGGGGTGAGGGAGAGTTTGCCGCGCGGCTGCACGGTTCAGCTTGCCTGCCATTGAGAGCACCAACAGTGTTCGCTTTCATGGTCTTTCGGTTTCGGTTGAGTGAGGCCTCTCCGCGGACTTGCCCGCTGCCGGCTTCGGTCCGGCCGGCTTGAACGTGGCTTTGCCGGACTGCGAATCCAGTTGCGCCAACTGCTGCTCGCCGCCGCTGAGAAATTTCACCTGGGTGAGATGTGAACTGCTCGTGACCTTCTGGAGGCTCGATTCGATTGCGACGGCTTTCCCGTGGGCCTTCACCCGGTAATGCGCCCGGAGCACCGCGTGATGGCTGTCGGCCTCCGGCGAAATGCCCGCCGTCTCGGCGGTCATCTTTTTGCCATCCACGGTCACTGTCAGGTGCTGCAGCAGCAACCGGGTGATTCCATCGCCCTGCGACCTGACCTCCGTTGGATCGAGTCGGCCATTCTTGTTCGTGTCAACGGCACTGAAGATCCCCAGCTCGAAGGGATTGAAACTCAGTTCGACATGCACGTAATCCACGTCCGTCACTACGAAGAGGTAGCTGATGGGCAACGTATGACCCTCAACCCGCGCGCTGGAAGACCCCAAGGCCAGCGTGACAGCGATCAGTCTAAGACAGAGAAGATGCAGTCTGCCCACGGTTTGAGGCCATTTCGCCTTTGGCACAGGCAAACCGCCTTGACTCAAGTCAACGCAACAAGCCGACCTCGAAATGGTCAGTCTGCGTCAATCCTCGCCAACCCAGAGAGCAGGGCATCACTGTCGCGGGTTTTGGGATGAACTTGGAAGGGTTGCCTGCAACCCAAAGAAACGCAATGGATCAGAGTTCACTGGGTTGGAGAGCACAATCGAGAAGCTGCTGTTCGTGTTCAAATTACCGATTGGCA
This sequence comes from uncultured Acidobacteriota bacterium, assembly GCA_900696665.1. GTDB lineage: Bacteria > Acidobacteriota > Terriglobia > Bryobacterales > Bryobacteraceae > CAADGY01. The sequence goes on from CAADGY010000359.1 coordinate 928, forward strand.
TTTTCGTCCACTGATTCAATGGTAATGCCAGATTCGTGGTCATTAACACATAATACGTTAGGCCAGCGAGTCCGTTGCTTACGGTGAGGACGAAGTTTGTTCCGGAGAGACTCAAAGGCCCTTGGATTGGCTGCGGCAGGACGACAACATCATCTATCTTCACCGACGAATAGGAGGGCGCATCGCGGAGGAATTGAAACTGGAGCACCGTGTTCGTTCGACTGGCTCTTGCAACAAACTGAAAAGGTTCCCACGTCAGATACGAGGAGGCGGGGTTGGTTTTGTTAATGACCGTGTTTCCGTCCCAGATTACTCGGAACACATTGTTGCTGGCGATGGCTTGAGAGCTGAGATTCTGCAACCAGAATGAAACCGCGTAAGGGGCATCTGGAATCGTCGTGAGTGTTTGAGACAAGTTGACGGGAACACTGGCTGAAAAAGTGAGCCTGCTGCTGTACTTCCCGGAGTGAGAGGCCGTGATTGTTTCATAATGGCCGCTGCCCGCGTTGGTGGCCCAACCAAAATAATCTCCCGTTTCGAAGCCTCCGTTTAGAACCAAACCCGTGTATCCAGCGAGCACGATGGACGGGCCTGGTGCGGCGATGACAAGGCCGTTACCGTTTGTCACTGTTAGGGCCGGAACGAACACAGGCGAATTGTTTAGAAAATTGGAATTCGTGGACGCGTAAACATGGGACGGGTTCTGAGCCACACTGGCCGAGCCGTCGCCGAAATTCCAACTCCAGGCATTTACGGCATTGCCCTCGCTGTCGGTGCCCGGCGCAGTGAACTGCACACTAAGTGGAGATACACCCACTTTTGGCGTAGCGGTAAAAGTGACACGAGGGGAAACCAAGACCGGAAAAACGCGCTTGTCACGCGTCAGGCCACCGCCCAATTCTCCATAGTAATCATTCCCCATACCCCACAAGGTTCCATCCTCCTTCACGAATAGACTGTGATAGCTCCCAGACGCGATTACGGTCACTCCGTTGGACAAGATTTGTGTGGGCGTCTTGACATCGAACAGCAGCGCGCCGTCTCCCAACTGGCCGAGATGCGCGTAGCCCATCCCCCACAGGCTTCCGTCCGTCCGCAGAAAAAGAGTGTGCCTGCCCCCACCAACGACAGCCTTGACGTCACTGCCGACGATTTGTCTGGGAGTTAAGACGTTATCATTTGTGCCGACTCCAAGCTGCCCACGTTCGTTCCAGCCTGTCGCCCAGAGGCTGCCGTCAGATTCCAAAAAGAGGCTGTGGTACTCTCCGGCGGAGATTGCGATCACGTCCGCGCCGATGATCTGCTTGGGGGTGAAACTGCTGTTAGTAGTGCCATCACCGAGTTGACCGAAGGCATTCGCTCCCATTCCCCAAACACTACCATCCGATTTCAAAAACAGGCTGTGTGAGAGTCCCGCAGCGACTGCCGTCACTTCGCTTGCCAGAATTTCCTTTGCGGCGTGGCTGGCGTTAGTCGTGCCATCGCCCAGTTCACCGTTTGCGTTGTCACCCATCACCCACAGGCTTCCGTTTGCTTGGACAAACAAACTGTGAGCATTCCCTGCGGCTGCGGCAACGACATCGGAGGCGATGAGTCGCGCAGAATAATAGTAGTAAAGATTTGTGCCACCGTCGCCCAACTGCCCAGACCAGTTGTAGCCCATTCCCCAGAGAGTACCGTCAGATTTAATGAGAAGGGAATGGCCAATTCCTGCTGCACATCCTGTGACTCCGTTAGGCACGAGCTGCTCTGGCGCAGAACTGCCCATTCCCTGACCGCCTCCGCCATTCGGATAGTGCCACCAACGGTAGCCTGTTGACCAAAGACTTCCGTCGGATTTTATGTAGAGCGTCTGTTCGCCGCCCGCAGAAACATTCGTGACAGTCAAGGCGTTGCAGTGGGACACATCCAATAGCAGCCCAGTCAGAAGCAGGGCTGCGGACCGCGTAATCGCGTTTTCCATAAAATCACCCGTCCGTGACCAAGTATAGCCTCCCGGGGATTCACAGCAAGATTGTGCATCCAAACGCACAGTGAGATCTCTCAACTGAGCGCGCTCGCGCTCCAATCGCTGCCTTGACTCAGGTCAACGCCGTTGACGCGGTCCCTCGCATAGTGACGAGGCGTGAGCCGGGATCGGTCCGACGCTTTATGACTTCACGTGAACGTATTCTCTGCACGCTGAACCACCGCGAGCCGGACCGCGTTCCGATTGACCTCTCCGGCCATCGTTCCTCCGGCATCATGGCCATGGCTTACGCCCGGCTGCGCGATCATCTCGGGCTGCCGAAAAGCCCCATCCGTGTCTATGATCCGGTCCAGCAACTCGCCATCGTGGATGAAGACGTTCTCCAGCGGTTTCGCGTGGACACCATAGAACTGGGCCGCGCGTTCGCGCTCGACGACAAATGGTGGAGCGATTGGGTCCTGCCCGACGGCACGCCCTGCCTCATGCCCGTCTGGGCCAAGCCTGAGCGACTCGAAGGCGAATGGGTGATCCGCTCACCGAAAACCAGGCGCGTAATCACCCGGATGCCGGAGGGCGTGATCTATTTCGAGCAGACTCACTGGCCGTTCGCGGAGGAGGACAATCTCGAGCGGTTGCAGGAAGAATTATCCGAGAGCATGTGGACGGCCATCGCCTCGCCTCCCGGACCAATCATCGCCGGGCCGGACGGCAGGGAGATTCTCCGCGAAGGCGCGCGACGGCTGCGCCAGCAAACCGACCGCGCCATCATTGGTTTGTTTGGCGGAAACCTGCTGGAAATGGGGCAGTTTCTTTATCGCAACGACAATTTCTACATGCTGCTGGCCGGCAATCCGAAACGAGCGCACGAGTTTCTGGAGCGCGTCACCGAAATGCACCTGGCCAACCTCGAGCGTTTCCTTGGTGCAGTCGGCGAGTTCATTGACGTGATTCTCTTTGGCGACGATCTCGGAATGCAAAGCGGCCCGCAGGTTTCGCCAAGGATGTATCGAGAGTTCTTTTTCCCGCGCGAGCAGCGAATGTGGACGCGCGCCAGGCAACTCGCGCCGCACATCAAGATCATGCTGCACTGCTGCGGCGGCGTGCGCGAATTGCTGCCCGGTCTGATCGAAGCGGGCCTCGATGCCATCAATCCGGTACAAATCACCTGCCGCGGCATGGACGCGGCTGGGTTGAAAAGGGATTTCGGCCATCGCCTCACCTTCTGGGGCGGCGGTTGCGACACGCGCGCGGTTCTAATCGGAGGCACACCCCGGCAGGTGCGGGAACACGTTCAGCGGCAGATGGACATCTGGCGTCCGGGTGGCGGCTACGTATTTCAACAAGTCCACAACATCATGGCCGACGTGCCGCCCGCAAACATTGTAGCGATGTTGGATGCGGTAAGCTGAATTCGCCGGCCAGTAGGACAGGCGTCGCGCCTGTCTCTAAATTCAAGAGTCTTCTGCCTGAGCGGGCTGGAAGGCGAAGGGACTCGATGCACAAATTGCTGCCGGGCTCCACGAAATGGAGACAGGTGCGACGCCTGTCCTGCAATCCTGCCGAATTCGCACTCAACACAATCACTCCAGTTCCGCCCGCAGGCTGATGAGGCCATGTCCCGGAACCGCCACCCGTCCGGCAAGCTGCGCGCCGGGCTGCTCGCTTGTGTCCGTCACAAACACCGCTGTTGGCTTTGCCGTGCCCCACGTGAGTTTCGCCGACTCTCTCTTTCCCGACGCGCCGAACAAACGCACAATGATCGCCCGCCCGTCGTCGCTGGGCTTGAGGCCGGTGACGAGCACACCCTCGGAGTCGAGCTTGAGCAACGAGGCCTTGACCCGTTGCCCCCCGCGTGCGGGCAATCCCAGAAGCGGCTGGCTGAAGCCGGTCGCAAACCTTGCATTCTCTGCCGGATCAGACCTGCGATGCGGCCGCAGCACGAAGCGAAACCGCGTCGGGCCTTCCTGATAGGCGCGGTAGTTCGTGCCCCAATGATTGTTCATCGCCCACGAATACAGCTTCTGCGTTGGCTCGACTTCCTTGCGCCAC
>CAADGY010000360.1 GCA_900696665.1 uncultured Acidobacteriota bacterium
CACTTGATGGCGGCGATCAGCTCGGGCGCGCGGATGCGGCCATCCTTGTCCGTGTCAATGAGCGCGGCGGTTTTGGGATCGAACTCCAGCCCGGTGGTCGGGCAGGCCAGCGCGACCCAGAGCTTCTGGTCGAGCTGCTCGAGGTGCGTGTAGTCCGCGCCCGATTCGAGTTTGACCTGATCAAAGCCGCCTGCGCGGAAGAAGTGCCAGTGATGAGAGTTGGTTTTCATAAGCCCGTGGTCTGAATTGTCGGTTGCCGGGCCGCAGCTTGAACGATTCCCAGGCGGGAATCAATCCTCAAACGGGCCTCAAACGAAGGCCTCAACCGGCAGGGGGCACACCGGGGGAACTCGCAACCAGCAGCCTGCACGACCCTCCGGACAAGGTGCAATTGACCTGAATCCCGCTACGGACTTACGGCGATGCGATAGAAGTATGGTCCGGCAGTGGTGGCGGTGGAATCGGTGTATTGGTTCTGCGGTGCGGTGGCGGGGAGGTTTGTGGCTAGAGGTGTGAAGCCTTGGGCGAGATTGGTGGTGCGATGGACGGCGTAGGTTTTGCCGGGGACGCTCGACCATTTGATGACGAATCCACCTCCGGGAGCGGGCTGCAAATCAGTGGAGGCTTTGAACATGGAGTTGGAGTTGTTGGGATCGGTGCCGGCGATGAGTTCGGCCCAATCGGGCATGCCGTCGCCGTCGGAGTCAAGGGCCGGATCAAGGGGCAGATTGACCAGCAGGTCCACGCGCTCGATGCGGCCACGGTCGGCTTTGCTGAAGGTGAAGTTCATGGAGGCTGGTGGAACAAGCGTGGCGACGACGCCATTCACCGTGGCCGACCGGGTAAAATTGCTTGGGGCGGCGGTGAGCGGCAGCGTGTTGGGCGACGGAGTGAACGTGAGGTTACCGGCGGAACGAGTTTCAAACGGGATGCGGGCGACGTAGAAAAACTGGCCGTTCACACTGGCGATGGTGGAAGAGGCCGAAACACTGGAATCGCCGCCCGCCACCAACCAATTCACTCCGCCCGACGTGAGCAGGAGTGGTCCGGCCGTGTTGGTGACACTCCCATAAAGAATGAGCGCGGGTTCGGGAATGCCGGAGGCCATGCCAATAGAGGCGAGCAAGAGGCCGTACGCGCCCAGGCAAATGCCTCTCCTTGCAAACAACTTCTGTTTATTCGTGCTCATGTTTTGAGGGTGGGTTCAATCGGTTCTGCAAGAAGGCGATGATTGCCATATCGGCGTTGCGTGATAGGATTACTGGCAGAACAACAAATGGAAATGACGCTGACCTTGCCTGAACATCTTGAAGCGCGACTCTCGCCACGCGAGATGTCCCTGCATCTGGCCATTGGCCTCTTTGTGACTGAGGAAGCCACGCTTGGGCAGGCGGCGGAAGTTGCCGGGCTTTCCCAGGCTGATTTCCTGCGCGAACTCGGTCGGCGGCGCATTCCCATTCACTACGGCAGGGAGGAACTGGCCGCCGACTTGCGCGCGGTTGAAGCCCTCGCCGCGCGATGATTGTCGTTTCCGATACATCACCGCTCACAGCGCTGCTGACGGTGGGTGAAGCGACGCTGTTGCCCAACCTTTTCCACGAAGTCATCGTTCCTGATGCCGTTCGCCGCGAACTGAACCGCAACCATTCTCCACTGCCAGATTGGTTGCGCACCGCCACCGTCCAAGACACCGCCCAAGTGGGCAAATATGCTGAGATCGTGGATGCGGGCGAAGCCGAAGCCATCGAACTGGCCCGTGAACTCCACGCCGACCGGTTGCTCATAGACGAGCGCAAGGGCCGGAAACTTGCGACCCAAGAGGGCGTGCCGGTAATTGGTTTGCTTGGTGTCGTGCTGTTGGCGAAACGAAGAGATCTCATTCCATCCGCGCGCGCCTTGTTGGTGCGCCTGGAGAACGAGGCTGGCATGTATCTTTCGCAGGACATTCGAGATCAGGCGCTCAAGACCGTGGGGGAATAAGCGCAGGTTGGGGAATACCGCCTGCCTTGCGGAGCAAAGCGGTCAACGCCATCGCCAGCGCGACAATCAATTTTCTGGCGGACTGGTGTAAATGTGGCAGCGGACGTGAGTTCGCTCCATTCTTCACCGTTGTTTTCACGGAAAGCTTGAGCGGACTGACGTCCGCTGCTACGGAAAAGGAGTTCTTTAACGAGCTGACAGAGGAAGTCGAGGAGCGCGCCATGAAGCAAGTGCTCGCCCTGCAATTGGCCGAGTTGCTCAAAAGTAACCGGCTGACCAAGTCCGAGATGGCCGCCCGCATGAAAACCAGCCGGGCAGCCGTGGATCGTTTGCTCGATGCCGATAACCCCTCCGTCACGCTGACGACGCTGGGCAAAGCAGCCCGCGCGCTGGGGCGCAATGTCAAGATCGAGTTGGTCCCGGCGTGAGCGGCGTTCCGTTGCCGGGACGCCGATCTTGGTAGCAGCCGAGGTAACGAGGCTCTCATACCTTGCGTGCGCTGGGATTTCCATTCGGCAACGAAGTGAGCCTCCTCACGTCGGCTCCTACGATGCGGCCACGGTCGGCTTTGCTGAAGGTGAAATTGGTGGAGGCGGGCGGAACGAGCGTGGCGGCAACGCCATCCACGGTGGCGAGGCGATTGAAGCTTATTGAGGCAACAGTCAGCGTTAGTGTGTTCGGCGAAGGTGTGACAGTGAGGTTGCCTGCGAAACGCGTCTCGAACGGAATGCGGGCGAGGTAGAAGGGTTGGCCGTTCACGTTGGCAATGGTGGCGGAGACGGTCGTGGTAGAGCCGCCGCCGGCGACGCTCCAGGCGACCGCGCCGTTGGTCCGCACGCTCGACCCACTCGTGTTGGTGACGCTGCCGTAAATGATGAGGGGTGGCTCTGGAATGGCGGATGCAAAAGCCAGAGCAGGGAGAAACAAGCTCGCAATTCCCATTCCCAAACGGCGTTTGGCGGATAATGTTCTGGCTTTCATGGTAGTTATTACCATCCAGTTGTTCAATGTGCTCAGCGGATGGGAATTCCTGCGCCCTGCGAGTTGAGCCACCTAAAGAATCCTCGCTCGAACTCTTGGAATCCCGTTACAGTACTCTGCGACACTGACTCCATTGCGGTGCGCCCCGACTCAATGACTCCGGTCAATTGTTGA
>CAADGY010000361.1 GCA_900696665.1 uncultured Acidobacteriota bacterium
CACCTTCTCGCTCCTGCAGAGGCACCAGGATGCGGCGACCACCGCAGCCGTCGAGACGGCGCGGCACCCGATACGCGCGAATCCGAAATGGCAGCTACTCCCCCCATAGCATGTTTGCGGCCCGGCGCCAGCTACCGGCAGCTTGCTGGAGCCGCCGGCAACATCACGACCAGCAGTTCCACCGCGCTGACAAGCGCTCCACTCGATCCTCGCGAGCCCGAAACAGTCCTTGCCGAGTGCGCCCGAAAGCTCTGTTCCGTTCGGCCAGGCATCCGCATGGTGATCAGCACGGGCCGGCGCGGCGCGTTCGGATTCGACGGCGGACGGTGGGATTGGCGGCCGGCGCCGGGAGTTCGGCATGCCGGCGCCGCCAGCGCGGGAGATGTACTTCTGGCTGGCGTTGTGTGCGGCCTGGCGGCGGGGATGCCGTTCATCCATCCCGGCAGCCAGGACGCAACTCGGCCGCTGGCTACCGCTCTTGATCCCGGCGTCATGCTGGCCGCACTGTCCGTCACCTCGCCTCACACCATCCATCTGGAGGCCAACCTGGAAACCTTCGTTTCCTTCGCCGAAGGGATGGGAGTGAATTGTTCGCCGCTGCAGGCATATGTTCAAGTGGGGGCGCTCGCATGAAGAAACCAGGCATTCGAGAAATTGCCAAGCTCGCCAACGTCTCGCCGGGAACGGTGGACCGCGCCCTGCACGGCCGCAAAGGCATCACCGGAGAGACGCGCCGGCGGATTCTTGCGATTGCGGAAAGCCTCGGCTATACACCCGACCTGGCTGCCCGCGCACTATCGGTTGGCCGTGCGCCGGTTCACATCGGCGTCTCGATCCCCCGCGAAATCCACCACTACTTCGACCGGCTTCTGGCCGGCATCAGGAGCGAGGCGAACCGCTTCGAACGCCTCGGCGTCAAACTTTTCTACAGCCCGACGGAGCGCCTGGGTCGCGATGACGTGCAGAAGGCCTCGGAACTGCTCGCACAACAGCCCGATGCCCTGATCCTCACGCCGGGCAATCCCTGTGCGCTCGCTCCGCTCATCGATGAAGCGGAGAGCCGCGGCATCCGTGTGGTTTGCGTGGATACGGATGCGCCGGCGAGTAAACGATCCTCGGCGGTTTGCATAAACCCGGTGGTCTGCGGCAGACTGGCGGCGGAACTGATGGCGGGCTTCCTTCCCCAGGGCTCGGACGCCGTGGTAGTCACCGGCATGCTCGATGTCGAGGATCACGCGAAGAAGACGGAGGGTTTCACCGCGCTGTACGCGGAGGTCGGCGGAGGCGATGTGCAACTCATTGAGGCCCACGAAGATGAGGACGAGGCGTTCCAGAAGTGCTTCGCGCTGCTGTCCGGGTCTAACTCCGTTGCGGGAATTTATGTGAACACGGTGAACAGCCTCCCCGTATGCCGCGCCATCGGCGCCGCCGGCCTCGCCGGCAGGATCAAGGTGATCACCACGGACCTGTTCGCCGGCATGGTTCCGTTTTTTGAGAGAGGCGTTATCGCCGCCTCCATCCACGGCCGGCCGTTCGCGCAAGGTGAAATCGCCGTCCGTCTCATCCTGGATCATCTTCTGAACGGCAGGCAGTTGCCGAAGGAGCGTCTGTTGATGCCGCAGGTAGTGATGCGCTCTAACCTGCATTACTTCCCGGAGATCTCCGGCTCAACCGCCGAACAGCCGGCGCCCGTTTTCGTAGAGGCGATTGAGTTGTGATGGCCTCTCCCGTGCGCACGGCTTCCGGACTGCGGCGCGTGTTGCGGCTTCGAGACCTGATTGTCTGCGGAATGGCGCTCATCCATCCGGCGGCGCCACGCCGGGGATGCGGTCTTGCCGCGCTGGTAGGCTTCCCATTCTGCGCGACCGTCTGGTCGAAGCTGAATTCAGCGGCAAAGACGGCCGGGCGCATCTGGTTCTTGTGAGGCGCCGCCCGCATGACGATCAAGGTGCGTGGTTTGCGCACTCCGGCGCCTCGAATCCAAATGGCAGGTGACATCGATGCGCAGGCGTGAACTGTTAGTCATGCCGGGAAGCGTCCTCCCGGCGGGCTTTGCCGTGGGTCGGCCGGACGAACGCAGCGATGCCGGCAACCTGTTCGATCCGATCGACTGGATCGCCCGGCAAAACAGGCGGCAGCTATCCTTCCTGTCGCCGCGGTGGGAATCGCATGAGGCCTGGAAAGCGGCGGCGCGCGCCGCGTTTCATGCACGTCTCAGTTGCAATTTTTCCGTTCCACGGATGACCGTTGAACTCGTAAGCCGGGAAGCGCGCGATGGGTTTTCGCTCGAGACCCTGCGCCTGAGGGTGACGCCGGCCTGGGATATTCCGCTGCGGGTCCTGACGCCGCTGCGGCGGAGCGGCCGGCTTCCGTGTGTGCTCGTGATGCACTGCCATGGGGGACGGTACGTCTGGGGTCATCAAAAGGTTCTGAGCTGCCCCGGTGATACGCCGGATCTGAAGGAGTACCGGAACAAGGCTTACGGCCGTCCGTATGCCGAAACTCTGGCACGGCGCGGGTATGTCGTCGCCGTTGCGGACGCATTCTACTTTGGGGAACGGCGGCTGCGCGTGGAGGATCTGCAAGGTGTGTCTGTCGGCGAGCCGGTGCACACTGCGATCCGCCGCATTGGAAAATACCGGCCGGGCACGGCGGATTGGCGCCTGGCGGTGGACGGCGCCTGTTCCGCTTATGAGCACTTGATTGCGAAGACAATTTTCTCGGCGGGAGCCACCTGGCCCGGCATGATGGTTTGGGACGACATGCGCTGTGTGGACTATCTGGCCGGGCGGCAGGACGTGGACGCGAACCGGCTGGGCTGCATCGGCCTGTCGATAGGGGGACTGCGAACGGCTCACCTGGCGGCGGCGGAGCCGAGGCTCAAGGTAGCCTGCGTGGCCGGATGGATGACGCAGTTCAGGACTCAGTTGCATCATCACCTGCGCCATCACACCTGGATGGCCTACGTGCCGGGGCTCTACGAATCGATGGACCTCCCCGACGCCGCGGCGCTCATCGCACCGGGCGCGCTTCTGGTTCAGCAATGCGCGCGCGATTTTCTCTTTCCAGTGGCAGGCATGCGCGGGGCGGTCGAACAATTGACTTCCATCTTTAAGAAAGCGGGCGTGCCGGAGCGCTTTTGCGGCGCCTTTTATGACGAGCCGCACTCGTTCGGCCCGCGGATGCAGGAGGAGGCTTTTGACTGGATCGAAAAGTGGATCTGAAACGGGACACGGAGGCCGGACGTTTAGATCGCGCCTTCCGGTGCGTCTGTCCGGATGGATTCCGGCGCTTCTGATCCTTGCCGTGCTCCCGGCGGCATTCGTGCTGATCTTTCCGGCAGCCGCGAAATCCTCGAGGCAGGCGGTTTTCAATGAGCTCCTCATGCGCTACCTGGCATTCCGGTCCGGCTCCGGCTGGTTCCAAACGGGCTTTTCCGTTCAGCCGGACATCGGCGTTCCTATGCGGGACGGGATCCGCCTCGCGACGGACATCTATCTTCCCTCCTCGCGAGGTCCCTTCCCGGCAGTACTGATGCGAACTCCATACTCGAAGCAGGAGATGAAGCCGGCCGGCGAATTCTTCGCCCGCTATGGGTTTGCCGTCGCGGTGCAGGATACGCGCGGCAGGCACAAGTCGGAAGGCGCATTCTATCCGTTCCGGAACGAGATGGCGGACGGCGTGGATTTCGCCCGGTGGGTGAGGCGGCAATCCTGGTGCAACGGAAAGCTGGGCGGATTCGGCGCCTCGTATCTTGGGTTCACACAATGGGCGATGGCGGGAGGCGATGCGGGCTTGACATCGATTTCACCGGCGTTTATCACAGCCAATCTCTACGAAGGCATTTACCAGAACGGAGCGTTCGGACAACTCACCTTCCTGCACTGGAGTCTTACCAGCAACGGGCGATATGGAGACATGCGGGGCGCCGCCAGAATCAAGAGCGGTTTCGGCAGTTTCCCGCTAATAGGCTCCGACGATGCGGCGGGTAAGGATATCGATTTCTATAACGACTGGGTTGATCATCCCGAGCCGGATGCTTACTGGCAGGGCATGAGCATCGCGGGAGGGCGGGGATCCATCGCGACGCCTGCATTCCTGGTGGCCGGATGGTACGATTTTTTCGTCGACGCCCAGATCCGTGATTTCCAGTCGATCCGCCGCGGTGGATCTGAGGCCGCGCGCGCTGGATGCAAGATTCTGATCGGGCCGTGGGGTCACGGATTCTACAGCCGGAATCTGGAGAACTACGGCATCAAGCCGAAATGGGGCGAGGTGATTCCGTTTGAGTACATACGCGATTCAAAGGCCTGGCTCGATTACTCGTTGAAGGGAGTTCGGAACGGATGGGAGCGGCGCGCGCCGGTGCGAGCCTTCGTGCTCGGAGATAACCAGTGGCGTGACGAACGGGAGTGGCCGCCGGCGCGGTCTTCCTACCGCACGTACTATCTTCATTCCGGGGGGAAAGCCGCGACGGCAAGAGGAGATGGCACGCTGGCGTTATCGCGGCCCACTGCCGGGGAGCCCTTTGACGAGTTCGTATTCGATCCGCGGAATCCGGTTCCTACGGCGGGCGGCGGCCATGGCGACATCCGGGCTTCAGGGCCCGCCGATCAGCGGGGAGTGGGGAAGCGTCCGGACGTGCTCGTCTATTCCACTGCGGCTCTGCAACAACCCCTGCTTGTTATGGGTCCGGTCCGTGTTCGCCTGTTCGCCTCATCCACGGCGGCGGATACCGACTTCACCGCAAAACTGGTGGATGTCTTCCCCGACGAGCGCGCCGTGATCCTTTGCGAGGGCATCGTCAGAGCCAGATACCGGAATGGACTCAGCCGGCCGGAGTTGATGCGCCCGGGAACCGTCTACGGGTTCGATATCGAAGTAGGCCACACGGCGGTGCGCCTAAAGGCGCGCCATCGGATTCGCCTGGAAATCAGCTCCTCCAACTCGCCTCGCTATGACGTGAATCCGAACACAGGCCGGCCGATCGCCACCGAGCGCGACACCCTGCGGGCGACGCAACGCGTCTTCCACACGCCGGATGCGGCGTCAGCGTTGATTCTGCCCGTGGTCGAAGAGTAGCCGCGCAGAGCTCTGCTTCGCCCTCCGATGCCGATGGTCTGCCGGAGTCCCGGGCTGGAAGACTTCGTTGCCGATCGGGAACCGGGCGATGACCTCGATCGAGCGCTTGCGTGAGATGGCCAATGCCTTGTCGCTGACCGCTCTGGACGTGCGGCTGGAGAGCTTGCTGGAGCAGGCCTCGAAGAACGAGCCCAGCTATGCGGACCTCCTGCCGGAGACGCTGACCACCGGCCAACGGGGAGGACACTCAGGACACTGAACAGGACAGAGCCGTATGCTCCACTAGAGTGAGCAATGTCTTGAACGCCGGCAAACAGAATCAAGTGACCGCCCTGGGCCGGCTCGGCTGGACGCTGCTGCGAATCGAAGAAAGAGGCCGGGGTTCGCAGGGAAACCGCTATCCGGCGCACGGGACATTGGGACCGGCGCACAGCGGCAAGACCGGTCAACGGGCCGGGGGTGGCCACGGGCTCAGGGGCAGACCTTGCTCGCACAGCCAGCGGAACCAGCCGAGCAGATGGAGGTCACGGCGGACTTGCGAGAGGCGGCGCACGTGCGGAAAGGCGGCGTGGAGAGAGCCGAGGAAGCGACGGGCGGCACATCGATACTGGACTACCGGGCTGTGCCGCAAAGTGAGGGCGAGAGTCTGGATGTGAGCTTCGAAGATCTGATTGAGACTGGGTTTGGACTGGCTCGCCTGATATCGCCGTCGACATCGATCATTTTAGGGGTTTAACATATTGGCTAAGAGTGCAATGCTCGCCCGGAGATGTTCGACGGTTCCCCGTATTGTCCGGAGCGCCGCCGGTTGCGATGTTGGTGTCGCCGGTTAAGGGGACACGCATCGCTCGCGGTTCGGCAGCGTCTGGCCGAGAAGCGTCGTCGTTGCCGGGATACCCACTGCTGCACCCAAGAAGATCCGGCACGTTGCGCTTACAGTCACAAACGATTGCAATATTTCGGCTAGCAAAAATTCAATCTTTCGTGTTGTCAATACCGTTTCTTTATGAATTATTTTTGCTTGACGGTGGCCTAAAGATCGGTCATACTCGAAAACGTTTGCGATATGGCTACTACTCTTCTCGATATCGCGCGCGAAGCTAGCGTCGATGTCTCAACAGTTTCTCGTGCACTGAATGGACGTACGGGTGTCAAACAGGAGATTCGCCAGCGTATTCTTGACGTTGCTGCGCGACTGAATTACCGGCCGAATCTTGTCGCTCGCGGTCTGGTCACGGGCAAGTCGAATGTGATCGGCCTGCTCGTGAGTGACATCCGGAATCCCTTTTCTACTGAGATCGCACGTGGCGCCGAAGACGCGGCCTATGAGGCTGGCTATGACGTCGTGCTCTGCAACAGCGATCTTGATCCCGTCAAACAGATGAGATATTTCCGTTCGCTGGTCGACAAGCGCGCCGGAGGTATTGTTATGAATTCGGTGGCCCCGCTCAACCGGGCGGAACGAGATCAGATTGCTTCCTCCAACATTCCGGTTACCCTATTGAGCCGTGCGCCCCGGGGGCGCAATTTCTCAAGCGTGACCTGTGAGAACGAGCGGGGGGGATATCTGGCCGGCACCTATCTCGCGGGTTTGGGACATACTGCGACGGCGCACTTGACCGGCACCGTCCACCACCCCACCCTC
>CAADGY010000362.1 GCA_900696665.1 uncultured Acidobacteriota bacterium
CGTATTGAGCACGTAAAAGTCAACGCCACTCATTCCTTCCGCCATCATGCGCGCGACCGCATTGGAACCACCTCCGCCCACGCCTACCACCTTGGTGCGCGTGCCGAGCAGCGCCTCTTCCTGAATCTCGAACTTCAACGCGTCCAAACCCTTGTCTTCCATTTGCCCTCCTAGCGTAAAACCAGCCCGGCCAGACCGGGCGCCTTGCGTCTCAGATCTCTTCTGAGCTTCAATCGGGCCGAGTACATCGCCAGACCCGCAGCCACGGTCCACGCCGGCGTATCCAGGTATTCCGGCCAATCCTCGATGCCTACGGCGAGTCCATTGCGAGTCTGGCAATTGAGTTCCTTTTCCGCCACGTCGCACATGCCGTTCAGCAGCGCACCCCCTCCGGCCAGCACGACACCCTCGAGCAGAGATTGTTCCATTCCCGTCCTCGCCAGCTCCCAGCGGATGTAGCGGAACAGCTCTTCGGCTCTGGCCTCCAGCACTTCGTTCAACTGGCGGCGGGTAGCTTCGCGGGGCGGTCTGCCTTCCGCACTCGGCAATTCGATGAGGCTGTTGTCCGACGTCAAGCCCAAAATCGCGCAACCGTATTCTTCTTTCAAATGGGCCGCATCTTCAAATGAGGTGCACAGGCACACGGCAACATCTTTAGTGAACCGCTCGCCGCCGATAGGCAGGCTGGACGCGCCGATCATAGCTTCCCCGTCGTACACCACAACCTCGGTAGACTGGTCTCCTATATCGACGACAGCGAGACCGCGGCAGCGGTCGTCCGGCAACGTGGCCGCGTAGGCCGCCGCCATGCCTTCAAAAATGGTCTCCTCCGCGGCCAGGTGCGCCTGGTGCAGCGCCGAGAGCAAAAACTGGTGTTCCTGAACCGCAGCGGTAATCACGTGAATGTTCGCCTCAATTCGCGAGCAGCGGATGCCCTTGGGATTTCGATAGCCCGCACGGCCATCGACAATAAAATCCTGCGGGCAAACCTGCAATAGCAGCCGGTCTTCCTGCAAGCGGATGCGGGTAGCGCGGTCGGCCGCGTAACCGAGGTCAGCCGGTTCCACCTCGCGCGGCCGTCCAAACTCGTAGATGCCGCGGCTGTTGGCTCCCTCGATGGCGGCGCCGCCAATGCCGACGACTGCCGATTCCACCTGCACGCGAGCCATCGACTCGGCTTCCCGGACTGCCTCGACGATGGATTGAGAGACCGTATCCTGGTCGGCAACGCGGCCCTTCGCCCAGCCTCGCGAACAGGATTCGCCGAAGCCGATCAACCGCAACTGCTCATGATCGATACGGCAAATGACACAACGCGTCCGCCAGCTCCCGGGGTCGATCCCGACCGCCAGCAGAGGCTTACCCATTCCCTGCTCCTCCCACTACGGTAATTCGATCCTCGATTCGTAAATCGAACATAACTGCTTGGGGAAACCTTGTCCGGATCTCCGGATAATGCTTTTCGAAGTTTTTCAGTTTCCCGGCAAAATCCGCGCCGCCCAGCATCAGCACCACTACACCTTCATCCACCTGCCAAGTCGCTTTCAAATTGCCCGGGTCCTCAACGTCGACCTCGGACAACTTTGCGCCCAGCGGTCCGATCTCCTTAAAGAACTTGAGGCATTTCCGGATCCGCTGCCGCCGGCTTTCCAGCTCATCGTTAACCCCCATCCCGGCTACCACGGGCAGGTGAAAGGAGACGCGTGGAGGCGGATCCAGAATGAACCCATCCGCGTCGATCAGGCGATAGCGGAACGGCTGCCGGCGGCCGGCGCGGACCGTCGTGAGAAATGCGACCGGCTCCCGCTCGCTGATGCGCACCACCAGGCCGTGAGGCCAGATGCGCGATACACTCGCTTCCTTCACCCAACTCACCGCCAGCAGGTTTCTTCGGCGCTCCGCAAGGGGCACCAAATAGACGCTGCGGCCGAAATCCGGTGCAAATACCTGCATGAGGCGACCTTTCGACGCGTGCGAAATCCCTTCGATCCGGAGACCGGGCGCATCTTCGCCATACTCGGCCGGCGGCTCGAAGCGAAACCGCGGGGTCTCGATCAGATACTGCTCGACACGTTGAAATGTGAACACGCCTCCGAAAACCGCGGACATGGATATCAGACCTGGCAGGAAATATCTCCAGGCGCTTCTGGAACCGGCTTTCGAGACCGGTTTGCTAGGCACTCTGTCCTCCCTGGCCCGCTTCGGCATTCAGCGCGTCTTTCCGCAGTCTTTCAAGCAACCGGTCACCCGCCTGCCAGACGTTCCCGGCGCCGAGGGTCAGCACGGCATCACCTTCTTTCACCACCGCCGCGGCGGATGCCACCGCGCTGTCGATATCCGGCGTATACTCCACGCCCTTATGTCCGAAAGCACGGAGGCGCTCCGCCAGAACTTCACCGCTTACCCCCTCAATGGGCCTTTCCGAAGCGGCATACACGTCCAGCACGCGCACCGTATCGGCGTTGTGAAACGAGCGGCCGAACTCGTCCATGAGATGCATGGTGCGGCTGTAGCGGTGCGGCTGAAAAATCACGTGAATCTGTGCGAAGCGGCACAGCCGCACCGCTTCGAGCGTCGCTCTGATTTCCGTCGGGTGGTGGCCGTAATCGTCGATAACGGTGACGCCGCGCTCTTTGCCGCGGACTTGAAACCGGCGGTCCACGCCGGAAAAACTTGCCAGCCCCGCGCGGATCACATCGGGTTCCACCTCGAGTTCCAGGCCCACCGCTACCGCGGCCGCCGCGTTGAGCACATTGTGAATTCCCGGCACTCCAATGCTGAATGTCCCAAGATCCTGGCCGCGCAGGCGCAGCCGGAATTCACTGGAAAAATCGGCGCAGCAGACGTCGACTACCGCCAGGTCGGCCTGGGCACTGGTGCCGTAGGTCAACACACGCCGGTTCACCTCCGGCAGAATCTGCTGCACGTTCTCATCGTCCAGGCACAATATCGCCATGCCGTAAAACGGCACTTTGTTCACAAACTCGCAGAACGACGCGCGAATCTCCTCAATGGAGGAATAGTGATCGAGGTGTTCGCGATCGATATTGGTAACAATGGCGAGAATGGGAGCCAGCTTCAGGAACGATCCGTCGCTTTCATCGGATTCCACCACCAGGAAATCGCTGTGTCCCACACGGGCGTTCGATCCGCCCATGGTCGCCACCTTACCGCCCACCACCACCGTAGGATCGAGATTCGCTTGATTCAGAATGGTGGCCACCATCGAAGTGGTCGTGGTCTTTCCATGGCTCCCCGCGACTGCGATGCCGTACTTCAGGCGCATTAGCTCGGCCAGCATCTCTCCGCGGGGGATGATGGGAATGCCCAGCCGCTTCGCCTCCTGCACTTCCGGGTTGTTGGAGTTTACAGCGGAACTCACCACCAGCGCTTTCGCACCGCTCAAATTCTCGGGCGCATGCCCCTCGTAGACCGTTGCGCCCAACCCGGCCAGCCGCTCTGTAAGGGGGCTCAGCCTCAAGTCGGAACCGCTGATCTCGTATCCCAGGTTCAACAACACCTCAGCGATGCTGCTCATCCCGATACCACCGATTCCCGTAAAATGCAGATGCTGAGGTTTAAAAAACATTTTACTACCGTATTGTTCCGGGTTTATCCGGGCGTGTCAACAATGTCGAAAAAAAACACGCGCGCTTACACACCCGCCGTTGTTTGCGGCTCACGCCAACTCCTCCAGCAGATCCGCCGCCCGCTGCGCCGCGTGCGGCCGGGCCATCGAGCGGGCGGCGGCGCTCATACTCTCAAGCACCCCAGGAGTGGAAGCAAGCCTCGTCACTTCCTTGAACAAATGCGCACCCGTCATATCGCGGTCGAGCACCAGCAGCGCAGCGCCCACCCGCGAAAATGCCTCCGCGTTTCGAAGCTGGTGCTGGTCGGCGGCAAACGGGAAGGGCGACAGGATGGAGGCTTTGCCCGCCGCGGCCAACTCCGATACGGCGCCCGCTCCCGCGCGGCAAACTACCAGGTCCGCCTCCGCGAAAGCCGCGGGCATATTGGCGATGAACGGCACGATTTCTCCTTCGAGGCCGGACCGCGCAAACTCCGCCCGGATCTCCTCGAAAGCGTCCGGCCCGGTCTGGTGAACAATTCTGATCCGGATTCCAGATTCGCGAAACAGGCGCCAACTATCTCTCGCCGCCTGATTCA
Source organism: uncultured Acidobacteriota bacterium (assembly GCA_900696665.1). Taxonomy (GTDB): domain Bacteria; phylum Acidobacteriota; class Terriglobia; order Bryobacterales; family Bryobacteraceae; genus CAADGY01. The sequence continues at coordinate 4,168 of CAADGY010000362.1, forward strand.
AGGTCCGGGCACCGCGGCTGCCTCCGGTGATCAACAGGCTGAACGTCTCTCCGACCGGCTTCGACGGCAACGAGAAGAACTCTTCCCTTACCGGCAACCCCGTGTGCATCGTGCGTCCGGCAGGGAAGTACCTTGCCGTCTCTTCGAAGTTCACCAACGCTTTCGTCACGAACCGTGCAATCCGGCGATTGGCAAAGCCCGGAATCGCGTTCGGCTCCATCAGCACCATGGGAATGCGGTGGAGCCACGCGGCGGCGGTAACCGGACCGCCGACATACCCGCCCAGGCTGAAAACCGCCGCCGCGCGGTAGCGCGAGATCAGACGAAACGCACGCAGAGTACTGATGGGCAACTGCCACAACGTTCGAAGAATCTGCCGGAACCCGACGCGATTCAGGCCGCCAATTTCAATCCATTCGAGCGGAAACGATTCCGGAGGAACCAGCTTCGCCTCCAATCCCCGGCGCGTGCCCACGAATATGGGCGAGTGGCCCCGTTTCCGCAACTCGCGGGCGACAGCCAGCAGGGGAATGACGTGACCTCCGGTACCTCCACCCGCCATTAGAAAAACACTCATCCGGTATGTTCGCTGACACTCAGCAGGATTCCAAGCGACATCAGCGTGCTGAGCAGTGAACTCCCCCCGTGACTGATCATGGGCAAGGGAATTCCTTTCGTCGGCACGAGGTCCAGCACAACACTCATATTGATCAACGCCTGAAACACAACCGTGACGGTTACGCTTAGTGCCAGGTAGCGTCCGAAATCATCCGGCGCAACGAAATAGAGGCGCAGCCCCCGCCAGAGAATAATCAGGAACGCAAACAACACTCCCGTGCATCCCCAGATACCGAGTTCTTCGCCGATCACGGCGTAAATAAAATCGGTGTGCGCTTCCGGTAGATACAGGATTTTCTGTTTGCCCTGCATAAGCCCGAGGCCGAGCGGACCGCCGGAGCCCAGGGCGATTTTCGACTGGCGCGCCTGGTAGCTGGGGTCGCGCGTGCTCAACGAGCTATGCGCATAGCTCTTAATGCGGCCCGCCGGATCGATTTTGTCGATCAGCTTGAACTCCGGATCCACGTAACCGATGATCCGGCCAAGCCGGTAGGGCTTCGCCAGTATCGCAAACCCGGCCAATAGCACGCCGCCCGTCAGCGCCAGGACAAAGTACCTGCGCTTGAGCCCCGCCACGTAGAAAACCGCGGCCCCCGTGACGGCGAGCACCGCTGCCGTGCCGAGATCGCCGACCAGCACCGTACCGGCAAGCAGCAGCAACGCCAGGCCCGCGGGCAACCACGTGTGCACGTTATTAATCGCAGCGGCTCTGCGGGTGATAAACCAGGCGAGAAAAATCGCCAGGGCCGGTTTGGCAAATTCCGACGGCTGAAGCGAAAGCGGTCCCACCCGGAGCCACCGGTGCGCGAGGGGGTCCAGAAAGATGACCGCGAGCAGCATCATCAGCACCAGTCCCATGGGCACAAAAGCCCAGTAGGGTGCGCTCAACAGCCGGTAATCTTTCCGTTTGAAGTACATCAATGCGCAAAAACCGACCAGCGCCCACGCCGCCTGACGCAATAGAAAGTAGTGGCTGGGCAGGTTGTATTTCAGCGTCGCGATCATGGACGACGCGCTGTAAATGATTACGAGCCCGAACGTCACCATCAGAATGACGGTGCAGAATAGTGTCCAATCCGTCTTCAGGCGCTGCGCCATTAGCTCACCCCCGCCGATTCGAGCGAATGCACTATCTCTTTGAAAACTTTTCCGCGATGCTCGAAGCTCTCGAACTGATCGAAGCTCGCACACGCCGGCGCCAAAAGGACCGTGTCACCGGCGGATGCCCTTTCCACGGCGGCGTGCACCGCGGACTCCAACGTTCGGCAGCGGATGACTGGCACCGCATTTCCCAGGTGTGACGCGATCTTGTCCGCCGCCGCACCGATCAAGAGCGCTGCGTGCGCCTTGCGGCGCAGCGGTTCGATGAGAGGGGTGTAATCGCTCCCTTTGTCCTTCCCGCCGAGAATGATCCAAAGCCCACCGTCGAAAGCGCCGATCGCCTTCAAAGTGGCATCTACGTTCGTGGCCTTGGAGTCATTGAAGAATTGTACACCGCCAATTTCGGCGGTGAATTCCAGCCGGTGCTCCACACCTGGGAAGCTCCGGACAGCTTGGGCAATCTGTTCGAGAGGGGCGCCTGCCACGTGAGTGGCGCCGGCGGCAGCCATTACATTCTCAATATTGTGGCGTCCGCGAAGCGGAATCCCCCTCGCCTCCATCCAGGGCTTGCCCTCGAAGAAAACGACTGATCCATCAAAGGACCAGCCGGCTTCCGTCCGCCGGCTCCCTCGAAACCACACCAGCCGGCTCCGGATGGAATCCGCGAACGCGGCACAGGTGGCGTCATCCGCATTCAGCACGGCATAATCCTGGGCGGTCTGATTCACCAGAAGGCGCCCCTTGGCTTGGACGTACGCTTCCATGGTGTGGTGCCGGTCCAGGTGATCCGGCGTCAGATTGGTGATCACTGCGATTTGGGCGCGGAACCGGTCAACCGTCTCCAGTTGAAAACTGGAGAGTTCGAGTACGTTCCACTGCCCTTCGCGGGAGTTGCCGGCCATGGAGGTGGGTGCCGTGCCGATGTTGCCTCCCACCTGCACCGCGATGCCACACTCCCGTAGAATGTGTCCCGCCAGCGCAGTCGTAGTTGTCTTCCCGTTCGATCCGGTGATCCCGAGCGTCTTTCCCTGCAGGTACCACCCGGCCAGCTCCACTTCCCCGATAACGGGTGTCCCCCGGCGGCGTGCCTGTTCGAGCAGATCCAGGTCCATGGGTACACCCGGAGAAATGACGATCAGGTCGCAGGCCTCAAATGCCGCTGGGCTCTGAAGGATAAATGGGACGTCCAGGGATGCAAGCTCCTGTTGCACGCCGTGCAGGCTTTCCATCGGCTTGGCATCCGTGGCCCGCACATGGGCGCCGTGCTGCACCAGCAGCCGCGCCGCGGCAAGACCGGACCGCGCCATGCCCACCACCAATACGTTCGAGCCCTTCAATTCCATTCGCGTCATCTCAGCTTCAGGGTTGTGAGCGCGAACAGCGCCATGACGAGCCCGAGAATCCAGAACCGGGCGATAATCTTCGACTCCTGCCAACCGAGTGCTTCGAAATGATGATGCAGGGGAGCCATCTTGAAGACACGTTTACCGCGTATTTTGAAGCTGCCCACCTGGATGATGACCGACAGCGCCTCCAGCACAAATACGCCGCCAATGAAGATCAACAGGATTTCCTGCTTGATCAACACCGCGATCAGCGCAAGCCCTCCTCCAAGAGCGAGCGATCCCACGTCGCCCATGAAAATTTCCGCCGGGTGCGCGTTGTACCAGAGGAAGCCGATGGATGCGCCGGTCATGGCCCCGCAGAACACGGCCAACTCCGACGCACCCGGCAGCCTCGCAATTTCGAGATAGGTGGCAAATTCGCGGTGCCCGCTCACATAGGTGAGCACCGTCATGGCGCCGGCGGCGATGATCATCAGCCCGATCGCCAGACCATCCAGCCCATCCGTGAGATTCACCGCGTTCGACGAACCAACCAGGACCACGACCATAAACAGAAAGAAGAAAATGAATGCCAGCGGATAGGTCCACGGGTTGGCAAGAAACTCGTCGATGAGGAGATCGGGTTTGAACTGCTTGAAAAACGGCATATTGATCTCGGTGGAATACATGCCGTAGGAATGCAGCACCAGCAGCCAGAAACCGATGACCAGCGCCACCAGAACCTGCAACCCGAACTTCTGCTTCCCGCTGAGCCCAAGGTTGCGCATCCTGCGTATTTTCGTGTAGTCGTCGTAGAACCCGATGGCGGCGAAGCTCAACAACCCAAACAGCGCGATCCACACATATTGGTTCGACAGGTTGGTCCACAGCATCGTGGGAACCACAATCGAGATGACAATCAGGACGCCCCCCATTGTTGGCGTTCCAGCCTTCTTCTGATGGGACTTGGGACCTTCCTCCCTAATGTGCTGTCCGATTTCAAATTCCCTCAGCTTCGAGATCAGCCACGGACCTAGCACCACGCACAGAAACAGGGCGGTAAGGCTCGCGAAGGCTACGCGGATAGTGGCGTACTGGAAAATGCGAAACGGGCTGAAGTAAGAAAAGAGCCGTTCATATAGAAGCCAGTAAAGCATCTGGTGCTACCCGAAAAACCTCTCTAAGGCTTTCTCCATCTGAACACTCCGGGACCCCTTAAAAAGGACGGCATCTCCCTCCGCAGCCATGCTTCGGACAAAGTCGCCCGCCTCACCAGGATCCTCAAAAAAGTACGCGGCGCCGGCCTCTAGACCAGCACGGACTGCTTCGTCGACCATATAACGGGCCGCGCCGCGTATCCCAACAAGCACAGATATGCCGCTGTCCGCGACGTAACGGCCTACCTCGCGATGCAGCGCCTCAGACCAGCGTCCAAGTTCGAGCATTTCTCCAAGCACGGCGATGCGGCGGCTCGCTGGCGTCTCTTTCAAGACGTCGAGCATGGCGCGCGCTGCGTCGGGGTTAGAGTTGTAGCAATCGTTCCAGACCGTGATGCCGTCCTTTTGCATGCGCTCACCGCGCATCGTCGTAGCCCGCAAACCGCGGACGGCGTCCTGAAGCCGCTCCGGCGCAATGCCGAATACACCGGCTACGGCCAGGCCGGCAAGAATACTCAAGACCGCGTGGCGTCCGGCCATTGCCGTCTCAAACCGGCAGCCCAGCGCGCGGAATCGCACACCTTCCGCGGAGTACTCGATCTCTTCGGCGCGAACCGCCGCATCCTGCGACAAGCCGAAGGTCACGGTAGGCCCCGGATGCACGTCGCCGAAGTTCCGCACGCGGGGATCGTCGGCGTTCAGCACCGCGATGCCATCGGGCGGAAGAGACTCGATCAGTTCCCGCTTGGCCGCCGCGACAGCATCCAAGCAGTCGAAAGCCTCGATATGGGCGTAGCCTACATTGGTGACCACACCGATATCCGGCTTCGCGATTCGTGCGAGATCCCTGATCTCGCCGGCATGATTCATCCCGAATTCAAGTACGGCAATATCGGCTTCATCGGGTAAGCGAAGAATAGAGAGCGGCAGCCCTATGTGATTATTCAGGTTCCCGGCGGTCTTGCCGGTGTTCCTCTCCACCGCAAGCATTGCCGCGATAACGTCCTTGGTTGTTGTTTTCCCGGCACTGCCCGTGATGCCAACCACCTTGCCGTCCCATTCGCGGCGCGCCCACCGCGCGAGTTCCTGAAGCGCCGCCAGCGTCTCTGAAACGACGATAACGGGTTTTCCTTCAAACGGTATCTGGGCGACCCCTGCGGCTGCTCCGCTGGCGAAGGCATCTTCGAGAAACGCGTTGCCGTCGTACCTGGCGCCTTTGAGTGCGAAGTACAGATCCCCCGCTTTAATCGTGCGCGAATCAATACTCCAACCCGCCAAAGCGAGGTCCGGCACGGACTTCTCGCACCGGAGCACACCCGCAATCTGCCGCAGCGAAAACTTCATTTGCGGTAACCCAACTTCCGTAGAACGGAGCGCGCCGCCTCTCTGTCATCAAAATCAATGGTGCGGTCCTTCAGGACCTGGTAAGGCTCATGTCCCTTGCCGGCGATAATAACAATGTCGGATTCCCGCGCCTCCTGAATCGCCCTGTGGATCGCTTTCATGCGATCCGGTTCCACCAGGTGGGGAGTATCGTAGCGGCCCAGACCAACCAGCGCGTCATTGATGATCGACAGCGGATCCTCGGAACGCGGATTGTCCGATGTCAGAACCACGAAATCGCTAAGTTCTCCCGCCGCCATTCCCATCAGGGGACGCTTCGCCCGGTCGCGGTCGCCGCCACAGCCAAACACAGTAATCACACGGCGGGGCGAGAGGCTGCGGGCAACGCCGATCACATTTCGCAGCGCATCATCCGTGTGCGCGTAGTCCACGGCGACAAGAAAACGCTGCCCCTCGTCTATGCGCTCGAAGCGTCCGGGTACCGGACCACATTCCGCAATGCCACGAGCGATTGTCCCTGGGGTGAAACCATAACTCATACCGGTGCAGCACGCCGCCAGAATGTTATAGACATTGAACCGGCCAACCAGCGGCGACTGGATCTCGAAGGAACCTTCCGGGCTTACCACATCAAACCTCAGCCCGGTGAACCCGCTAACGATATTTGACGCCCGTATCTCCCGATCCAGATCAAGCCCGTACCGGAACACGTGCGTTCCCTGAGGCGCCGCCATGCGGCGTCCGTGCTCGTCGTCGGCATTCAGCACCGCGAATGGCGGAGGAGGGGCGCCATAGCCGGTAAAAAGCCTCTGCTTGGCGGCAAAATAGCCCTCCATGGTCTTATGGAAATCGAGGTGATCCCTGCTCAGATTCGTGAATACTCCCGTATGGAACCGCAGCCCGAACGAGCGTCCCAGCGCGAGTGCGTGGGAGGACACTTCCATTGTGACATGGGTCCCCCCTCTGCGCTCCAGTTCGGCGAAGAGGCGGAAGAGATCAAGCGACTCCGGCGTCGTGTTTACAGCGGGCAGAATCTCGCCGGCAAGATGATACTCGATGGTGCCGATCAGTGCGGTGGTTTTGCCCGCCGCGCGCAGCACGGAATCTATGAGATAGGAAGTAGTGGTCTTACCGTTTGTACCCGTGACCCCCGTAAGGAACAACCGCTCGTCGGGCTTGCCGTAGAAGTTTTTTGCGGCGGTAGCGAGCGTCTGCCGTCCATGCGCTACTTCAATCCAAGTGCCCCGGAAATCCGCCGGCGGCGGCGACTCTCCAACAACGGCAACGGCGCCCCTGTCGAGCGCCTGCTGAGCGTACTTGCGGCCGTCCGCCCGGGCTCCCTCGAATGCAAAAAACAGGAATCCCTGCTGGATGCGGCGCGAGTCATATTCGAGGCCGGCGATAGGGGTATTGGCCAGTTTCTCCGGAAGTCCGGCTTTTGGTTCGGCGCCTTCGAAGATCTCACCCAGCGTCATGGTTTCACCGGGCGAACCGCACTCGGACTCTTTCTCCCGATTTGAGCCGGACACCGGCCGGCGGGTATTGGCCTCTGGCTACGCCGCTGCCCGTGAACTCTACCGGAAGCCCCTGGGCGGCTGATTCCTCAATCACGGCTCGAACCGTTTTGCCGGAAAAATCCGGCACGGCAGGGCCAAGCAATTCCGCCGGGTATGCCGCGGGCACCAGCACCGGAGTTGCGTTGTTCCTCTCCTGTGCGCCTCCGGTAGCGGCGAGCAGCATCTCCGCGTCCGGTGCGCCGCCTACTTCCGCAATCGCGAGATCGTAGTCATCCTCGGGCTCTTCTTTCTTGGCCAGTTGCGGCAGTTCGTACGGCAGGTCGCGCGGAACATCCAGAATTCTAAGAGCCGCCGATGCAACTTCGCGGAACACCGGAGCAGCTACCGCTCCTCCAAATCTTGATGCGCCGTTGAGCGTCACAACGACAACGATGGCGGGATTCGTCAGCGGCGCAAATCCTATAAATGACGCGTTGTACTTGTGCGTATACACTCGATGAACCAGGTCGAAGATCTGCGCCGAGCCGGTTTTGCCTCCCGCCGTATAGCCGTCCAGTTTCGCGCGCGTACCGGTGCCGTGCAGGACCACGCCCTCCATCATCCGCCGCATGGTGATAGAGGTCTCGGGTTTCAGGATGCGCTTGGCGGGATGCGGCGGCTGCGGTTCGGCTCTCATGCCGGGCGCCTGGCGTTGCAGGATCAGGCGCGGCTTTATCAGCAGTCCACCATTGGCGATCACAGAGCACGCCTGCGCCAGTTGTACTGTCGTGGTGCTGATCTCGTGCCCCATGGCCACTGAGCCGATTGAGCTCTTGCCCCACAGCCTCAAATCCCTGACCAGGCCTGAAGACTCACCCGGCAGAGGGACGCCCGTGCGTGAACCGAATCCGAATCGCCGGACGTATTCCAACAGGCGCTCGTTCCCTACCTGGAGAGCAACGTTAATCGCCCCGATGTTACTCGATTTGGCGATAACCTCCGCCATTGGCAGAGCGGAATGCGCCTTGTGGTCGTGAATCAGACGGCCAAACAAATTGATGGATCCGTTGCCGCACGGAATAATGGTCTCCGGCCGCAGCCGTGTAGTCTCGAGGGCGGCCGATACCGTAATCACCTTGAATACGGAGCCCGGCTCGAACGGCGTCGACACCGAAAGGTTGGCGCGTTTACTCAAGTCCGCTACGGGAGCGTTCGGATCGAAAGTCGGATAGTTGGCAAGAGCCAGGATGTCTCCGTTGCGTGGATCCATGACCACCAGGCTGCCCGTTGTACACTGATTCGAAACCACGGCCTCGCCGAGCGCCTTTTCCGCGGAGAATTGAATCCTTTCGTCGATCGTGGTCGTGAGACTCACGCCCGGCACGGGTTCCACCGACATCTCGGTCTCGAATCCCCTCTGGCGGACGTCCGCCATCATGCGCAACGTACCGGCCCGGCCCGCAAGCTCATCGTCCAGGCTCAACTCGAGGCCGGCATTGCCGCGTTCCCGATAGTCCACCGCGCCGATAACGTGTGCGGCCAATTGTCCTTTCGGATAGAACCGGCGGCTCTCTTTGCGGAACTCCACCCAGCCAAGGTTCAGTGCGCGCAGCCGGCGCGATTCCTCCGGTTCCAGCTTTCGCTTCACCCACAGGAAGCCGCGATCGTGCTCTTTCGCCCAGCGCATCCGTTCCAGCAACTGTTGCTTATCGATGTTCAGGACGCCAGCAAGAATCTCCGCTGCCACTGCGAAATCCTTTATCTGTTGGGGATTGATGCAGATCGAATCCACCGGCACGCTCATGGCAAGCGGCTCGCCGGAACGGTCGTAGATGGTGCCGCGTGGCGCCAGGATCTCCAACGTGCGTTCCTGCTGCTGCTCGGCGAGGTGGCTGTATTCGGCGTGGGAGAAGATTTGCAGATAAACGAGCCGGGCTATGATGATAATCGCCCAGATCAGGGCAAACCGGGCCAGATGACGTAACCGCCGGACCGATTCCGGCTCGGCGGTTTCATCAGTTGTGCCCCAACTTGGTGGGTCGTACACACCACCCCGGCTCTTCCGCCGCCGGGTGGCCCAGTCTCGTATCTTCATATCGCGCACGCACGGGTCAAGTCCGCGAGGGGCGTCACTTCTTGGCCGGTACGTTCAGGGCCAGGGAACCGTCTTTCGGATCCAGATACACTACCGTTCCGGGGGCCGGATCGATGAATTGTTGCGCATTGGCCAGTTCTTGAAGCCGCTCCGGACTCAGCAGCCGCGACGCTTCTAGCTCCAGGCTGAGTTTCTCGCGCTCCAGCATTTCCCGCTGTTCCCGCAACGCCTCCATCTCATAGCCCGCGAGCAGGCTGTATGCATTCGGAATCAGTAGCGCGACGAGCAGCAGAGAAAGAACAGACGCTATGCCGATCAGCTTCCAGCAGATTTGCGGCGCCTGGCTGTCAGGCTGCCGTACGACGTTTGTATTGTCAATCTGCTTCACGAAAAAGTAGATGTCTTCGTTGGGGATTGCGCGGGACCGGAACACATCGTCGTGTGCCCGGCCCGTGCCGGCAGCAAACGCGGTATCCATCGTTTTGGATCCCGCAAATCGGTTGTAGAAAGTCGCCAGTGACGCCATTTTCTGATCAGCTCATCTCCAGCGCCCGGAGCTTAGCACTCCTCGACGCCGGGTTCCTTCTCACTTCTTCTTCCTTTGGGGTGACCACATGTCTGGTCAGAATTCGCGCTTTGCCCGCGCGGGCCAGCGCCTGAAACTTCCGCTTCACCTTCCTGTCCTCCAGCGACATGAAGGAGATGATTACAATCCTGCCGCCACTCTTCACCAGTGATGGAGCCTGCTCGAGAAGATCATCCAACTGCCCTGTCTCGTCGTTCACGAAAATCCGGAGGGCCATAAATGTCTGCGTAGCCGGGTGAAGCCGTCCCGTCCGGTGCACGGCCCCTTCGATGACTCCTGCCAAGTGCAGACTGTCCCGAATTGGCCGCGCCCGGACGATTGCTCTGGCTATCTTCCGCGCCCTCCTTTCTTCGCCCAGTTGATAAATCAAATCGGCGAGCGCCTTTTCGGCATAGTGATTGACGATGTCGGCAGCCGGCACGCCCTGGCTGCGATCCATCCGCATGTCCAACGGTCCTCTCGCCATCAGCGAAAACCCTCGCCCGGCGTCCGTCAACTGATACCGGCTCACACCCAGGTCGGCGACCAAGCCGTCGACCTGGGCGAGTCCCAGAACCGGCAGGGTGGAGGACAGACCCGAAAACGTTCCCTGCACGTAGCGGATTCGACTGGCCCATTCGGCCGTGTTCCGTCTGGCGATGTCGAGCGACTCCGCGTCCCGGTCGTTCGCAATCACCATCCCTTCGGTGACCCTGCGAGCAATCGCCGCGGTGTGCCCCCCGAGGCCGGCCGTCGCGTCCAAATAGATGCCGCCGCTCCGGAGCGCGAGATACTCGATCACCTCGTCGACCAGAACCGGAGCGTGCATACATGGCGCCTACCTGAAGCCCCGCCTCTCCAACAGGCGCAGTTTCTCGTCCAACCCGCCGAGCGCCCGCTGCTTCCGCTGCTCGAAAATCTCTTTACTGAAAACGTTAATTCTGCCTTTGTAACAGGACAGCCAAACCTGCTGGTTCTCGAGGTTCAACGTCCGGCGCAAGTCTGTGGGCAGCAACAGACGCCCTTGCCCGTCCGGCTCGGAATCCGCGCCCAGATACGCCGCGATGAACGCCACATCCTCGGCAGCGTCCGGATCCTCACTTGCCTGCTCGAAGAAAATCTCGTTTTCTTTCCAAACTGAAATAGGATAAATTCGAGCTATGCGAGTATCCAGGCTGGTAATAAAAACCTTTTCTTGTCCGAAACTCGCTAAATATTGCTGTACGGCCACGGGGAGCTTGAGGCGGCCTTTTTCATCCACGCGTGCCGGCAGGAACCCCCGGGGAGGCTCGACGACGTCAGCGGGTGTGGGATTTTGATCCACCTAGCTCCACTCACAACCACTTTTTACCACTGAATGGATTGTCGCATGGCCTGCCGAAGGTTGCAATACTTTTTTCTCATTACTACGCTAAGGTCTACATGTTGTAGTAGGAGGATACGAGCCGCAACTTCTCGTATCAGGGATGACGAACTCCGTTCCGGAATGGCACGGCGAAAGCGCCCCTGCATGTTACGCTGTACTGGTGCCATCGCTTTACCATCTGGATCCCGGCCCTGAGTGCCCCGAACTGGTTCGGGCGATCATTGAAATCCCAAAGAACTCGGCGAACAAGTATGAATATGACGGCAAGCTGGAGCTATTCCGGCTCGACCGTTCTTTGTACTCTCCTATGCATTATCCCGGCGATTACGGCTTCATTCCTGGAACGTTAGCCGAAGACGGGGACCCCATGGATGTCCTGGTTCTGGTGCAGGAACCCAGCTTTACCGGGTGCATGATCGAAGTACGCCCGGTGGGCATCCTAAACATGGTGGACGACCAGGAAGGAGATCAGAAGGTGCTAGCCGTACCGAACCGGAATCCGCGCTACAACCAAATCCACACCATGGATCAGATTTTCCCCCATGTGCGCCGGGAAATTGAGCACTTCTTTGGGATTTATAAGGAATTGGAAGGGCGCGTGACAACGATGCAGGGGTGGGGAGGACCACGCGAGGCACGAAAGGCAATTGTAGAGAGCCGGAACCGCTACCTGGAATTGCAGGCGGCCGGCCGGAACGCGGACATCCCGTCCGATTCGCCCTCTTAACCGGGATGGCGCATCAAGGCCGCGCCGGGGCCGAACTTATTCCTGCGAAGATCACCAGCGATTTCGCCCACCACCGCCACCGGCGCCACGGGAAGACGGCCGCCCGCCGCGGCCACCGCCGCCCGCGCCTCCACCCCCGGTCATCGGACGCGCTTCGTTCACAACCAGATTGCGCCCGTGCATGTCTTTACCATTACATACCCGTATCGCAAGATTGGCCTGCGCGGGATCCTCAATTTCGACAAACCCAAAACCTCTCGGATCGCCCGAAAACCGATCCCGAATAATTGTGACCGAATCGACTGTTACACCGGACTGAGTGAACCATTCCTGCAGATCAGTCTCATTTGCTTGGAATGGCAGATTCCCAACGTAAAGTTTCATTTCCTGACCAACACTTTCCGGCTAAGGCATCGAATCCCAAGCCAAATATCTGAGAAGATCTGACCATGACCGAGGGGAGAAGCAAATATCTCGGGGAATCCGCTTAGTCCAAGGTGAGTCCGACCCTTCTGTAGACCATGTTCTCAGAATTCCCCCTCTCAATCAAGATGAATGAGGGTATAGGGCCACCCCATTAGGGGGTATTTTCACGGCCCAGATGCTACTTGCCCTGAGGGGACTCGCTTCCATTCCACCTTAGATCTTTGGAAATTGACGAGCAGGGCCACGTGAAGACAGGAGGCCTTCAGGTAATTGATACATTACCGCACTACGCTAGCTTTTCCAGGGATTCAAAGAGTTTTCACTGAACAGCGGCTCCGTCTCCACCGACATCAGCACCCAGAATCCATAGGCGCCCAGGATAGAGCCCAGCGGAATGACGGGCAGCAAGAAAGACGAACAGATGATGCCCAGAACCCTGCTCCACGGACGCAGATGGAGGAGCCCATAGCCTGCAATGAGCGTCGGAATCGACAGCACGAGTGTAAAGGAAAGCGCCAGCGCCAGGATTAGTGATGGGGTGGGAACATCCGCCATGCTCATTCCTGCCGACAGGCCCATGAGCGGCCCGAGGCCTCCGGCGGTCAGGATAACCAGCAGGGAACCGGCACCGCCAATCGCCGCGAATAGCAGGAATAGAATCGCCAGCGTTCTCAGGTGGGTTTCCATATGGCTCGAACCGGTTACATGTCCATTCTACTGTTGGCACGCGGGTGCGCAGATGCCCGGAACGCGCATCGCGCGGCGCGGAACTCTCTGCTCATCCGCCAAGATAAACAAATAGAAAGATTTACTTTCCCTTACTCAACCGTCTTTCCAGTTTCATCGCACGCAAAAGGATGTAGAATAGAGTGGTTCCTGAGCAGTTCGGCAGGCTGATGGTAGATACGCGATGATGCTCATATCGGCCGAATCCGGCTGGGATCTGTTGTCCAGGAGTCTGTTCGACGATTCCTTCGCCGGGATTCATCAGTTGGAGTGGTTTGACTGGTCTCTTTTGATTCCCTATTTTCTGATCCTCTCCATCCTGTCTATTTATGGCGTGCACCGTTACGAGGTGATTCGAACCTATCTGCGGCATCGGACGAAACTTCGGACGATGCCGGACCGCACGTTCGAACAGTTGCCGCCTGTCACTATCCAGCTTCCCCTTTACAACGAACGCTATGTGGTCGAGCGGTTGCTGGAAGCGGTCTGCCGCATCGACTATCCCCGGGATCTTCTCCAGATTCAGGTACTGGACGATTCGACGGACGAGACACACCCGTTCACCGGACGGCTGGTAGGCGAATGGGCGGCTCGCGGATACCCCATCGAGTATCATCATCGCGAGAATCGAGAAGGATTTAAAGCGGGCGCTTTGCAGGAAGGTTTGAAGTCGGCCACTGGGGAACTGGTCGCCATTTTCGATGCCGACTTCGTACCTCCTCGTGATTTTCTGACCAGAACGGTGGGATTTTTTACGGACCCGCAGGTGGGCGTTGTCCAATCGCGGTGGACTTATCTGAACCGGGATTCCAGCCTGCTGACAGAGGTACAGGCGATGCTGCTGGACGCGCATTTCGTGCTGGAACACGCGGCACGGTGCGGACGGGGACTGTTCTTCAATTTTAACGGAACCGCCGGCATCCTCAGACGGAGCATGATTGAGGACGCGGGCGGGTGGCAACACGACACGCTCACAGAGGATTCGGACCTGAGCTACCGTGCCCAGCTCAAGGGGTGGCGGTTCGTCTATGTACCGGACGTGGAATGCCCGTCGGAATTACCGGCGGACACCTATGCTTTTCAGGTGCAGCAGTCGCGGTGGGCCAAGGGACTGACGCAGGTTGCCCGCAAGCTGCTTCCCACCATTCTGCGGGCTCCTATCCCCCTGCGGACCAAAGTCGAAGCGTTCCTTCACCTGACCCCGAACATTGCCTACCCCCTCATGCTGGCTCTTTCCGCGCTGATGCTCCCGGTCATGATTGTGCGGTTTTACATGGGCTGGTTCCAGATGGTGACCGTCGATCTCCCGCTAATTATCGCCTCCTTCTGGTCCATCTCCGTCTTTTATGTTTTCGCGCAGAAGGAACTGTCGCCCGGAAGCTGGAAAAAATCCATCCTGCTGCTTCCGTTTCTGATAGCGGCGGGCATCGGCCTCACCGTCAGCAACACCCGCGCCGTTCTCGAAGCGCTCCTGGGTGTCCAGACCGCGTTTGTAAGAACGCCAAAGTTCGCGCTCGGCGGACAACGCGGGAATGTGCGGGCAGTACGGTATCGCAGCCGCAGCGGTTGGTTGCCTTATATCGAACTCGGGATTGGATCCTACTTCGTGGTGATGGTTCTGTTTGCCATTGACACGTATAACTTTTTCGCTATTCCCTTCCTGCTGCTGTTTGTCTCCGGCTACTATTGGGCGGGTTTCTCCACGCTGTACCAGGAATGGCGGGCCAGAATGCGCTGGAAGGAACAGGTGGCGGCCCCGGCGGCGCAAACCCGGCGCGTATCCGGATAGACCCATCAAAACGCTTTGAGGCCGCTCTTTGCCAGCGAAGCCGCGCCCGCACAGCCGCCGCGGTTTATGCCAGAGCGAGATTCAGATTTTCGATCGCTTCGTCGATCTCGGCCGTGTTCTTGTAGCCGACAGTCACGGACTGCACGCCAGCCCGGCGAAACGCAAACCGCATCGCCTTCTGGCGATCTTCGCGGCTCGTGAATGCGCCTTCGCCGATCAACTTCATACCGATGACACCGATGCCTTCTTTCGCGACCTGCGTGACATGCGACAACACTTCCTTAACGTCACCGGGGCCGTTCGTGTTGTAGTCTTCGGCGTCCATCCTCGTGCCGTTGTGATTCGTGCGGAACAGCGCAACCTGTAACCACTGATTGCCGGGAAACCGGCGCAACGCGGGCAGGCCATGAACCGATGCGCCATGGGCGATTACCGCCTTTCTCACCTCGGCTTCCTGCAGACCATCCTGCCAGCGAACCGTGTCCTGCGGCCATGTCGCCGTGTGCTGCCAATGAAGCAGCGCGATATCGAAGTACTCTGTGTTGGATAGTTTGCGAAGTTCGTCGATCTTCGCCTGCGGATCTGTGCCCTGGCGCGTGGTGACCTTCGTCATCAAACGGTACGTGTCGCGTGGAATGCCTTTCAAGGCGATGCCCAGCATCTGATGCATCTCCCTGTAGGATTCCGCGGTCTCGAAGAACCGAATGCCGCGATCGTATGCATAGCGGACCAGCCTCGTAAATTCTTCCTGGCCCAACTGGCGCTGCACACGTCCGCCATTACTGCCAGTCCCGAACGCAAGCCGGGTTACACTCACCCCGGACTTGCCAAGAGTCACCCACTCGGTAGCCGCGTCCTTCGCAGCCGTGAGTGGAAAACTCGACGTCATACCCAGGGCGCCGGCAGAAAGTCCGGCTCGTAGAAAATCTCTTCGTGATAAAGCAGGCATCGTTCCTTCTTCCCTCCAATGGCCAAATCTTAGCATGAGCTCCTTGGCCAGGCTGAACAGACATAACCGGCGCCGCAGCCTCTACCAAATTCCGAGGAGACGCCACCATGCGAACCCGATCGTCCCCCAGATCGTGATATTCACAGCCGCCACAACGAAGCCCGCTTGCCACCATTTGCTGAGCGGCACATAGTCATGAGCAAAGAACATGGGGCTCGGCGTGGTGCCATAGTTGGTTAGCCCGGCGGAGAGGTTCGTGAAACAGGCGAAGGCAAACACGACCAGTCCCACGGGCGCACCCTGCGCCACCAGCACCGCCAGAAACGGCGGGTACATCGCGAGAATATGCGCTGTAATGCTGGCAAAAGCGTAGTGTGCATAGAAATAGATCAGGAGCGCGCTGACGAATAACACCAACCATGTATAGCCGCTAAAAAAGCTTCCGACGGCTTTCGCAAACTCCGCCGTCACTCCAGCGTCGTTCAAGGCTTTCCCCAGCCGCAGCAAGCCTCCATACCAGATGAAGATATCCCAGGCGGACCGCTCGCTCTTTACGTCCTCCCAACTGAGAATACCGGTCAGCAGCAGGGCCGCCGCTCCAAACAGCGCGGTCACCGTGATGTCAATGTTGTGCCAGCCCGATGTTACCCACAGGCCGCACACCGATATGAATATGACGAACAGGATCTTCTCCCGCCCGCTCATCGGTCCCATCCGGCGGAGTTCGCCCGCGGCAAATGCCGCCGCTTCCGGAGTTCTCCGGATGGACGGCGGATTGATCTTCATAACCACGAGCGGCACGATGAGCAGCGAGCATAACCCGGGCACAAGGCCGGCCACGAACCAACTGGACCACGTCACGCTGTAGCCGAAATCGGCGGCGATCCGGGCCGCTAGCGGATTGCTGGCCTGGCCTGTGAAAAACATAGCCGCCGTCACACAGATGCTCTGGTACACCGCAGTCATCAGGAACGATCCCAGCAGTCCCGCCGTCGCGCCGGGGTGCGATCCGTATAGCTCCGCGATGGAGCGGACAATGGGCAGAATCACGCCGCCGGAACGGGCGCCGTTCGATGGAATGATAGTGGCGAGCACCATATCGGATGCCGCGAGCGCATACGACACTCCGAGGGAGGTTTTGCCAACCGTGCGGACGAACAGTAATGCTATGCGCTTTGCCAGTCCCGTGTTCAGCAAGGCACGGGAGATAAAGAACGCCGCCATCACCAGCCATACGGTGGGGTCGGAATACCCTGCGAGAGACTGCTGGATTGTGAGACCGCCCGATACGGAAGCGATCGTTATGGCGATGAGTACGAGCGCCCCACCAGGAATGGGCTGAAGCACCAGCCCCGCCACTGTCGCTATGAAAATGCCCAGGAGCCGCCAGGCTTCAGGAGTGAGAGAAGCCGGCCGTGGCAGCACCAGCACAATGAGCGCATAGATCGCGACAAGTGTAAGCAGCCCGGTGAGGCTGCGCCGTGGGAGACCTGCCGCCGCTACGGGACCGGAGTGGATCTCTGAAGGTTGGGGCATCGATGAGGTAAGGACAATTCTAACAGCCCGCAAGCGATTCTTCTCTGCATGCGAAACCTTACCTCATCGGGAAAATCAAGGACCGAAAATCTCCAGGATTGCTTTTGCTGCGTCGCGGGCTTCCAGGTGAATCAGGCCGGCATTAGCTCCGGCTGGCCCGACAACGGCCAGCACCGCCCTGGTTCCAGCCGAGTAGACAAAGATGTGACCCTCGCTCCCTGCAACCGACACTTCCATCAGCGAACCGGCATTCAGGCTCTCGCTGATCCGGCGGCCCAGGCTCGAAGCCGCCGCCGACATGGCGGCTACGCGCTGTGGATCGGCGCCGTTCGTGAACGAATGCGCAATCGGCAAGCCTTCCGTAGACGCCACCAGTACACCACGCACCTCGGGCACTGCCGCGCGCAACACCTCCAACTCTCTTTGTATCTGCTCCTGCTTCGACATCACGATCTCCAATTTTTGCCCTTGCAGCAGCTAGCAGCCGCTATAAGGAAGATCCGCTGTAAGGACTCTGCCTCCCGTAGGGGATTTAACTAGGATGGGGGATTGCTAGACCCTAAGGCAGCCACAAAAGCTCACTACCGCATGGAATTTGCGATCCGGACCCTACACAATAAAAGTGGGCGTATGAGCACCTGCCTTCAGTGCGGGCGACCGATGCCGCTGCTGCACCGGTTGCTGGGCAAACAACAGTTCTGTTCCGCGGCACATCGCAAGCTTTTTCAGGAGGAATACAACCAATCGGCGTTGTTGCGTTTACAGGCTGTTGGGGAAGCGATGACGCGTGCATCCGCGCCCGCGCCTCCTCCTCCCGCACCTGCGTCAGAGACCGATCCCCCGCAATGCGGATTCGTGTGCTTCCCCTTGGAGGTTGAGTGCAGCACAACGGTGGAGCCATTTCCGGACTTGCTGCCGGAAGTATGCGCTCCGGCGCCGGTCATTCCCGCCCTTGCGCTCGCACAACTGGCACCGCTTGCCCGGCCGGCGCAACCCACGCAAAGCGCCAGCCTGGCCGGCTCTTTCGAGGAGCCATGGATGGAGTTCGTCGACCAGAGCCTGATCGATGCGGTTGTCAGGAGTGGCGGTCCCTTTTCAGTGCCTGAGTCTGTTCCGGCTACTGCTTCCCGCGAAATCGGAAGGTAAGCCCCACCATTACCGAGATAGGATAGCCTGGCGTGCCGTGAATCCTTTCCGTGGGTAACGCGTTTTGCAACCTCGATTCGAGGTAATTCTGCGTTTCGAAGTACGCCCTGTCGGTAAGATTGTCGATGGCGATATTGAACTCGACACCGCGGCGGATACGGCGTGACGCGCTGAAATCCACCACGGTGTGGCCGGCGGCGCGGATTGTGGGGTCCAGCGGATCGAGTCTGTAGTGATTAATTGCGCGCAGGCGGAGCGAACCACTCCACCCATGCCACCCGGCCACCGTTATTGCGCCGTTTGCGGCAAAATGCGGAGCACGCTCGATGTACTCCCGCGGATTGGTCCCGCGGTAGTAGGAGTTGAGAACCTTCGTGATGCCCCCCTCGAGTGCGAGCCTTCGCGTGATCCCGATGGATGCCTTCGCCTCGAAGCCATATGCCCGGCTGGGTCCGGCAAACTCGAGCGAGCCGTCGTCGGGTATGTAGACGAGTTCGTTCGACCGGTCGATCCAGAACAAGTCTGTCGTGAATGCGTACCTTCCAAACTGGTGGGAAGTTCCCAGCTGATAGAAATCGGTTGTCGCAAGCAGATCTCCACGCGGAGCTTCCACAATGCCACGCGCATCCAGCGATGAAATGCCGCGGCCGTAGTTGAAATACAAGGTTGCCGGTACGCTGCGGCTGGGTGTGAACGCGATGTTCGCCTTCGGTTGTATGTTACCCTGCCGCCGCACCATGCTCCCGTCCGGGTCGGCTCTGTCATCCAGGTCGAAGGAAAACAGGTCGTATCGCAAGCCTCCACCCACCTGGAGACGGTTGTTCAGCAGGCTGAACACCTCCTGCACATACCCAGCGCCATTGGTGACGGACGCATGCGCACGCAGGGTAATCCCTAGAGGCGTGCGGTTGATGCGCGGGTACATCCCGACGTTGATCTGGTTAGCGTGGAAATTTCCACCGGCTGTGAACAGACCGCTTGCTCCAGCCCAGGAGTGTGGCTGGGTGTATTGCAGATTGGCGCCTTCCTGCAGCCGCGAGTCGTGCTGCTGGATGCCGTCTCCGTTCACCGGGTCGTTGAGGAAAAAAGTGAAGTTTGAATAGAGATCGAACAAAGACCGGCTGAGAAAGCCGTCGAGTTTCCAAACCCCGCCTCCGGCTGTATCCGCCCGGTAATAGAGTCCAGCCGTGCCGGCGCGCACCCGCCCCCCGTCGCCGGGGTCGAGTGAAGCAAACCGGTCCAGCCGTCCCGCATTGACGAGGTCCAGCGGGAGTTGTCCCGACGAGTAAAAATCGTTGCGGCCGCCGTTCCACTTCAATCCCACGGATCGCCTTTCCGAAAGCCGCCGTGTATAGTTGCCGGTCACATTGTCGCGCCGGTAGCCCAGGGGTTTGAGGAAAGGACCATCCGTCCGGGAGCCTTCATACGCAATGAAAGACTCGGCATCCTGCAGTTCCGGACTGAAAGCCAGGAACCCGCGTTGTGCATTGAAAGACCCCCCCTGTATCCGGGCCGTCCAGACATCGGGCAGTGATTCCCGTAGGCGGATGTGCACCACGCCCAGCCCGCTGAAGTCCCCATACTCGGCGCTGAACGGGCCATTGACGATGCTGACCTCCTGCACGAGTTCCGGGCTCAAAGACTTGAGCGAGCCCAAATACCCCTGACCGTGGCCCTGCGTTCCCTGGTTCTGTTGCACGTTGTCTACCAGGACTTTCAGACCACCGTTGACGCCTCCATGATCGAGATTGAAGCCAAACCGGCGAACCTCGATCGACTTGCCGCCGCCTTCGTGCTGGCCCGCGTCGATGCCCGCCGCAAGCAGGTGAAATAGCTGGTCGTCGCGGGAAAAAAGAGTCTGCCGGAACACCTCTTCGTTCCGCCGTTCGAGCGAGGGCTGGACCGGCGACGCCGTGATGACGATGCTCTGATACAGTACCGGGATGTCGGGCTTCGGCCCGGCTACTTTTTCCTTAGGCGGCGATTGAGCCTGACACAGCGCCGCAAGAAGCGTGAGCAAAACCGAACAGCGTAGCATCATTTTTTTTTACGTAATACTACCATAAATACGCTGGCGTCCCTTCAGATGGATCTATAGAAAAGCCTATTGACGTTTTTTTTACAAACTGGAATAATGTTGAAGCTCTTGTATTCATGTCCGTCACTTTCACGACCCGCGGAGCGCTTCAGAAATCAGTTCTGCGGCAGGCAAATGAGCGGCTCATCCTCAATGCCGTCCGGAATAATCCCACCATCTCAAGGTCCGATCTTTCTCGCATCACCGGACTTTCTCCCAGTTCCATCAGCTTCATCGTGAACCGCCTGGTTCGCAGAGGAGTTCTTACCGAAGAAAAACTCGAAAAGTACTCGCAGGTGGGCCGGCGGCCCACAGCGTTGCACCTGGCCACGGATTCCATGCTCGCCATCGCACTGGAAATCAAAGCTGGCGGTACCAGGCTGGCTCTGGCGGATCTCAGCGGGCGCTTTCTCCGGCAGAAACTGATCCCCTGGAATTCCAATCCCCAGGTGTTGGCGCAGCGTGCCCATGCGGCTATCCGGAGCATGCTTGACCAGGCAGGCTCAAGCCGGGTGCTCGGGGTCGGTGTTGGACTTCCAGGTTCAATCGAGCGGTTTGGCGGACGGGTGATCGCAGCCGAAAATCTGAACTGGTTCAACGTGGATTTCGGGACGCCGTTGCGAGGCCGGCTGCAACTCCCGTTTTACTTCGAGAACAACGCCCGTCTCTCCGCGCTCGCGGAAAAATGGTTCGCCGAGCCGGGCAGCAAGCCGCTGCAGGATTTTATTTTTGTTGCGACTGCCGGCGGTCTCGGAACGGGAGTATTCACTGGAGGCCACTTACTCGAAGGCGCTACGGCTGTCGGAGGAGAATGCGGGCATATCATTCTGCACCCGGACGGACTTCAATGCACCTGCGGAAACCGCGGCTGCTGGGAACAGTATGCTTCCGACAAAGCGCTGTGCCGCCTGTATGCCGGGTATGCCGGACTACCGGATGCAACGCGCTGTGATGCGCCGGAGATACTGGATCTCGCGCGGCAAGGCGATGAGGCAGCCACACGTGCCTTGGGTGAGGTCGCTGATGCTCTGGCTCTCGGGTTTGCCAACCTGCTGATGGTTTTCAATCCGGAGGCCATCATAGTGGGCGACTTTGCCGCCGATGCCTGGGACTTGATCGAAGCGCGGATCTGGGCCGTTCTGAAAGGCCGCGCTCCACGATATACGCTCGCACCAGTCCGGATCGTCCCCACCACTCACGCCCCCGATTCGGCGCTACTGGGAGGCGCATCCGTGGTGTTTTCCCATTTTTTTACACGCTTCGACAACGGCGGCGATCCGGTTCGCCCCGGCGAGGTTCTCCTGATGCAGGGCGCTCGCTGAGTTTTGAGCTCTTATGCTCCCTCTATCTGCATTCGCAGGAACTTCACATGGCGGGCAACGCGGCCGGGATCTGCACCGGGCATTATTGCGTTCATGGATGGGGACACCGGCACGCCGCTTGAACTCCTGGCGGGGGCACTGAAGACCTCGATCGAGCTGAAGGACATCGGGGCTCACATCCGCTACCTCAACCTGATGGGCAATGGACTGACCCTGTTCGGCCGTTCCGAAGATGGGAATCCGCTATTACGGTCTCGCCCTTCAACTGGTCCGCTCGACGCCCGAGCTCGACACGTCGGCAATGGCGATTGCCGGCAAGGCGCGGGCGTTCGTCGCATTAGGCAAGAGGGATTTGCCCCACAAGGCAGCCCCAGCACCGCCAACAGCAACGCCAAAGCGGCACCTGTCGCGCGCGTGCCGATCCCCTGGGAGCAGGACCGGTGCGTTGTTGTCAATCGGTTTTCGTCAGTGCAGACGAAGGCTGCGTAGACCCGCCGTGCCCTGCGGCCCCCAGGATCCGGCTGGAGATCCGGGGCCATGTTGCAGGCATTTTCCGCGTTCACATCGGATTGGCATACAGGGTCACGCCGCAAACGGCGGAGCTGTTACGCCTTCAGTGTACTGCCGGGCGCCTGGCGCCAACATTGTTCAGAATTTCAACGGCGAAGCCCCGGCAACCGTACGATCCGTTCACCACCGCAGCCGCAGCGTCATGCCGATCTCCCGCGCCCTGGTTCCTTCAATCGACAGGTCCGCGCCCGCCAGAATGCTCGTGATCTGCCCCGTTCCGGGCACGGAAATGTTGCTGATGGGCGGGTTGAACGTCGGATGATTGAACACGTTGGAAGCCGAGGCCACGTACTCCAGCCGGAAGCGCTCACTGAGCTTGAACTCCTTGGCGATCGTGAGATGGTGGAGCAGGTACCCGGGCCGGATCAGGCTGTTGACCCCGGCGTTGCCAAAGTGACCCGGAGCAGGCACGGCGAAGCACTCCGGAGCGAACCAGCGGTACAGCGACCGCTGTGAACTGGACAGGTTGCCGTCGCAGATGCGGTCCGGTATGCCGCCCACCGTATTGGTGTTCGATGGATCGGACCCCGAAAAGCTCGGGCTGTAATACTGCCCGGAAGTGTAGAAGGTGATAGTGGTCAGCTTCCATCCGCCGATGGCGGCA
>CAADGY010000363.1 GCA_900696665.1 uncultured Acidobacteriota bacterium
ATGGCGAAGAAAATGTTCACAAGCTACCAGAAACGCCGCGTCAACCGTGAAGAACTCAGCGAGGAGTTCAACTTTTACCTCACGGACGAGAAACTCGCTGGAGCGGCGAAGCGATTGAAAGGCTATGGCACAGTTCGCAAAGTCGAAGTCCTAACCTCCTACGAGCGCGGGGGTATGGAAGTGACCACGACCCGGCTGACGCTTCGGAAAGGGACATTGAGGACGTTGATGTACCGGATGCCGGACGGGAAGATCGAGCAGTTCTTTGTTTATCCAGAGTGACGATGAGCGCACCTCGCTGGAGTGTCTATGCGGCAGGGAGCGAAGCGCCACGCTGCTTTGGGACTGTTTACGTCACCCCAAGCGGTGTCGCTGCCGCGCTCTGCCACCGCAGTCCAAGAGGTTTGGCGATGGCGCTGTCAGGCCGTCTGGCTCAGCGCTCCTCTGCGCAAACCTCCGTGCCCTCTGCATTCAAGTTTCGTCGCGGAATTGTGCGTGCTTCAGGCGACGCTCGCAGCGCCGGGCCAGAATTTGGCGTGCTATTCCGGGATGGCCTGCCAGACTGAATCAGTTAGCACTTTGGCCGCGAACGATGAATTCTTGTTGTCAATTCGGTCCAGCGCGCTTGAAGCGATTGGTGTTGCCACTCCTGGCCGCGCTCCTGACGGTCTTGAGTCCGAATTCCGTCCTACTCGCTGCTGAACCACCCAAGGTTGATTTCAATTTCCACATCCGCCCGCTGCTATCGGATCGCTGCTTCAAGTGCCATGGACCAGACGAAAGCGCGCGCAAGGGCAAACTGCGCCTCGACACGCGCGAGGGTGCGCTCAAGGAACTGGAGAACGGCTGGGCGGTCATCAAGCCAGGCGACCCGGAAAAAAGCGAACTCGTGCGGCGCATCTTCACCACGGACGAGGACGACCTGATGCCGCCGAAGAAATCGAATCTGAAACTTTCGTCTGTCGAAAAGGAACTGCTCCAACGCTGGATTGCCGAGGGCGCGGAGTTCAAGTCCCATTGGTCGTTTATACCGGTTGCTCAGGTCACGCCACCGCAGCCCAGCGACAAACAGTGGGTGCGCAATCCCATTGACTTATTCGTCTTGTCTCGTTTGCAGGCAGAGAACCTCCGCCCCGCGCCCGAGGCTTCGCGAGAGATAGTGATCCGACGTCTGGCGCTGGATTTGACCGGCCTGCCCCCAACGGTGGAGGAGATTGATTCGTTCCTTGCGGACAAATCTCCGGATGCCTACGAGCGAGTTGTGGAAAAATATCTGGCCTCGCCTGCCTACGGCGAGCGCATGGCGATGGATTGGCTCGATCTGGCGCGTTACGCGGACACTTACGGTTACCAGGCCGACGTGGATTACGACATGTCGCCTTGGCGCGATTGGGTGATCCAGGCGTTCAATGAGAATTTGCCCTACGACCAGTTCCTCCTTTGGCAACTCGCCGGCGATGTGTTACCGAACGCCACGCGCGAGCAGCGGTTGGCCACGGCGTTCAATCGCCTGCATCGCCAGACCAACGAAGGCGGCAGCATCGAGGAAGAATGGCGCACGGAATACGTCGCCGACCGCGTCAACACGATGGGCATGGCGATGCTTGGGTTGACGCTCGAATGTGCCCGTTGTCACGATCACAAATACGATCCGGTTACGCAGCGCGATTACTATTCGCTGTTCGCGTTCTTCAACAACATTGACGAGTCCGGGCTTTACTCGCACTTCACACGCGCGACGCCGACACCCACGCTGCTGCTCTGGCCGGAGGACAAATCGCAGCAGCGAATGTCGCTAACCTCAAGCCTGACGGGAGCTGAACAGCGATTGGAGCAGGTGGCAGAAGAGGCTAAGCCCGCTTTCGATGCCTGGATGCAATCCGCTCGGGGTGTGCGTCCGCCGAAGCCGGTGGCGCGTTTCGCGTTCGATACCGTGGTCAGCAACACGACACCGGACAGTGTCAATGCAACGAACTTCGCGCGGTTGGTGGATGGGCCAGGACTTGTGACTGGCCGTGACGGGAATGCCCTCCAGTTCAGCGGCGACAATGAACTGGTCTGCAAAGGCGTGGGCGAGTTCAACCGCACGGACACGTTTTCGTTCAGCCTATGGCTCAAGCCAATGGAGAGACAGGACCGTGCTGTCATTCTGCATCGCTCCCGCGCCTGGACTGATTCGGGGAGTCGCGGCTACGAACTGGTGCTAGATCAAGGCCGTCCATTCTTCGGGTTGATTCATTTCTGGCCGGGCAATGCGATTGGGGTGCGCGCCAGGCAGGCTTTGCCTACGAACGAATGGTCGCACATTGCAGTAACCTATGATGGCTCAAGCAAAGCAGCCGGCATCCGGCTGTATGTGAACGGCGAGCGACTGGAGACAGAAATTATTCGAGACAATCTCTACAAGGACATTGTTCATCGCAAGGAATGGGGCGACTCGGAGGTGGGCAACATTCACCTGACGCTCGCGGGCCGCTTTCGCGACAGCGGATTCAAGAACGGGTTGATTGATAACTTTGAGGTGTTCGATGTGTGTCTAACGGAGGTCGAGGTGAAGTTGATTGCATTTGGTGAAAGTGAATCGAGCGAACCTCTTGCCCTGACCCTCTCCTCAAGGGAGAGGGGAAAGCAATCGTCGCGTGCCAATCCGTTGGGCGCGGTTGAGCAAAGTAAGGCTTCCGAACCTCAAACCAACCGGCGAACCAATCCCCCTCTCCCTGAGGGAGAGGGCCGCCCGTCCTCCGTAGCAGCACTTCGGAGGGTGGAGGGTGAGGGTGAAGCGTTACTCGAATACTTCCTCGCCCGCCATTATGAGCCATACCAAACCGCTCTCGCCGAGTTGAAACAACTCCGCGAGAAAGAAAACCACCTGATCAACGACGTGCGCGAGATCATGACCATGCAGGAACTGCCGCAACCGCGTCCAACCTTCCTGCTGAAACGCGGCGCCTACGATGCACCCGGCGACCGCGTCCAACCCGATACCCCGTCGAGCATTCTAGCCTTCCCGGCTGACCAGCCGCGCGACCGCCTGGGCTTGGCGCGGTGGATGATTGATCGCCAGAATCCGCTCACTTCGCGGGTGGTGGTGAATCGCATCTGGCGGATGCACTTTGGCCGCGGCATTGTCCCGTCGCAGGAGGATTTCGGCAGCCAGGGGAAGCTGCCCACGCACCCCGAGTTGCTCGACTGGCTGGCTGGTTGGTTCATGGAGAGCGGCTGGGACGTAAAGGCGTTG
Source organism: uncultured Acidobacteriota bacterium (assembly GCA_900696665.1). GTDB lineage: Bacteria > Acidobacteriota > Terriglobia > Bryobacterales > Bryobacteraceae > CAADGY01. The sequence continues at coordinate 3,239 of CAADGY010000363.1, forward strand.
CATCGTTTAATCGTTACATCGGCAACTTACCGGCAGTCGTCGCAAGCTTCGCGAGAATCAGCGGAACGTGATCCGGACAACACAATGCTTGCGCGCGGGCCTAAGCATCGCCTGCTGGCCGAGCAGATTCGCGACGGCGCGCTCGCGGCCAGCGGGTTGCTGAATCGCACCCTCGGCGGCCCGAGTGTGAAGCCGTATCAACCTGCGGGCCTTTGGGAGCAATCCGGCACGGGAAAAACCTACACCCAGGACAAGGGCGACAAGCTCTATCGCCGCAGCCTCTACACGTTCTGGCGCCGCACCGCGCCACCGCCGGCGATGTTGACCTTCGACGCCACCTCGCGCGAAGTGTGCAGCGCCAAACGCGAAACCACCGCCACGCCCTTGCAGGCGCTGGTGCTGATGAACGATCCGCAATTCGTCGAGACC
>CAADGY010000364.1 GCA_900696665.1 uncultured Acidobacteriota bacterium
CCCAACGGGAGATGTCCACGATCGGATTTTCCGGCGTGGAGCTTTTGAACTCACCCTTCCAGGTCTTTCCCAGCCAGGGGCGTAGCGGCTCGAGGTTCGGATCCAGCGGCGGTTGGTCAGCCGCCAAGAGACTGATGGCAGCGCTGACCGCGGCGACAAGGGGCAGGGAGCGGAGGCATGAGGCAGACTTTGAGGGTTTCATGCGGATTTGGACTTCGGGCGGTTTGTGAGTCGTTGGTTTTCTGTGTCACGCCGCAGGGTGTTTCCAGGGCGAGCGATACGGTTTGCGCAACATCCTGGTGGCTTCGCGGTCGCCCACCACCAAGCGCTTCTTCGGGTCGTAAACCACAGGCCGACCGGTTTCCATGGCGACGTTCGCCAGGATGCAGCTTGCCGTGGAAATATGGCCCTCCTCGATATCCGCGACCGGACGACTGCGCTTCTCAATGGCGGCGAGGAAGTCGAGCATGTGCCGGCGCGTGGCGGGGGCGGCGTTCAACTCGATGTCCTTCTCGGTCACATCTTCGGGATATTGCTCGCGCTCGTAAAGGCACTCGAAGCGAATCGGCTTGGCGTTGCGATCATGCGGGATGAAATCCGCCCGCATGGTGCTGGCCTTGAGCGTACCCTTCTCGCCGTAAATGAACCACGCCCACGGGTAATCCGGATCGGGCGGCGTGCCCCAGGTGCGGTGCTGCCAGACGGCGTTGAAGTTGTCGAATTCGAACGTGGCCGCCTGCGTGTCGGCAATGTTCGACTTGCCGTCCTTCTGCACGTAAATGCCGCCGGCCGAAGTGATGCGTTTGGGCCAGCCGAGGCCAAGCATCCAGCGGATCGTGTCCAGCGTATGCACGCACATGTCGCCCATGATGCCATTGCCGTATTCCATGAACGTGCGCCACCAGCGGCGATGCGGCGAGCCGTCGTAAGGCCGGAGCGGCGCGGGGCCGGTCCACATTTCGTAATCCAAGTGATCCGGCACGGGCTGGAGCGGAGGATTCCCGTTGGCCCGCATGTGGAAATAACAACACATCTCCACGTGGCCAATCTTTCCCAGCAGGCCGGCTTCAATGACCTGCTTCTTGGCGTCAATGAGATGGGGCGTGCTCTTGCGTTGCGTGCCGATTTGCACGACGCGCTTGTGCTTGCGCGCCGCGTCGAGCATCGCCTCGCCCTCGCGCACATCACGGCTGATGGGCTTTTGGCAATAGACATCCGCGCCAGCCTCGAGCGCCGCGATGCAGTGCAGCGCGTGCCAATGATCCGGCGAGCCGATGATCACGATGTCGAGGTCCTTTTCCTTGAGCATCTCGCGGTAATCGTTGTAGGTGCGCGGCCTCTTTTTGGACTTCTGCCGCTGGCTGGCGATTTCCACGGCGCTGGCCAGCATGTTCTTGTCTGGATCGCAGATGGAAACGATCTCGACCGGTGCCACTTGAACCAGCCGCCACAAATCACTAGGCCCATACCAGCCGGCGCCAATGAGGCCCACGCGCCGGGTCTTGCCATGAACAATATCGAGCGCATCCGCGCCGAGCGAACGCAACGCCGCCAGCGCGGCGATCGCGGAGGTGGACTGGAGAAAACGGCGCCGGCTGATGTTGAAGCTCGCGCCGGACGAAACAGTGATGGGCGAAGTGTTCATGCCGGGAGTATTAACCGCCGCGGCTGGCTCGCGCAACCCCGGCTTGCCGGGATTTGGTCAGGTTGAATCCGCCGAGGCATGGGTTTCAAACGAAGCTTTCCTCTTCGCGCAGGCCCGCTACGCTGGCGGCATGACGATACCATCCATGAAGACGCGACTGCTGGGCAACTCAGACCTGTCCATCACGCCCATCGGTTTCGGCGCGTGGGCGGTCGGTGGTGACTGGCTCTACGGTTGGGGCGTCCAGGATGACGAAGATTCGATTGCCGCCATCCATCGCGCCTTGGAACTGGGGGTGAACTGGATTGACACTGCCGCGGTTTACGGCCTCGGACACTCGGAGAAGGTAGTGGCCAGGGCGCTGGCGGCTTGGCCGCACCAACGTCCTTACGTCTTCACCAAGTGCGGCATGGTTTGGAATGACCAACGCGAAGTGGGCTACTCGCTCAAGTCCGAATCCATCCGCCGCGAAGTCGAGCAAAGCCTGCGCCGGTTGCGGGTCGAAACCATTGACCTCTACCAGATTCACTGGCCGGCGGACGACCTTGCGGAAACGGTCGAGGGTTGGGAGACGCTCGCCGCTCTGCAACAGGAAGGCAAGGTCCGCTGGATCGGGACGTCCAATTTCTCGGTGGACGAACTCAAGGCCGCGCAGAAAATCGCCCCGGTGACATCGCTGCAACCCCCTTATTCCCTCATCCGCCGCGATATTGAGAAGGAAGTGCTGCCGCACTGTGCGCGTGAGAGCATCGGTGTCATTGTCTATTCCCCCATGGCCTCGGGTTTGTTGACCGGCGCGATGACGCGAGAACGCATCGCCAATCTGCCCTCGACGGACTGGCGCAAGAAGAACGCCGAGTTTCAAGAGCCGAAACTTTCGCAACACCTCGCCCTCGTCGAACGTCTTCGCCGCATCGGAGCGCGCCATGGCCGGTCTCCGGGCGAAGTCGCCATTGCGTGGACGCTGCGCAATCCGGTCGTGACTGCTGCCATTGTCGGCGGGCGAAATGCCCGGCAGGTTGAGGGGATCATCGGCGCGGCGGAGTTTCGGTTGACCCCGGAAGAGTTAGCCGAGTTGGAAACAGCCTCCTGACGCGGGCGCGAGGCCGGTTTGGGCTGTGGTTCTTGCCAGACAACCGCCCGATTTCCTTGCTTGACCGCTGGGGACAAAGGAGTTATACAGATTGTCCAGCAAGACCAACATAAACGCTAACCCCCTAACCCTATGACACTGACAAAGCGGGACCTGGTCATTCGCATTAGCAACGAAACGGGGCTGGTTCAGCAGCAGGTTCTGGACGTGGTTCAGAAGACGCTGGATTACATCGCCGAGGCGCTGGCCAAAGGCGACAAGGTGGAGCTGCGCAACTTCGGCGTCTTTGAGGTCAAGGTTCGCAAAGCGCGCATCGGGCGCAATCCCAATGCCCCGGAAACAGACGTGCCCATTCCGCAGCGTTCCGTGGTGAAGTTCAAGCCGGGCAAGGAGATGCGCGCCGATGTGCTCAAACTCGCCCCACCGCCTCCCGCCGCGCCGCCGGCCCAGTGAGCTGGCTTGGGTGACGGTCTTCAAAAGAAGCTGTGGATGTGATGCGCGATCGCCCGGTCGGGTTCCGACTCCGCTTACAGGACGGCAGAGAATTTCATTAGAATCTCATGCTTGTCATCCAGCGGTTTGGGCGGAAAACTGGGTTGGGATTCGCGCTCCAAGCGGCGCCTTCCATTCCGGTCGAAAGCGCGGTGGCTTCGTTTCGTTTTGCCTTTTGCTCCACCGCCCCTAACCTCGGCGGGCCTTATGGAACGTTTGCCCGGTTTCCGAGACTTCTATCCTGAAC
>CAADGY010000365.1 GCA_900696665.1 uncultured Acidobacteriota bacterium
CTGTCGGTTGGAGTCAGATAATCTTCGACAGCGAACGGGCGCTTCCACATCGCGATCGACGCGCATCAGAGGTGCTGCCGACGAACTTCAAAACACCCTGCATTCCCGATCCGAATTCGCAGTGCAGTTCAGTCCCTGTTTCTGCACAGTAGAAACGCCGTCACCGTCATGTGCGCGCTGCCTTGTCGCGATGCGGTTTCTCAACCAGCCTCGCAATTCTCAGATGGTCAGAATTCAAAAATGTTCGTTGCCTGAACGTTGGTTCTCCTCGCTCCATCACGCCACCATCACGCCACGACTTTTCCGCCGCACCGGACAGCAGGGAGCCGCACTATTGACTTTCCTAGGAAAATCGCATATTTACTAAGCAAAACTGAGCAGTGGTCTGACTCGAAATCAGGCTTAGGAGCAATCCTAACGGGGGTTCGAATCCCTCCCCTTCCGCCACCACCGAAGAAACCCAAATGCTGGGCGGTGGACCATGGGGCGAACCCTCCCGCGCGATGTGCTTCCGTCCGGCATCCCGTCCCATCTGACGAACGATATGCCGCCAATCGTGTCGCTAAACTGTGGTCGCCCTTTCTACCGTTCTCTCACGCCTCCTCCACGACTTTCCAGCCAACGGCATTGGCCAGGGCGTAGATGGGTTCTTTGAGATCGCCGTAAAACGTCACTCGATGCCAGCCCCAGCGATCCCATTCGGTGAACAGTTTTTCGAAGTCGCCCACCGGCTCGGCGCAGAGCTTGGTGCGGCAGGCCCGGTCGTCCGGGTCATTGGCCACCGCTTTGGCCCGATGGAACAGAATTTCCTTCCTGCCCTGATCGAATTCGAGCGTGGTGGTCAGGTAACCCACCGGCAACAGCGACCTCACCGACGCGCCCTGACGGTCTTCTGAGTGAGTGAGAATCTCAAACGGATTCACCGGACCTTCCGGACCAAACGCTTTGTTGGCTGCCACGCAGTGGGCGTAAATGATTTGCCGTTTGGCCGTGTCCATCACCGGGTCGGAGATGTAACCCGGTCGGCCTTGCGTCAGAATCGTGCCGGCCAGCATTGTCGCGGCCGAACGCACGTCACATTCGCAGCCGCCCACCAGCGCTTCGTTGTTCAACTGGTGAAAACCCAGGCAGGGGTAGGCGTGAATGTGGCCGCCATAAAACCCGCCGAGACAGTTGATGGTGATGCCTTGCGCGCCGTGTTTCTTCATCACCGCCTTTTCGGCCAGATACATGGCGGCCGAGGCGACGAGCGTCTCGTGTGACACCCCTTCCACTTTCCGGGCGGCCTTCGTCCATTGATCGGCGACCGCCTTTGCTTCGTCCTTGTCCGCGTTCTGCCAGGCCTCGTTGAGTTCGGTGAAGGTGATGTGCTCGATTTTGATCCCCATGATTTCCGTTGGCGGTGGCACGTCCTGCCCGCGCACCGCGAGAATCTTCGATTCCTTGAAACGGCGTTGACATTCCTCCGCCGAAAGACACTTCACTTCATCGGGCTTGTTCGCCAGCCGGCTTGGCCGGGGCGTGGCTTTCCTCCGGACTTCCGACGTGGCCTTCACGAAATCAGAAACCGACCCGCCTTCCTGGACCACTTTGAAACACTTCACCGCTGCAACCAAGTCATTGAGGTCTGAGGAAGCGACAAAGCCGACGTTGCCGGCCTGGCTGCGGAGGAAAGCGGCGTTGTAAACCAGGAAACCGCCGCTGCCGCCATATTGAAAGTCCGCGTAGAGCACCGCTTTGCCCGACGTGGCGAAGGTCTGGACCACGCGATTCCAGCAATTCATTTGGTAAACCAGGTAGCCGTCAATCCCTCCGGCAGCCTGATCCGCGTCGAGAATCTTCCTGGCCTGCTCCTCTCCGGTGGCCAGCGAGGTGACAAACTCGAACCCGGAGCAGCGCCGGGCCAGCTCCTGATTGATGCGGTCCATGACCGGTCTGAAATCGAAACCCTGGTTGGGCCAGTCCGGCCCCGGCTGCTGTTCAGCGTGCAGCGCATAGACAATCCGGATGCGGGGTTTGCCCCCGGCCGCCGCGGCGCAAAGCCAGTCTGGTGACGACAGCAACCCGAGCGTGCCCAGTGCGGCCGCGCTGCCACGGGCGAGGAACTTGCGACGATTGAGAGGACAACCGGCACAGTTGGGAGTGAGGGGATTTGGTTTCATGGAAGGCCTTTCATTGGTGACAACGGCCGCGCAAACTCCAGCCGTCCTGCATTAGATCAGCCAGCCTGCGCTGCCGTGATGATTAAGGCTCCTGATTTGCAAAGGAGTCAACCCATTTTGAGGCGGCCGCAATGTGCCAGCGCACAGAGCGCCAGCAGACGGATTATTCCCTGAGCAGGCGATAAAATCTGAGCGGGCTGGCGGCCGGGAGAGTGACGGGATTGTTCGTGCCGCTGGGCGAATTGGTCCACTGGGCGGGCGTGAGCGCGGCGGTTTCCTGCAACGCGAATCCGATCTCGCCCGGTGACCAGGAAATTGTCACCTGCCCGGGGGATTCGGTGGTGAGCCTGAGCGTCGGGCGCGAACTGACCGGTTGAAACATCTGGCGTTGCTTGAAAAAATCGGGACTGCGCGCTTCGACCAGCCCAAACATCAGGAACAGATGATCCACCAGGCCGGCGTCATAGGGCCACCACGCTGTATCGCTGGATGAAACCCGCGTCAACCCGTAGCGCGTGCGGGCGTCGCCGCCCGGAGGTTGGTCCTGCACAAACTCGAGCAATGTATCCAAGTCGCCCCAACTGCCCACGGCCTCCGGGCCAAAGACACCTTCCTGGTTTTGAATGCGGTCCACCCGGTATCCGGACGGGTTAACCCCGGCCGTGAGGCCGTAACGATAAACCTGGTTCAACTCGTACGTGCAATACAGTGCGTCGGCGCGTTGATGGTTTTGAAAGTGGCCGAGGAACGACGGATTGCCGGCGAAGTCGGGGTTGAAGTAGTACTGCTGTTGAACACAGAAAGCGGGGGCAAATGATCCAGGATTGTCCGTCAGCGTGGCCAGGCCGCGGTATGATCGCTTGGGCGCATTGGCCGGATCGAGCCAGAGCGGGGCGACGACCGGCGCGCGGGCCGTTCCTTCCTGCCGCAGCGCCAGCGAGACGATCAGCATGTATTCGTTCCAGGGAGCCGTGTAACCCACCGCATTGCCGGCGGCGTCGGTGGCGAGCGCCACCCGCCCGTCGAGGCTCGGATGTATCATGCTGTCGAAATCGCACGTGGCGCGAAGCTCCTCGGCGTAAGTGGCGATGGCGGTGTTTTGGGAAAAGTGATTCTTCGCGAAGAGCGCGCCGGCCACCAGCAGTGCCGACCCGATGGTCGTGTAATTGTCGTTCCAGCCGGGTTGGGGCGCGCCCGTGGTCAGGTTCATCCAGTGCCACCAGTGTCCCTTGATGTTGCGCGCGGGTGTCACTCCCGGCGTATGACCGGCGTGGGCGGACAACACGGCCTGAACGCGCGACTCGGCGTCGGAACTCAACCCCAGATGGTCCATCGCGCACAGGGCGAGCAACGCGAAGCCGGCGGCGTCGGGACTGGCCGGATGAAAGGGCGCCGTGAAAGGCGAGAGCGGCAACGAATCGCGCACCAGCCCGCTGGGTTGGATCGCGGTGAGCACATAATTGGTGAAACGCTGCAACTGATCGTTGATGGCCGACTCGACATCGAAGATGGCGTCGGTTCGGGTCAACCGCCACCTGCTCCAGCGGACGCCTTGGGGCTGGTCGTTGCCGACCTGCACTCCCCGTCCCTGCACGCGAATCCAGTTGGTCTGCCCCACCACGAATCGGTCCGGAGGAATCGTGGCGGCGAGCACCCGCGCGCCGTTGATGAATTCGGTATGGACGTCGACCAACGCGGACGGTGACGGCCCCGCGAGGATCGCCAGGTTGAAGGATTGGTCGAAGTGCGAGTGGATCACCATGCGAAACCGATAATGGCGGGCAGTCGGTGGCGGAGTCGCCGACAGATGGAAAGCGAGGTCAATGGTGTCCCCCTGCCGGCCCATTTCCGCCGGCCACGAGGGTGTCGTACCCACCGCGCCAACGAAACCCGCCGGGTAGTCCAAGTCGGCAAAGGATGAAACCTGAAAGATGGTCATCGGTGCTGCCGCCAGCCGTGGCGCGAGCAGACCGCACGTCACGAACGCCAGACACGCAATCGCTGCCGTTGACTTGAGTTTCATGACTCAATCCTCGCAAAAGCGAGCGGCACAATCAAATGGTGAGCAATACCGAAAACCGCGCCGAGGCGCTGGGCTGGCTCTCAATTCAGGGCGAAGATGTCCCGCGTCCGGGTTCGAGGTTTGATTCCGCCAAACCGAGATGGCGACGACGCTTTCTGGTCTGGCGGGTCAACCCGCCTGTGAAGCTGTCACCAGCGTGCGGGAACTCGCAGGTGGGTTCGAGTTGGCCAAAGTCGAGGGCCGGTGATCCACGAGTTTTTGTTCCTTGAGCACTTGACCCACGCCCTGCAACTGGCGGATCTCCTGGGCGGTGTGAAAGACAATCCGGTTGGGATGCAAGTCAAGATGGCTGAAACACCGCTCCCGCAGTTCCCGGCTGAGTTGCGTCCGGTCGTCGCCGTTGAGGGCATGGACGTGCAAGATGAGTTCGTCCAGTTCCAGCGGATCATCGTTGACCTTTCGCAGTTCTACCTGCCAGGCCCCGATGTGCGGTGCGTCGTCGAGGAGATGTTCCAGTTCGTTGAAGTCCACCAGTGTGCCTTTGATCTTGTCGAGGTGAAGCGCCTTGACCTCGGAACGGCGGGAAAGGTTGCCGAGCAATCGCGGCAGAGACCGGCCACAATGCGGGCACGGCTCGTAGGCCAGTCCGCCATCGGTGTAATCGCCCGTCCGGTAACGGAGCACGACACTGCCGCGGGCATCGAGCGGGGTGAACACGATTTCTCCCGCATGCCCCGGTGGGAGC
>CAADGY010000366.1 GCA_900696665.1 uncultured Acidobacteriota bacterium
GAACCGAGTCTTCCGTGTTGTCAGGAGTCCAAGGTCCGGTCAGAGCCAGTTCGCCGCTGGTCAACGTTCCCGTCTTATCGAAGATCACGGCCGTCACCCTGCCCGCCTTTTCCAACGCCACGCCATCGCGAATCAGAATGCCCCGCTGCGCGGCGGCGTTCGATCCGGCCATGATCGCCGTCGGCGTGGCCAATCCCATGGCACAGGGGCAGGCAATGATCAACACCGCGGCGGCGATGATGAAGGGCACGGCGACGTCGCCCAAGGGCAGATGCACCGGCCACAGGAATTTCCCCAGCCAATCATGAACCCGCGCGGCCGACTCCGGCGCGACGCCCCACCACAACGCGGCCGCCACCGCGATGCCGAGGACCACCGGCACAAACACGCTGCTCACGCGGTCGCCCAGGCGTTGAATGTCCGCCCGGCTGCTCTGCGCGCGTTGCACGGCGGCGATGATGTGCGCCAGCGCTGTGCTTTCGCCCGTGGCGGTGACGCGCATCACCAACCACCCGTTGCGGTTCACGGTGCCGGCGTAGAGTTCGTCACCGGCGGATTTGTCCACCGGCATCGCCTCGCCGGTCAGCATGGATTCATCCACCGCCGAGTTCCCTTCGCTCACCACGCCGTCCGTGGGCACGCGGTCGCCGGGTTTGAGGGTCACCAGATTGCCCGGCCGCAAATCGGCCACGGCCACTTCGGTTTCACGGCCATCCGAATGACGCAGGCGGGCGGTTTGCGGAGCGAGGTTCAGCAGCGACTTGAGCGCGCCGGACGCCCGGGCGCTCACGCGCGCCTCGATCCAGTGCCCCACACTGATGAGCGTGATGATGGCCGCGGCTTCCATGAAATAGAGATGCCCGCCGTGTCCGCTGAACAACGCCCACACGCTGTAGCCAAACGCGGTGCTCGAACCGAGCGCGACGAGCGTGTCCATGTTCGAGCGGCCCATTCTGAGCTGCCGCCAGGCGCCGCGATAGAACGGCGCGCCGGCTACCAACTGGACCGCGCCCGCCAGGATGAACGCGACCCATTGAAACCAGCGCACCAGCCCGAGGCCGAAAACCCACTCGCCCGCGATCAAGGGCACAGTCGCCAGGACGCCGAGCCAGAGATTGAGCCGCCAGCCGGAAGAAGGCGGCTCGGCCTGATGAGTTGCGGTCGTGTCAATCGCCTTTGCTTCGTAACCGGCCTGCCGGATTGCCGCGAGCACGGCGGGCACGTCGGCCGGGGCGTTCACGTCCCAGCGCACCGTGGCCCGTTCGGTTTCGAGCACCACCGCCGCACTCCGCACGCCTCGCACGCTTTGAATCGCCTCGGTCACGTGGCGGGCGCAGTTGTTGCAATTCATTCCGCTGACCAGAAGGTCAGTGACCGTTCCGGAAGTGGATGAGTCAGCGGTGCGAGCTTGTGGGGCTGAATGGTTCATCGGTTCCGACTGTCGCCCCCAAGGTACTTCGCCAGGATCGGACGCAGTTCCGCGACGGTCTTTCGCGGCCAGAGTTTCTTGTCGGTCATGATGGCGTTCCGCAACGCCGAGTGACAAGGCCAGTTGGCCGTGGTTGGAATGCGCGGAATGACAGCTTGAACAATGGCGCGGGCCATGGCCGCGTTCCTGGCAAGGTTGGCCAGGACCATATCCACGGTCACGTGGTCGTGCTCCTCGTTCCAACAGTCATAGTCGGTGACCATCGCCAGGGTGGCGTAGGCGATTTCGGCTTCGCGGGCGCACTTGGCTTCGCCGAGGTTCGTCATGCCGATGACGTCGTAGCCGAGCCGGTGATGGGTCAGTGATTCGGCCCGCGTGCTGAACGCCGGTCCTTCCATGTTCACGTATGTGCCGCCGTCGTGAACCCGGGCGCGGCAGGCGCGGGCGGCCTGCAACAGGAGCTGGCGCAGTGCCTCGCAAACCGGGTGAGCAAACGCCACGTGCGCCACGATGCCGCGTCCGAAGAAGGTGTGCTCCACGGCGCGCTTGGTGCGGTCGAGAAACTGGTCCACGAGCACGAGGTCGCAGGGATGATATTTTTTCTGAAGCGAACCGACGGCGCTGACGCTGATGATCCAGGCCACGCCGAGCTTTTTCATGGCCCAGAAGTTGGCGCGGTGGTTAAGTTCGCCGGGCAGGAGGCGATGGCCGCGGCCGTGGCGCGGCAGAAAAACCACGTCGCGCCCTGCCAGGCGGCCGGTCAAGAAGTCATCCGAGGGCGGGCCAAACGGCGTTCTGACCTTGACCCACTTCTGGCGGCTGAATCCTTCGAGATGGTAAAGGCCGCTCCCGCCGATGATGCCGATGCGCTTTGCTGCCATGGCAGGATGTTGACCGAGAGGCGTCGGGAGGGGCGAGGGAAATCTGTGGCGGCTCCGGATGGCATTGCCTCTGCCGACGGAATGGGAAGGAGAGGCACGCCGCCCGCAACGCCGCGGGCTATGGCTGCTCGACGACTTTGATCAGCACGGCCGCCAGACGTTCCGCGGCGAGACGGCAGTTCTTTCGCAGGCGCAGCAAGGCGGGGATTTTGCCCGGGGATTTCGCGATGGCCAGAGCAAGCTTGCCAAGATCCAGATTCGCATCCGGCTTAGAGATCTGGTTGAAGTCCAGCGGCAAGTCCTCGTCCGCCGTGTCAGAAATTGCCCGCACCGTAGCGCAAGGAACGCCGCGCTCGCGACAGACTGTCTGGATAACCTCGGACTCCATTTCCACGACGTCCGCGCCCGTTGTGCGGCGCAACTCCGCTTTCTCCGCCGCCGTGACGGCAACCCGCGCCGAGCAGTGGAAGCTTGCCGGTCTGGCGCCGGACCGGCCCAGTCTTTCAAGGAGCATCGCGTCGCCAGTCGCGAACACGACATCGCCAATGGCCAGTTGCGAATTCAGCGCCCCGGCGAAGCCGCACGTCAGCACTTGTCGCGGCCTGCAATTCTCCAGAACTGCCCTGAGCTTTGATTCGGCGTTCGCCCTCCCGATGCCGGTGACGAGCAGGTGGACTTCCGTGAGGTCGGCGGCAAGGTTCTGGAAGGGGATGGCCTCCTCCTTGAGCGCGAAGCAAACAAGGCTTTGAGTTTCCCGGTTCACGCCCTCGAACGTCTCGCAGCGAGTGAACCCGCTCCGTCAATCGTCTGTCGTAAGCCGCAAATCATAAATCACTTGATCCCCGCCAGCCGCTCCTTCCAAATCCGATACAACTCCACCGTCGCGCGCACGTCGCGCAGGCAATATTCGGCGATGTCACGGTACTTGCCCTCCGCGAGCAAGGAGTTCACGTCCATGCCCGTCACGCCGTGGCTCTTGGGTGACTCAATGCCGAAAGCCTTGCAATAGAAATCGAGGTTGAACTTCCGCGCCGCGCCGTCGCGACCGCTCACCCCGTAAAACGTGAATTGCTCGGCCAGGTCGCAGTGCGGTTCGGTGGCGAACCGGTAGCCGAGCCAGTTTTTTTTCGAGATCGCCACGTTGAGCACCGCGGAGCGGAGATAGAGGAACGGCACGTCGAAGCCGCGTCCGTTGAATGTCACGACCTCGTCGTAGTGTTTGGCCACGTCCCAGAACGCGGTGAGCAACTCGACCTCATCCGCGCAGGGAACGAATTCCACCGGGCCGCCCTCCGCGGCGTCATGCTCGAAGTCGTCCGCCGTGAACAACACCTTGCCGCGGAGGGTTTCGGCGTTGAGCATCGCGATGCAGACCACCTGCGCGGTGAAGGGCCAGAGATTGAATTGCCGGAGAATTTCCTCGCGCCGGACGGCCCGCGCGGTTTCGTCCTCAATCTTTTGGATTTCGCGCAGGAGATACTCCTGCTGGACTTCGTCGAAGGTCTCTAGCGGAAGCGCGGAGGTTTCAATGTCGAAAACGAGTTTGGCCACGGCGCGAATTTAACCACGAATCCACACGAATCCACGCTAATCTTCCCGGCAACACTCCTCGGCGATGCATTATTGGTGACTTACCGAGACCTAGGATCATTGCGTAGGGTCTGCCACGCGCCCGAGAAATAGAATGATGCCGGTGGAGTTCTCGCGGATGAGGAATACGAACGGATGGTCTGCTCTGAAATCGCGTGGACCACCTCGGCTTTTTGCCTCGAAGGCCGTGACCGCCGCGGCTTTCGTTCCTTCTTCATCCACTTCAACGAAGGCTTGGTGCAGCGCCGTGGACAGGTAAAGGTTGTTGATTCGGTCAATGCCGGAAAAATCGGCAGCTTCACGATCAAAGGCCTTGGCAACGCCCAACGCGTTGAGCACTGGAATCAGGTTGTGGCGCTTCGACGTTTTGAAGCGGGGAAACCAGACGAGCGTTTCGTTGTCCGGCTGTTGATCCAATTCCTTCAGCCAGGCCCGCAGTTCATTGCTTTCCAACCGGCGTTCCAACTCACCCAAACCATCCACGGCCTCCGGCAGCAGCACGACCATGGATAAGTCCTGGCCGTAATAGGGCAGTTCCAATAATCGCAGGGTGAGGTCCTCCTCGACCACACGCGCCATCTTGAATTCCGACTTTTGGTGCATCATCGGGACACTCACGCTTTGTTCTCTGGCGACGTAAAAGGGCGCCGGCTTGGTCTCACCCCGCTTGAACCGTGACGCCCAGCGGCCTTTGAAGTAGATGGCATTGCAAAGCACCAAACTGGTGTCGCCGGCAAACTGGCCCGGCTGGATCACGTCCTTGAACTCATTACCGGTGTTGCGTTGAATCCACTTATTGATCTTCCGGCTGGTGGATTCCATATCGTTCTCAAAGTTCACCATTTCCGCGGTCGCCTGGTAAGACCCGCGCATAACTTCGAGGAAATCCTCGGTGAAAGGATCGCCCTCCTGACACCAGATGGAGTTGGCAACCGTCAGCCGGATGCGGCCGCGACGTTGCAATTCCGACAGGCGTTTGCTCATCACACCGGCAGCGTGATGGAAATTGGTTTGCGTCAGGCTGAGATGAAGCGCGGCGGCAATCTCCTGCTCTGTTTGCCCCTTGGCTCCGGCCAGGACCATCCCCAGCGCCGTCGCAATGCTGTAGGGAGAAACAAACACGTTGCCCGGTTGTTCCTTCAGCGTGCGGTAGAGGTCGAGCGCGAAGCGTGTGTTCGACTCGACAACAGACTTCACTTCAGGGGAAGGCTGGAACGTCCTCGGCGTGCCACGGCCACCGCCAACGAAGGCCGACCCCACCGCGATCACTACAACCAACGCAAGACACCATTTGATGCCAGGACTGACCCGCTTGGGTAGTCCGAAGCGACCACCCAAAGCCGTCCTCAGAGCGAAAATGCCGTAAGTTATCACGGCCCAAAAGAGCGCCATAACGGAGGCGACAAGCAGGAGCAACAGGACGGCCAGAACACTCGACTCGACTTCGGTCGCTGCCAGGAGCTTCAGCAGCGGATAATGACTCCAGGTCAGCAAGCTGATGGCTTTGGCGAAGAGCCAGGAGTCCCTGGGCAACGTTACACTCAAGAAGACCAGAGCGATCTCGAAGACGATACCCACGAGAATTGCCCGCTTCCATCGGGACGAACCCTTTGAGGGCGTCGCGGTCGCCTCCGCCTGACCCGCGCACTTCCAGCACGAATCAAACTGGTCCTCCAACCTTTCGCCGCATTTCGGGCAAGTCCACATCGCTCGACCTTCGTCTTGCGTTCGCCACAACCCAACCGTCCAACCGTGAATCCGGCGGCAAGCAGCGTCAATGAAAACTCTTTGGTCCGAATACCGGACAACCTTGGGAAGAACTGACTCGCGGAAGACAACTGAAATGGCAGGCAACAAACTGGCGGGGCGAACCGGAGACAACAAAAAACCAGGATGGAAAACCCGTCACGCAGACCAAGCTTGCCATCCCGGTTTCTCCAAGGAGTTACTTCTTCTTCTTACCTTTCTTTTTCTTCGCTGCCACGAGTATCACCTCCGATCTGGTTTGTGGGTTGTTGCATTTGTTTCATGCAAGAGGGCCAAGTTTTTTTGGTTTTGCTCGTTTGTAGAAGAAAAATCCGTCCACATGCAAACATTTTTTTCATGTGCGAACGGAAATTTTTTCGAGCGCAAAACTTTCTTACGCGCCAAACTTGTCGAACAGACGCGCGTTGGCCTGCATGAGCCGGATCAAAAATTTCGCGTCGAACACGCCGAGCGAACCCTGGTTGGCGCCGGTTTCAGTGAAACGATCCAGCTTGTCGGAGCCGCTGAACGCCGAGTGCAACAACACCGGTTGCGGATGCCACGAGTGACCCTTGAGCGCGCATGGCGTCGAGTGATCACCGGTGATGGCGAGCACGTCCGGTTTCTTGCGCAGCAGAATTGGCAACGCCGCGTCAAAGTCTTCGATCGCTTTTTTCTTCGCCGCGAAGTTTCCATCCTCGCCCGCCTTGTCGGTGTACTTGTAGTGGATGAAAAAGAAGCCGTAATTGTCGTACTCGGTGAGGTAGCGCTCGAACTGCTCGGCGATGGTCTGCGGCCCCTCAATTTTCTTCATGCCAACGAGTTGTGCGAGGCCCTTGTACATGGGATAGACCGCCAGACACGCCGGTTTGAGCCGGTAACGCTCCTCGAACAGCGGGATGTCCGGCTGGTGCGCAATCCCGCGCATGAGGAATCCGTTCGCCGGCCTCTCCTTCGCGATGATCGGCAGCGCCTTCTTGTAGAACTCGGCAATCAGTTTCGCCGTCTTCTTCTGCTTCGCGTTCTTGGGATCGCGCGGCTTGACGGTGGGAATGGCAAAACCTTCGCGGTTCGGATCGGCGTCCGTCAACGGCCCCTCCAAGCCCTTGCCGCAGAACACGACCACGAAGCGATGTTCCTTGCCCGCCTGGATGATGACCTGCGTGTCGCCGATCTTTTTCACCCTGGCCGACAGCATTGCGCAGAGCTTCTCGCACGTCTCGGTCGGGATGCGACCGGCGCGGCGATCGGTGACGATACCTTTCGCGTCGAGCGTGGCGAAGTTGGCGCGGGCGCAGACGTCGCCGGGTTTAAGTTCCACACCCAGGCCGAGCGCTTCAATCACGCCGCGGCCCACCTGAAACTCCAGCGGATCGTAGCCAAACAAACCCAGATGGCCCGGTCCGCTGCCGGGCGTGATGCCGGGTGCGACGGGAATCATGCGGCCCTGCGCCGAGTCCTTGCTCAACGCGTCGAGGTTCGGCGTGTGCGCGGCTTCCAGCGGGGTCAGGTAGTTTTGCTCCTGGGTCGCCAGGTCACCCAGTCCGTCGAGCACGACGAGGGCAAGCTTGGCATTGGTCTTGAGCGTCAGTTCAGAGTATTGATCGTCCA
>CAADGY010000367.1 GCA_900696665.1 uncultured Acidobacteriota bacterium
ACCCTGATGCCAGCCGGTCGATATTGCTGGATAGCCGTAATGTGAATGAAGAACGTGCTAACCTTTCGCCATGAACAAGTTGCGCCTCTAACCGTAGAAGGAACAACCACAGACGCATGAAGCGCATCAAGAGCCTCCCGCATCACCGTGCTGGATTCCATCCCACGGCGTGGATACTTGGGGCACTACCGTAGATTAAAAAACTATCCCATTCGATTGCCTCCTGGAACGCACCTCTGCCCGAGTGAGAGGTATAAGGGGGTTGTAGGTCGCCGTGTTCATCGAGCTACTGACAATCATCGACTTGTGAGCGTGGCCTGGTATTAGTGTCGGCGGCTTAGTTCACCCGGGCAAATGGCTGCGAGCGGGTTGGCCTGCAGGCGTGAGGTAGAACGAACCATCGGAAAGACCTCTGCTCTTGTAAAGGGTGGGGCCCAAATGGGGCGGACGTCACTCCATTCTGCACCTCTCATGGGGGTGATTTCTCGTGTCAAAGAGGGTATTGTTCCGCTGTTCGGAATTTCGCCGCCTCCATCCGCTCGGATCAGCACGCTTAGCGGCATGATGGTCGAGATCAGGAGCCCTTACCAAATCACTTTTGCCCTCGGCACCACTACCCATACAACAGGCTTTAGAAGGAACTGCCATATACTAAGCAAAGGCGAGGCCTATGAACAACCGGGGAACCGATAGAACTGAGCCGAGGAAGGACCCGGTCGTCGTCCAGATTCTAGCTGATCCGACCGTCAGCTATGCCTCCTACCAGAACAACATCCCTCTCCTTCGTAGCCTGCGCATAATGAATGCTACTGAAGCTTCCCTTCGCGAGATCGAGTTATCGGTCCGCTGCGAACCCGAATTTGCAGACGGGTTGAGCTTGCGGTTTGAGCGGCTTGATCCAAAGGAAACTCGGGGCGTCGATGCTCTGGATTTGAAATTCCGGCATCAGTATCTCACGGAACTGAACGAGGCCGAGCGCGGTCGTGTGATTGTCAGGGTGAGTGTGGCGGGGGAAGAGGTTGCGGTTGCCGATCATCCTGTGGACGTTCTGGCCTACGATCAGTGGGCTGGGGCTCGTGCACTGCCTGAATTGCTTGCAGCATTTTCCCTCCCAAATGATCCAGCTGTCGACCGAATGATTTTTCAGGCCGGTGAGCTGCTGGCCAAGGCCGGCGGCGATCGTTCGATGAACGGCTACCAGTCGAAGAACCGCGAGGACGTGTGGGCGCAGATCTCAGCGCTCTATAATGCGATTGGGGCCTCCGGTCTGCATTACAGCGAGCCGCCGGCCTCGTTCACCAACGATGGCCAGAAGATCCGCACACCGGCCCGCGTGTTCTCGGGCGGCATCGCGACGTGTCTGGACTTGGCCATGCTGTTCGCTTCCTGCCTTGAACAGGCCGGCCTCAACCCGGTCGTGCTGATCAAGAAGAGGCACGCGTGGGTCGGCTGCTGGCTGATCAACACGACGTTTCCGACGGCGACGTTCGACGACGGTCAGGCGGTACGCAAGCGAGTCGCGAGCGGCGAGCTGATTGCGTTCGAAACCACGGCGGTGACCCGCCGGCCAAGGCCTTCGTTAGGCGTAGCCTGCGAACGCGGGCTGGAGCACCTGCAGGAGGAAGGCGAATTCCAGTACGCGATCGACGTCAAGCGCGCGCGCATCGAACAGATGAGACCGCTGCCGAGCAAGACCGAGGCGGCAACTGCCACGGAAGACCGGCCATCCGAGCGCGTCGCCGATACGGAAGTCGAAGTGCCTCCGGCATTGCCGCCGCTGGACGGCGAAACGTTCCTGCTCGATGAGAACGTGCGCCCGGAAACACCGGAAGGGCGGTTGGCCCGCTGGAAATCGAAGCTGCTGGACCTCACACTGCGCAACCGTCTGATCAATTTCAAGCCGACGAAGATCATGCTGCCGCTGCGTGTGCCAGACCCGGCGCATCTGGAGGATGCCCTCGCCGATGGACAGGAATGGAAGTTCCGCCCCCTGCCTCAGATCATGCACGGCGACGATCCTCGAGTCGCCGCCGTCGCCGTGCGGCGTACCGGCGAGGACCCCGTCGAGACCGCCGCGAAGCAGGCGATGGAGCAGAAGGAACTCCTCGCCGCAGTCGAACCCAAGGTTCTCGATACGCGACTCTACGAAATCTACAGCACGGCCCGGCTCGGATTGGAAGAGGGCGGCGCCAACACCCTCTACCTAGCGCTGGGATTCCTGCACTGGACCGAGGACGAACGGGCCGAGAACACTCATCTCGCTCCAATCCTGTTGGTGCCAGTAACACTTATGCGTCAGTCGGTGCGGACAGGCTATGCCATTAAGCGACACGATGACGAGACGATTGTCAATCCGACCCTGCTGCAGTTACTGCAGGTGAATTTCCATCTGACGTTGAAAGGCCTAGATGTTCTGCCAACCGATGGAAACGGTGTGGATGTGAAGAAAATCTGGCAGATCTTCCGCCTCGCGGTGAAGGACATTTCGCGCTGGGAGGTGAAAGAGGACCTCTATCTCGGCATCTTCTCCTTTACGAAGTACCTGATGTGGAAGGACCTGCAAGAGCGCACTACGCAGCTCAAGCAGAACCGGGTGGTTGCTCACCTCATCGAGCGGCCGCGGGAGCCCATCGGGGTCGGTGAAGACCTATCTCTGCGCGAAGACCTCGACGAACGGCATGCGCCGGAAAGTCTGCTCGCGCCGCTGCTCGCCGACTCCTCGCAACTCAATGCGCTCAGCCGCGCCGGCGGGGGACACGACTTCGCGCTAGAAGGGCCGCCCGGCACAGGGAAGTCACAGACAATCACCAATCTAATCGCGCACTTTCTGGGGCTTGGCAAGACGGTGCTGTTCGTCTCGGAAAAGATGGCGGCCCTCGATGTCGTTGAGCGCCGCCTGAAGAACATCGGCCTGGGGCCGTTCTGCCTCGAGCTGCATTCGGCCAAGTCGCGCAAGACCGAGGTCCTCGCTCAGTTGCGGGCGGCAATGGATGCCACCCGCGTTATGGATACGGAAAACTGGAGGCGTGAGGCCGAGCGCCTCCGTAGGCTGCGCGCCGACTTGAACGATTTCGTGCGAGCCCTGCACCGTCGGCATCGCAACGGATTGACCGTGCGAGGGGCCACCGACACCGCAATCCGGCATCGCGATTGGACGCCGGCTGCCATGCCATGGTCGGATGCCGACACGCTCGATGAGGAAGCGCTCGACCGGCTTCGCGACACGGTGCGGACCACGCAGGCAGTCGCAAGCGACCTGAGCAAGATTAAGAATCACCCGTTGTCGCTTGTGCAGCACACCGAGTGGACGAACGCGTGGGAAGAGCGTCTGCTCAAAGAGGCCGTTGCCCTGGAGACAGCTGCTTCCCGCCTTCAGGGTGCCGCCATCGCCATTGCTCCGATACTGGGCATCAAGCTGGACGCTCCTTCTCTCGTCCTCCTGGACGCCATCGATGGGCTAATCGACGTTCTGCTACAGGCGCCGCACGTGCCCAAAGGATTCGCCGCCCAGGGTAGGAACGCAGCTGTTCGCGCCCGCATGCAGGTCATTCGCCAACACGGAGAGCGCCGGCAAGCCTATTGGCGACAGTTGGCCGGAACATGCAAGCCGGATATCTCGGCGACCAACGGTGAGCAGTTGACAAGAGACTGGGGGGAGGCATCCGCCACCTGGTGGCCCAAGCGCTGGTTTGCACAGCGAGCGGTGACGGGTTGCCTGGCGGGCTATACCGCCGATCAAAAGCGACCCACCGCGGAAGAAATGCCGGCCCTGCTCGAGGCTTTGCGCGGCATGAACACGGACGATCGGGCGATACAGGCGTCCGAAACCCATTGCCTCGAACTACTGGAGTCTGAATACAAGGGCCCGGACACAGACTGGGCGGCGGTGCAGCGCTACGAGGAATGGGGAAAGCACTTTGAAGACGCGATCGGGCGGTTCGCGGGCGACGTCGACGAGCCAGGCGTGGCATCCATGACCGAGCAGTTGACCAAGCTAGTGAGCGAACACCGCAGCCTGCTTCTTTCAACCGGCTCGGCCAGCGGTAAGCTGACCGCATTCCGCAACGCATGGCATGCCTTCCGGAATCAGACCGCGGCGGTCGCCGAACTTTCAGGTGCTGGGCAAGCCTTGGCCGGAGAATCTGCCGTCGCCGGGCTGCCCAGCCGGGTTAAAACGATCGTAGGCGGATGGGTCTCCTCCCGGCGCTGGCTGAGGTTGTGGTGTCGGTGGCGGCAGTTGCGCGTGCAGGCTTTGGCTGCGGGACTAGAGGCCGTCGTTCGCGCATTGGAAGAGGAACGGATAGCTGCCTATGAGCTCTCTAGCTATGCCGAATATTCCTACCAGAGCTGGTGGTTGAAAGCCGTGATTGACCGTGAACCGGCTCTGCGCAATTTCGCCAGCGCCGATCATGATCGAAAGATCCTTGAGTTCCGGCAGACCGACGAACGCTTCCAGAAACTCACCGAGCGCTATATCGTGGCCGTCCTTGCGGGAAAGGTGCCACGGCAGCAGGCGGGACAGAGGCCGGATCAGGAAATGGCTCTTGTGCTGCGAGAGCTTGCGAAGCAGCGAGCGCACCTGCCGGTGCGGCAACTGGTTCAGCGCATTCCCAACTTGCTACCCAAGCTCAAACCGTGCCTGCTCATGTCGCCGCTTTCGGTTGCGCAATACCTGGATGCCACGCAGTCGAACTTCGATGTCGTGGTGTTCGACGAAGCATCCCAGATTCCTGTCTGGGACGCGGTCGGCGCTATCGCGCGCGGCAAGCAACTCATCGTGGTGGGCGATCCCAAGCAGCTCCCTCCCACCAATTTTTTCAATCGAGCAGACGATGCCGAAGATA
>CAADGY010000368.1 GCA_900696665.1 uncultured Acidobacteriota bacterium
AACTCCGGCGGGGGTACGCAATCCGCCTATCTGGCTGCTGTAGAGGAGAGGCTCGCTGCGGCGGCGCCTTCCTGCTATATCACCTCGTGGCCCGCTCTCTGGACGAAGCCGGGGCCACAGGACGCGGAACAGAACTTTCCGGGCTTCATTCGCGCCGGCCTCGATTTCGGCGACTTCCTCATTGCGTTTTTTCCGAAGCCGGTGATGATGCTGACCGCGATCCGCGACTTTTTCCCCATTGCGGGCGCACGTAGTACCTATGCCGAGGTGAAAGGCGTATTCGAGCGCGGTGATGCCGGTGGGAGGGCTGGGTATTTTGAATACGACGACGAACATGGATGGTCGAAACCGCGCCGCGAAGCCACTTATCGCTGGATGGCGAAATGGCTGCAAGGGCGAGACGACGACGGCGTGGAGCCTGAAATCAAACCCGAACCCGAGGAGGCCCTGAACGCGACGCCAACCGGGCAGCTTGCGACGTCGCTGGGCGGCAAAACGGTGCGGGTGCTGAACCGGGAGCTGGCCGAACGTCTATTTCCGAAACGCAAGGCTGCGTCTTTGCGCAATGCCGGAGATCTCCGGCAACTCGTGCGGAACCGTTTGAACATTGTTCGTGGCTCCGGCGTTCCGCGGGCAACCAGCCACGGGCGCATCGAGAGGCAAGGGTACACCATCGAGCGGCTTACTCTCGAGACGGAACCAGGCATCGATGTTCCCGCGCTTGTGTTCGTACCGTCCGGTGTCCAGGGCCGCATGCCCGCCGTGATCTATGCCAATTCGGACGGAAAGGCCGCCGGCGCCGGTAATGGCGGGCAGATCGAAAGCCTCGTTCGCTCGGGCCGCCTTGTATTGGCGCCCGATGCCCGCGGCTGGGGTGAGAGCGCGGCGCCCAAGCGCCGCGGAGGTTATTCCGCCGAATGGCAAACGGCGAACCGGGCCATGCTGATCGGCAAAACGATGGCCGGCTCGCAAACCACCGACCTTTTGCGCTCCTTTGACTATCTTGCTTCCCGCCCGGATGTGGATACGGCCCAGATCGCCGTGTTTGGAAAGAACAAGGGTGGGGTCATCGCGCTCTACACCGCGGTGATGGAGCCCCGAATCGCACGCGTGGCGGTGGAAGGTGCGGTGCCGTCCTATATGTCCGTCGTGCGCTCGGAAACGCACAAAGACCTGATTGACCTTGTTGTCCCCGGCGTGCTTCATGATTTCGATCTGCCCGATCTTGCCGCCAAGGCGATTGCGCCACGGCCACTTCTGGTCGGCGGTGTTCGCGATCCAATGGGGAATCCGATGGGTCCTGGACCGGCGGAAGCGGAGTTCGCGCCGGTAAAGGCGGCGTATTCACGCGCCGGGCGTGCGGCGGCGTTCCGGTTGGCGAATGGCGAAAGGACGTTCGACCTGGCTGGCTGGCTCGACTAAGTTAAGCAGGCTCGTCGAGCGGTGTCACCGGATCCAGGAACATCCAGCAAAACGTTCCGGCAAAGTAGATTCCCGCCGAGATGTAGAACGTCAGGTCCCAACTGTGGGTCCATTGCAGGATGTAGCCCACGGAAACCGGCGCCACAGCCCCGGCGAGATTCCCCATCATGTTCATGGAACCGGAGAGTGTGCCCGCGTACTTGCCTCCGACATCCATGCAGGCTCCCCAGGCGGGAGGCATAGCGAGATCGTTCGAGAAACTCGCCATGCCCATCGCAAGCATCGCGTACAGCGGGTTCGCAAGGTTCACGGAAATCAGCAAAAGGGCCGAAGCGCCGGCAAATCCCGTGCACGACAAAAGCTTTCTCGAGGCTCTCTCGCTGCCGGTCCATCGCGTGACGTGAGTGGAAATGTAGCCGCAGAAAAGCGATCCCAGGCCGCCAAAGAATAGCGGCAGCCCGGCGAGGATGGCGCTCTCCTGAATCTCAATCCCGCGGCCTTGCTGCAAATAGGTCGGCAGCCACGTGATATAGAAATACCAACCCCAGGACAGACAGAAATATTGCGCCCAAAGCAGCCAGACGGTCCCGGATCGGAGGAACCGTCCCCAGGGCACGTCGCCATGCCCGGATGCCCTGGATTCAGCTCCTTCGAGCAGAGCCAGTTCCGCCGCGTTCACGTTCCTGTTGTCGCGCGGATTATCGCGATACCAGCGGTAGAAAAAGATCGCCCAGATGATCCCGATGGCGCCGAATACCTCGAAGGCTCTGCGCCAAGACATATATTGGAAAACCAGAACAACCAGGTATGGAGTGAGCGCACCGCCCCACCTGGCGCTCATCCACATGATCCCCTGCGCCCGCACCCGCTCCCGCTGGGGCAGCCATGTGGTGAAAGACTTCGTGAGATTCGGGAAGCAGCCGGCTTCTCCCGCGCCGAAAAGAAAACGCGTGACCAGCAGCGACATCAGGTTCCATGCCCATCCTGTCGCGGCGGTAAAGAACGACCACCAAATGACAATCCGCATGAGGACCTTCCGCGGACCCATATAGTCGCCCAGCCATCCTCCCGGGATCTCGAACAACGCGTATGCCAGCGCGAATGCTGAGAACGCGTATCCCATTTCGACCGGCGTCAATCCGAGGTCGCGGGTGATGGCCGGCGCCGCCTGGGAGATACATACACGGTCGATGTAGGTGATCACCGCAAGTGTGACCGCGAACACAATCACCCAGTAACGGGTGCGCGAGGGCCGTAAGGCTGGCCCGGCCGGAGTAGTAGGTTGGAATGGTGCTGCCATGGGAAGGCTCCATCACATCACGGCAGCCGCAAAAGATGCAAGTCAGCCGCGGCGATCAACTCGCCTCGCCCAGTTCCACTCCCAGCCATGCCAGATAATCTTCGGAACCGTCGACAATAGGGAGCGCGACAATCTCTGGCACCGTGTAGGAATGAGCGGCGCGGAGTTCGGCCTGCAGCGCCTCGAGAGCCGGACGGCTGGACTTGATGATCAACAGATGTTCCGGAGAATCCTCTATGGAACCCTGCCACCGGTAGATGCTGCGAACGCCCGCGACAATGTTTACGCACGCGGCCACGCGTTTCTCGATGAGCCGGCGCGCGAGGCGTCCGGCTTCATCGGCATCACCGCAGGTGCTGAGCACAACGATTTTGTCTGTCATGAAGCGAATTATGTGGCGGAATTACCACAAACAGATTATAAACAAGTGTAGGAGTCTTCTCTTGGAACGTGGTTCATTCACAGGTGCGATCCGGAAAGCGGGTTATTTGCTCGCGATCGTACTGGCCGGTGTGTACGCATTTGTGGCATTGCGCAGTCCCAGCGGGATTCCGGCGCTGTTGGAAAAGCGCCAACAGGTGCGGCAATTGCAAGAGCAGAACGCGACGCTGATCAAGGAAATACAGATGAAGCGCGACCAGATCAAGCGCCTGCGCGATAGCCGCGACGAACAGGAGCTCGAAATCCGCCGCCGCCTCAAACTGCTGCGGCCAGGCGAGACGTCGTTCATCATCCCGGAAGCAAAGCCAGCGGGCACGCCGGTATCCAGGGTTTCCGAAACCACCAAGCCATAGTAGGTCCGTCAGTTTTCGAGCAGTTCCACCACCTTCGCGTATAGACTCGCCATCCTGTCCTGACTTTTTGCTTCGGCGGCGAGCCGCAGCAGCGGCTCGGTATTGGATGCACGGACATGAATCCAGGCGTCGGGCCACATCAGCTTCACACCGTCTGAACGGTCCGCCTGGGCCTCCGGGAAGCTCTCTTCTAGAGCTTGCATCAACGGCCCCAGTTTTCCGTGCTCGAAACCCACCTTGCCGAACTTGCGGTGGTAGCGCGGCAAGTGCTCCGCCAGTTGGGACACGGAAAGGCCGGTCTCCGCCATGCGGTCCAGCATGAAGGCCATCCCGGTATAACTGTCACGGCAAAGATGAGCCGCGGGAAAGATGATGCCGCCGTTTGAGCCTTCTCCGCCGATCGCCGCCTGCACGCTTTGCATTGTCGCCACCACATTTGCCTCGCCCACTGGCGCACGAAAGATGCGTCTTCCGTGCCGGGAGGCCACATCATCCACCGCCATTGATGTCGTGAGGTTTACCACCACGTCCCCGGGAACCCGGCGCAGCGCCGCATCCACGGCAAGGGCCAACACGTCATCGTTTTCCAGCACGACTCCATGTTCATCAACGACGGCCAGCCGGTCACCATCCGGATCCTGCCCGAAACCAACCTCACATCTTTCTCGGCGCACCAGTTCCGCAAGTTCTCCGAGCGTGTCGGGACGCGGCTCTGCCTCGCGAGGGAACGGTTTCGCCGGATCTACCGAAATCGCATGCAAATCGCAGCCTAGCGCCTCGCGCAAGAACCGGCAGCTCACCAGGGATCCGGCGCCGTTCACGGAATCCAGCGCCACGCGAAATCGTTTCCGGCGGATGCGGTCCGTATCCACGTGTTGCAGCACGCGCTGGAAATGCATCGTGACGGGCGTATCGTAGTCGTGGAAAACGCAGCGAATCTCCTGGTTGACGGCTTGCCGGAAATCGCTCTGATGATACAGGTCGACCAGTTCATTCCGCTCGTAATGGTTGAAAAAAAGGCCCTGCGCGTTGAAAAGCTTCAAGGCGTTGTATTCGGGTGGATTGTGCGACGCGGTCACCGCGATGCCGCCGCGCGCGCGTGTGGCGCCTGTAAAGATTTGAATGGTTGGAGTCGGCAGCACGCCAACATCCAGCACATCGCAACCTGTGGCGAGCAGCCCGCACGTCACTGCGTGCTGAAGCATCGGACCGCTGGCGCGAGTGTCGCGCCCAATGACAACCCGGCCGGACCCTACGTAGGTGCCGAACGCCTGTGCAAACGCGCATGCCAGCGCGGGAGTCAGGAACTCGCCGACCACCCCGCGTATACCGGAAACCCCGATCTTTAGCAGATGCTCGCGTTGCGGCATATCAGGCGGCGCTGCGCGCCAGGTCCATCAATTCTTCATACAAGGCGACCGGGGGATCTCCCCGCTGCTCGCAGATTACGCGAACGGCCGGTTCGGTCTGGCTGACCCTGACATGGAACCATCGCCCGGGCCAATCAATGCGAATCCCGTCCGCCATATTCACAGTACCTCCTTCGTACCGGCGTTGAAGGTCCATCAGCAGCGCTGGAATCTGCTTGGATACCAGTGGGACCTCCCCCTTGAGAATCGAATATCGCGGATAGCCCGCCACAATCTCCGCCAATGTTCTGCCGCGTTCCAACATCATGGAAAGGATTGCGAGCATAGAGGCGATGCCATCGTAAACGAACCGGAAACGCGGCATCATGACAGCTCCGGTGCCCTCACCGGCGAGTGCGATCTGGTCTGGCCGGTAAGTGGCGAGCGCATCGATAGCGGCTTGCCGGCCCACGGGCACGCGCACCACGCGGCCATCGTGCCAGCTTGCTACTTCGTCCAGGAGCGCGGTGGTGGAGAGATTGGTAATGACCAGTCTGCCAGGCCCTTGCGGCAGCAGGTAGTCGGCAATCATGGGGAGTACGAGCTCTTCGGAGATGGCTGTTCCCTCGTTCGTCGCGATAGCCACCCGATCGGAATCCACATCGAACAGGAAGCCCGCGTCCGCACGTACCGGCTTAATCAAAGGCGCAAGCTGCAGAGCCACGGTGCGGCGGTTGATGCTGGGCTCGTGCGCAAAACTGACTCCCTGGATGTCCGCGTTGATCAACGTGAAGTTCATTCCGAAGCGCTCGTTCAGACGCCGCAGAATGAGCGATGAGGTTCCATTGCAGCAATCCACCAGCAGCGAGAAACGCGTCAGGGCGGCCAGGTCGTACGCGCCAGCCAGCTCATCCAGATACCAGTCCAGCGCGTCGCGCTGCTCTCTCAACTCTCCGATGCGATCCCAGCCCACGAAGCTGAAGTTCTTCAGATGATAAATGTCGAGCAGCTCACCGGCTTCGGCGGTCGAGAGGTAAGTCCCGCGCGCGCCGAAAAATTTGAGTGCGTTCCATTCGGAGCTGTTGTGGCTGGCGCCGATCGAAATACCTCCAGCGGCGTCATAGCGGCGGATAGCGTTCTGGATAACAGGCGTCGAGACCACTCCCAGGTCGATCACGTTGTGCCCGCACGCCAGCAACGCCGAAACCACGCCTTCACGTATCATGACGCCGCTTGCGCGCGGATCGCGGCCTAATATCACCGGTTTCCCACGCTCGAGAAAAGTACCGAAGGCAGAAGCAAAATCGAGTACGTGCGAGGCCGTCATGCCGCGGCCCACCACGCCGCGCAGCCCTACGTGCGAGATGCGAAGTGCCGCCGGTGCTGGCATCTACTTACTTAAGATCAACCGGCCAAAGGCCTCCGGCACATGATAGGTTCTGGAGTGCGTAGGTTGCCAGGCGATACCCCGGTGCTGTTCCGGAGGTCCTTGAATACGGTAGAAGTTGATGCGCATTTCGTTTCCGGCACGCGGCGGCCGCGTATCGATCTTCCCGATAGGGATGCGCATCTCTCCGTACCAGATTTTCTTTTTTTCGTCAATACGGGCCTTGACCTCGAACCCCGAATTCCATACCCAGCCGCTCTCAGGCTTCTTCTGGTCGCGATCAATATCAAGATCCACCCACTCCCCCTGAGGAGAAACCTGGAATTCCTTGTACCGGCGGATGTTGTCGAAGTTCGTTCCGATGAATACTTCCGCGACATCCCAGTTCCACAGCTCGTTCGTTTCACTGGTGGTGGAGGGATTCGGTTTCAGGTGCAACTGTTCGTAAGGGTTGACGAACAGGAAGTACAGGTTTTTTTCGGTCCAAAGGGAGCGGACTTCAGTGCGGTGCCCCGGCACCCGTTCGCCACGAGCATTGTTCTCGGCAAAAATGCCTTTGACGTCTTTCCACTGCTTGGCATTAGGGTCTGCGGTCAATGGGAAATCCGCTGCGATATAGCGGCTTGCAATTCGGCCGGGACCATCGGCCAACGGGACTCCTGCGCACAAAGCGGCCAAAGCTAACAGACGGACTGGCAATTTCATGTCATTTTCAATATAAGGTGTAATATGCATATCCGGAAACTCTCCGTACTGGCAAGCCTCCTGGCCGGTATCTGTGCAGCGCAGGTTCCCGCACCGAAAGCGCAACAGGTTCCTGACTGGGTCTCGGTGGAGGCAAACATCCCCTACGATTCACACCCGGAAACGGTCCTCGACATTTTGCAATCGAAGAAAACGACTGCTGTAGGCAGGCGCCCCGGTGTGATCGTTATCCACGGAGGCGGGTGGGTGGGCGGCACAAAGGAAAGCGTGGTTCGGAACTTCTGTCTGCCATACCTTGAAAAGGGATTCGTCGTCGCGAACGTGGAGTACCGGCTGGCGAAAGCGGCGCCCGCGCCGGCAGCAGTGGAAGATGTCCTGAAAGCAGCCAACTGGTTTCGCGACAACGCACGCCGCTACAACGTCGACCGGGACCGCATTGTCGTCACCGGCGGCTCGGCGGGCGGGCACCTGGCCTTGATGGTGGGCATGGTGCCGAAATCGGCCCGGCTGGGTAAACCGGCGAAAGTTGCGGCAGTCGTGAACTTTTATGGCATCACGGATGTTGGCGATCAACTCGAAGGCCCGAACATGCGCAAATATGCCGTGACATGGGTTCCGGAGCAGGAAGCCCGCCTAGTGCTTGCCAGGCGCGTCTCACCTGCCAGCTATGTCCGGAAAGACCTGCCTGCGATTCTCACCATACACGGCGATGCCGATGAAACCGTTCCCTATGAACACGGTGTGAACCTTACCAGGGAATTGCGCGACGAGGGCGCCGATGCGGAGCTGATTCCGATCGCGGGCGGCAAGCACGGCTTTTCGCAAGAACAGTTGGCAGAGATATACCCGAAGATATTCGCCTTTTTGGAGCGCCGGGGCATCTTGAAATAGTCGATTGACACGACCAAACCGAAAATGACTGAAACGGAAGTAACCCGATACCCCCATGAACGCAGGCAGGGTCGCGCGAAGATGCTGCGCATTTTCCTGGGCGAGGCAGACCAATGGCAGGGTGAACCCCTATATGAAGCCATCGTGAAGAAGTTGCAGACGTTGCAGGTGGCCGGTGCAACCGTCTACCGCGGCATTCTCGGATATGGAGCGAAGCCGGATCCGCCCGGAAAGCAGTCTCCCCAACTTTCCAAAGATCGCCCGATCATGATAACCACCATCGATACGGCGGTCCGCATCGCGGAGGCGGCCACGACCATCGAAGAGATGCTGGAGAACGGCCTCATCGTTGTCTCGGACGTAGATATCATCCGCGTCATCCACAGCCATCCGGAGATTGCCGATGCCGATCGGTGAACCTGCGAAATTGCTACGGATCCACATCGGCGAACGGGACCTGTTCGACGGCAAGCCGCTATACGAAGCTATCGTGGCAAAGTGCCAGGAAGCGGGAATCGCCGGCGCAACGGTGATTCCCGGCATTGAAGGCTACGGCGACTGCCCGCCAGGTGGGGGGCACCCGCTCCATGAAGAGCGCCCGGTGCTGATCAGCATCGTCGATACAGCCGAGAACTTGACGCTCCTGGTACCGGAAGTGGAGCAGATGATCGGCAAAGGGCTGATCGCGATGTCGGATGTTAAGGTAATCCGGGTGGAGAAAGGCCGGCGGGAATAGGCGCGATGCGCTATTACGCCGTTCGTTTGCGGCTGCGCTGGGGTTGGTTTGCGTTCGCGGTTCCAAGCCCCGCGCGAATTTTTTCCGGTAGTCCCGCCAGGACGATCTCGTAAGCCTCGCGCAGGAGTTCGAGCAACTCTGCGTGCCCGGCCGCATCCTCGCGCTCCAAAGCGATCCAATATGCTCGCGCGAGGTATGGGGCGGGCACAATTCCAGGACGCTCGACCAGTTCGTGAAACCGCTCCGGAGAACATTTCAGCGAGGCGAAGTGGCCGCCCGGCTCAAGTGACGTAATGGCGAACATCTTGCCACCCACCTTGAACACCAGGTTGTCGCCCCATTGAACCTGCTCGGTCACGTGCCGAAAAGAGAGGCAGTGCCGCCGGAACGTTTCCATGCTCATGGGTTCTATTCTAAGAACGATGAGACTCAGCATCCTACTGCTGCTCGTAGCTATGCCCGGACTTTCGGCGGAGCGGCCGGCGGAAGACGGTTACCGCGGCATCTGGTATTACAACCAGCCTTCAAACGACAAGTACGTTTACAAATATAGCGGCGGCTTCGCCACCTATCCGCAGCAACACACTCCCATTGCGATTTATTCGAAAGAGGCGAACAAAACCTTCTTCTGCTACGGAGGGACAGCCAAAGGGACGCATAACCGGCTGCTGCACATGGTTTCCTACTTCGATCATACGACCGGCGAGGTCCCCCGGCCCGTTTTGCTGCTGGACAAGAAAACCGATGACGCCCACGACAACCCCACGATCTCCATCGACGGCGAAGGTTACATCTGGATCTTTTCGAGCGCGCACGGCACATCACGGCCGTCTTACATCCATAAGAGCGCCAAGCCGTATTCCATCGTCGATTTCGAGCTGATTCAGGAGACGAACTTCTCCTATCCGCAGCCTTGGTATGTGCCGGGCCGGGGATTCCTGTTCCTTCACACCCGGTATCAGAAGGCGGAGAAGGGCCGGTCTCCAGGCCGCGCCTTGTACTGGATGGTCAGTCCCGATGGCCGGGAATGGAATTCGCCACAGCAGCTTGCCTTTGCGCTACAGGGCCATTACCAGGTGAGTTGGTCCGGCGGCGAGCGTGTTGGAACCGCGTTTAACATTCATCCTCCGCCACTGGGTCTGAACCAGCGCACGAACCTCTATTACCTTGAAACCCGCGACTTGGGCGATACGTGGATCACGGCGGGCGGCGAGATCGTCGACATTCCGGTCACTACAGAACAGAACCCGGCTCTTGTCCGCGATTACCGGAGCCAGGGGCTGCTGGTGTATTTGAAAGACGTGCAGTATGACAGCAAGGGCCGGCCGGTTATTCTTTACATGACAAGCAAGGGATACGAGTCTGGTCCGGAAAACGGCCCGCGCATGTTCCGGACCGCCCGCTGGACAGGCAAGAATTGGGATTTTCAACCCGTCGCCGCCAGCGATCACAACTACGATTACGGCTCGATCTATCTCGAGAGCGACGGGACCTGGCGCCTCATCGCTCCAACCGGCGCCGGGCCTCAGCCGCACGGCACCGGTGGCGAGATCGAGATGTGGACCAGCAGCGACGAAGGCAAAAGCTGGAAAATGGTAAAAAAATTGACGCAGGACAGCAGATACAACCATACCTACGTGCGCCGCCCTCTTCATGCGCATCCGGACTTTTATGCAATTTGGGCGGACGGCAACGCTCTGGCGCCTTCCGATTCCAGTCTGTATTTTGCGGACAGAAACGGCGGCGTCTGGCAGTTGCCCGCACAAATGGAGGGGGCTTTCGCAAAGCCGCAGAAGGTGCGCGGGCAGGAGTGAAGTAGAGAAGGACCGCTTCATAATAAAGATCGTAGATTCGCTGACCCACCCCGGCTGGTGGGAACCATTTTGCCTTACACTCTCTAGCAAATTATCCAACAATTAATTTAAATTAATTACAATATGGTGCTACGCTACAACCGCTATTTGGAAAACGTTAGGACATAACTGCAACGTCCGTTGCCGAATTCGGTGCGCGCATAACCACGCCGCATCTGTCAGTAGTGATATTTGAGGATTGGAAACGGTCGCGCCAATTGCGATGGAAAGGAGATAATATAGCTGCGACGAAGAAAACAATAAAATCTATTATGCCGGCAAGCGGTGACAGAGGACGTTTGATCGGCTCACACCGATTGGCGTTGTGCTCTGGATTTGTACTCCCATCCCTTGTAATCGGCCTTCTCGTGATGGCTGAAGCGGGATCGGCTGCGTGTCCAAACATTGCAGGCTCATCTCCTCAACGCTGGACGTCGACAACACTTGAGAGGGCGCACTCTGGAGGGCTATCAACGTCAGCTATTGCTACCGGTGCGAGCAGTTGGAACAGTCGCCAGTCATTTACCACTGTCCAGGCAAGCACTGGCTGGGAGGACATTTCGATCACTGAATGATACTTCGATCACGGGCCCTGGCGAAATCCAGGTCTACAACTATGGCAACGGGGGGAGTGCTTGCTACCTAAAACGTAGCGTATGGACTGTAGCCAATCAGCGTGTGCATGGGACGACGCGGGAGCAAGTCAATCTACGCTGGGACACTGACGGTCCTGCATCCTTCCGGCTGTGGTCGTTCCCGGATTTCCAGAATATGTATGTTTCAGTCCCCTTCTCGACGGGGACGGTCCTGCATCCCCAGCTATTGCGGCCAATCTGTGGCGTCTGACCCGTTTTCAGTCCCCGCCGAAGAAGGGGACTGAAACTCTTGAGAGCCTGAAGCCCATCGCCAGGCTTTCATAGGCGTCCAACGGCCGCTGCTCCACCACCGGCGCGCTCTGCTGAATGTGAATCAGAGTTTTGCCGGGACGCGAATTGCTCCCGAGTGGAATGCCCTGGTGATGCTCCTGCTGCGTGACAACCTGGTGGCGCTTCGCCGCTGCGGTGTGCATGGCGATCCGCTCAGCGGCACAGCGCACTTCCACCGCGCCGCCGTGTTCGCGCACCCAGACCTCTCTGCCGACATATTGCCGCGGTACCGAGTAGCGGCTGCCCTGCCACGACACATACGCATCCCGCGCTACTTTGCGCTGCTCGTCGTCGCTATACGGATAAGACGGACGCCCGTTGATCGGCTGCAAGTGCAGGCGATCGTCTTCCCACCGCTGCAGTACCTGTTCGTGTGTCGTGCCGTACACACGCTGATTGGCGGCCTCCGCAATCCAGCGCCGCAACTCGCCATTGAGATCGCAGAGGCTACCCGGCTCACGCCCCAGCAGGCCACATAGAAAGTTCCGCCGTACATACTTCACGCCCGATTCGATCTTTCCCTTCGTCTGCGCTCGATATGGCCGGCACAGCCGCGGCTGGAATCCCCAATAGCGCGCGAAGTCCAGAAACACCGCGTTCCAGATGATCTCGCCGCGCTCATCGGTTCCCGTCCAGATGGTCTTCATCCGGTCGTAGAGAATCTCTTCCGGTACGCCGCCGAGGTCCTGAAAGGCAGCTTCATGCATGCGCAGCAAGGTCCCGGGTTTTTGGTCCGTAGCGGCTGTATCCCAGCGTGATGGTGAAACCCCACATCTGCCGCTCGCCACCTTCGCTGCGAAGCGATCCCAGGTGTCCCCAATTGACTTGCGCCTGTTTGCCCGCTGGAGTTTCGAAACGGCGCACCGCCACCGCATATGCCGCCTCACGCTACGGCCGCAGCCAGTCCGTCAAAATCGTGTAGCTGCCGGTGTAATTACGCAAGCGCAGTTCGCGCAGCAACACGCGCGCATTCCAGACGCCAGCTTGCAGGCGCTCGCCCAGGTACTCCTTGAATGGATCCAGCTTGCCGGCAGGCTTCGCCCTCGGCGGATATTCCGGCCTCGCGGACGGCGCCACCAAGTATTTTCGGATCGTCTTCCGGTCGTAGCCAGTCAGATTGCTGATGGCCAGAATGCTC
>CAADGY010000369.1 GCA_900696665.1 uncultured Acidobacteriota bacterium
CCGGTGAGGCGAATACCACGACATCGGCCCGCCGCATCGCGCTGTAAACGGCACCAAGGCCTGACATCGCGCCGGTGAGGTTCTCGCCCTCCTTGATGACGTCCAGCTGTCCATCGCATGCGGGAAGCTTCACCTCATGCAGGTGGATGACTTCCCGCTCGGCTTGCGGGAAGAGGCTCCCGGCCAGCCGCTCGGCAAGGTGAAACGTGACACTCCGGCCCGCGAGCGGGCTGGCACTCAGGATCAATACACGCATCGCGCCATTATCCATGGGGCCGTGCCAGGCACCACCCCTCACCCGGAATCGCGCGGCTGCCCGGCGGTGCGGCCGGCCTCGCCCTCACATCATGGCGACTCTTCGTCCCCTGCGTCGCCGTCGCCGGCGGGGTCATCCCAGGCATGGCTCGTGGAGCGCTCAGGTGTCCCGGGTTGATTGCCATCGGCTCCCGCCTCGATGCGCCAGCCCGTCCCGAAGGGATTCGCGGACAGGCGGCCGAGGTCGTCGGCCATCGTCGAGGTTGCCATGACCGCGAGGGAAACGAACAACAGGACTCTGCTCATGGCCGGTTCTCCGCTCTGTGTTGCCTGGGATCTTGCCACCAGAGCCAGCTGGGAAATGGGCGCGAACCAGCGGCTCGGCGGCGCCTGCAGGCGCGACCCGGGGCGCGACAAACCAGCTAGACTCCGGGCATGACGCAAGCCGACGGTACATGCCCCTTCTGTGATCCGGAACCGGACCGCATCTTCCTGGAGAACGACCTCATCCGCGGACTCTGGGACCGGTTTCCCGTCTCGCCGGGGCATGCGCTGCTGGTCACTCGCCGGCATGTTGCCGATTGGTTCGCAGCGACGCCGCAGGAGCGGCAGGATCTGGTCGCGGCTATCCTTTCCGTGAGGCAGGAAATCGAGAAGAAGCACCGGCCGGATGGCTACAACGTCGGCTTCAACGCTGGAGCGGTGGCGGGACAGACCGTGTTTCACCTGCACCTGCACGTGATTCCGCGGTACCAGGGAGATACGCCGCAGCCGCAGGGTGGGGTGCGAGGTGTCATTCCAGAAAAGGCGGCTTACTGAGTGACTGCCGATTCGGAAATCCGCTTCCTTCGGCGATTGCAACGATTGCTGGAAGAGGGACAGTTTACTTCGACCTACAAGTTCGCGCTCTTGCAGGCGCTTGCAGATCTCTCGGTGGAACGCGATGCGGATCTGGATGGTTCACTGCGCCTGCCGATTGCGGCGATCGCCGAAAAGT
Source organism: uncultured Acidobacteriota bacterium (assembly GCA_900696665.1). Classification (GTDB taxonomy): domain Bacteria; phylum Acidobacteriota; class Terriglobia; order Bryobacterales; family Bryobacteraceae; genus CAADGY01. The sequence continues at coordinate 1,253 of CAADGY010000369.1, forward strand.
TCATCGAATACTACTGGCGCCAGTTACCGCCGTTCCGCGCCGATGCGGGTGCGGCGTCAGCAGGGACACTTCTGCAGAACACCGACCGGCAGGCAGCAATACTGCAGTTGCTGGCGCACGCACGTTCCCGTTACGACGGTATGCTGGCAGCAGCTCGACAGGATTCCGATCGTTTTGACAGCCTGCGCACGCGAGTGGCCCGCGTCATTCGCCAGATGCCGCTCTGGAAGCTGCAAACCATCGGCCGGCAGAACGAGGAATTTCTGTACCGGCGGGAGGACTATCGGCAAGCCGACGATACGATCCGATTGCTGGCGGGGGTGGCCGGCTCGTTTCGGAGTTTTCATGGCCTGGTGACACACCTCGTCCGTGGCGCCTGGGTTGAGCAGATCCGGCGCATTCCCGCCAATCGGCAGGTCCTCGGGGAGGCCACGACGCTGCCGGATTTCCTGTTCGGCACGAATCGTGCGGCGCTCAGTGGATACCGCAATATCCTCCATGACCACCAGGGTGGACGGTGCTTCTACTGCGACCGGCGAGTTGCCAGAAATGGTGATCTCGATCACTTCATCGCTTGGTCACGATATCCGGTCGATCTCGGACACAATTTCGTGTTCACTCACTCCGAGTGCAATCGCGCCAAGCGTGACTACCTGGCACACCCGGCCCACCTTCAGCGGTGGGCGGAGCAGAACCTCGATCACGGCGAGGCGCTAAGTGGGTTTTTCGCGGACGCGAAGCTGCCGCATGATATCCATCGATCGCGGCAGGTTGCCGTCTGGGCGTACGAGCAGGGAGAACGCAGCAGCGCACACGTTTGGCTGCGAGGAAAAGATGTCGGGGTACTGGCGCCTGAGTGGAGGAACGCGATCATTTCAGTAGCGGACATGCGGCTGGCTGCTGAGCAGCTGGGCCCCATCCAACCGGTTTGAAATCGCGGAAGGCACGGATCAGGCCAGCTGACGATATGCGCTACTGGTGGGTCAATCAGAACCAGACCTATCGCCATGAGATTCGTGGTGGGTATCTTTGGTCGCCAAAGCGCAAAAAGGGTAATCAGCGAAATCCGTTCTACGAGTCAATGCGGGAAGTGGCTCCCGGCGATATCGTTTTCTCGTTCTGTGACACGCGTATTGCTGCAATCGGAATAGCGCAGACCTACTGTTACGAAAGTCCGAAGCCGCTGGAATTCGGATCCGCCGGCCTGAACTGGCACGCTATAGGCTGGAAAGTCGATGTGCGGTTTCAGGAACTGGAGAATCGAATGCGGCCAAAGGACCACATGGATTCGTTGGCGCACTACCTGCCCGAACGGTACTCGCCGCTTATGCCCAACGGTAATGGACTGCAAAGCGTGTACTTGACCGAGGTGCCCACGACTTTTGCGGAAGTGATCTTCCGCCTGATCGGGCCCGAAGCCAGCGTCGCGCGTGATGTCACAGGCTCATCTCCCGTAATCGATCCGCATCGGCCGGATGCAGAGGTGACCCTCATCCAGTGGGAGAAACACGTCGAACAGCAGATTCAGCAGGAACCGCAACTCGACGTAACGGAAAAGCAAAGCCTGATCCTGGCCCGGCGAGGGCAGGGGGTCTTTAGAGCGAACGTCCGGGAGATTGAGCACTCGTGCCGAATCACGAAAGTCGAGCGACCCGAGCATCTGATCGCCAGCCACTGCAAGCCGTGGCGCGATTCGACCAATGAAGAACGGCTGGATGGCGAGAACGGCCTGTTGCTGACGCCCACGATCGACCACCTGTTCGACAAGGGCTTCATCGCATTCGAGGGCAACGGGAAGCTGCTGATTTCGCCGGTCGCGCATCCCGCGTCACTCGGAAGGATGGGGATACCGGTCAACGAGGAGATTCATGTCGGGGCCTTCACCCAGAGGCAGCGAGTCTTTCTCGAGTACCACCGCGACAACGTGTTCAGGTCTGCGCATCGCTCCCCGCGAAGGTAGCTGATCGACCGGATTCTCGGGGGTGTCCAGGCGGTCGCATCCGGTGCGCGCCGGCATGGCGAATCAGGCTGTTCAGCTCCGATTCTGCGGCTGTGGAGGACATTGCGGCGACCTAGCCTGA
>CAADGY010000370.1 GCA_900696665.1 uncultured Acidobacteriota bacterium
AACTCGACCGGGAAATCGAAGGGGACTGAGTGCTATAGTTCTTGAGTGCTTTGTAGCCTTACGTTGGTTGAGTGGGCACATGTCGCCACAATTGCGCTTTCGATCCTGAGCCTCGCTACGCTGTGCTTCCTCGTCTGGTACACGAGGGAGACCCAAAAGCTCCGGAAGATTGCCCAAGAACAGACGGACATGATGGCTCTGCCTATTCCCATTCTGAAAATGCCGACCAGGGAGCATGCCGACGAGTATCTGTTTGCACTACAGAACTTGGGCAAAGGGCCAGCCTTCAACCTGTGCTTGTCTGACATTATCGGAGAAGGAATAAGGATCACATTTCGCCCTCCGCTTGTGCTGCCCGATGACCGCAGTATTGCTCCCTGTGATTGGTCGTGTTTCATAAACGAAAAGGAAACGGATCCCGATACCGACATCCTCTCTGCAGCTATCGATGCTGGCCATATTAAGGACGAGTTCGAACTTACTCTCAGATACGAAAATCTGAGGAGGAAGCAGTATCAGATCATTCACAAAGTGCGGTGGGATACGTATTGCGGATTTGTTCCCTCAACCGTGCGAATCCAACCTCTCGGGGTAGCCGAGTCAATGTCGCCGGGAACATCGACTCAATAGTGATTCACCCCCACGGATGCTTGCCTGACGCGATTGGCTTACAATCCGTACTCCGCCTGCAATTGCCTCAAGTCCGCTTCAAACTGTACTGCGTGCGCCTTCGTGTAAATCCGGGTAATATCCCCACGATTCTGATATTCGACGATCTTGCGTAAGTCGCTTCTCCTCTCGTGCCACGAAAGGCCGTCCGTAAAGAAAAGCAGCGAGGTATCCCCTCGTTTCACGGAGATGATCTTCTCGATATCGCCGATAATGTCGGTCATTTTCGAACCAGTCGCCGCGTAACCCTTCGCCTCGATCAAGATGCACGGCTCCTTCCGGCTTGGAATCGCAAAGTCGCACTTTGCGTTGCCGCGCGGCCCTTGAAACGTGCAACGTGCATCGAATCGGTCCCCAAACACCCCGCCCACAATTCTTTGGACGAAATCCTCCACGCCCCTGCCGCGCCGCTGGCCCGTGATCGCACTCCCACGCCCGCTTCTCAGTCGCTCAACCAGGGCGTCGCTCCAATGGCCAACCTTGTTGACTTCCGCTTCCATCGCACCTAACACCCCGAGTTCGATTAGCGCCTCTACAAACCGCTCCGGATCATTCCGGTACGTTGTCACGCGCGGGCCTTCCGTGCGGATCGCCCTGAAATGGGCCAGAAACTGGTCCTTCGATAGGCCAAGAAACAGGCGGATAATCAGCAGCGCGTCATCGAAATCTTCATCCAGAAGCGCCCTGACGTCGGCCGGCGAATACTGCCGTTGGGCGGGAAATTCGAGCAGTTTCTGCACGACGCGCGCCGCCGTCTCGTCCATCCAGTCCGCTTCAAGCGGCCCCAGCGCCGCCAGGACCTCCTCCATCCGCTGCCCGACGAACTTCATCTACTGGCCCACAATCAAATACTCACGCGTTTCAGCCCGCTCCACCGCCGCGTGAGTGCCAAAATGATAACGGTGCGGCCGCTCGTGCACGGTTATTTCGCCTTTGTACCTGCCTAGGAACTCCACCAGTCGGTCGAGATCGGGATAGCCGTTCGAACTATACGACAGCACAATAAGGCTTCGCCTGTACCGCTGGAACAGCCGGTCAAAAGCGCCGGCCGCGTGTTTCCGGTAGCTGAACGGCGTGTACGGCTTCTCGATCTTCTTGACCTTGGTCTTTTCCAGGATCCGTACCCCCTCCCAGTCGCAGGACAAACCTTCGAGAAAGTGGTAACGCTTCATGTAGCAGTTATCATCCGAGCGTGGAACGTATGGCGGGTCAAGGTAAACCAAGTCTGGCCTCTCCTCCCTCTCCGCGAACACGTCCGCCCGGAATGCTGAGTTCCTGCGCCCATTCGAAAAAACCACCCGGTTGAAGATCTCTACCTGCTCAAGAAAATGCTGCTCAAGGCTAAGCTGCAAATCCCGACGGCCATCGTCGTAGCGTGTAAGATCACCGGAAACCGTGAACACCCCCCGCGGTTGCTTCTTGAGACACGAGCGGATCACCGCCGCCTTCGCTAGATCGCGCTGCTCCGGCCGCTCCAACTTCCTGATGTTCTGTGTGACCCGGTCCAGAAAGCGCAGATCGTTCTGGTGGAAAAAAATGCCGGAAAAAGTGGATTCGATAAAGCCGGAGCCTCCGCCGTTCGGAGCCGTCAGCCGCCTGATTGTCCCAGCGTCGAGCGTATGTTCATCGTTGGCGATCGTCGCCGATGCCAGGACCGCCGGGAAATTCAGGAAATCCGACGCCGTAACCTGTTTACCCATCGCCTTCAGCAGGTAGGCGACGCAACCGCTGCCCACGAATGGGTCCGCTGCGGTCTCAAATTTCAGCCCGCTCAGCACGCCATGGATCCATGGCAACAGACGGTGCTTGGAACCCATGTAGCGGAACTGCGGATAATGGGCCACCCGCCACGGAAGTCCCGCGAATCCGCTCTCAGCTCCGACTGCATCTTCCGCGGATGGCGGCGCCTCGGTCCGGCTGAACTCCTCAAATAGTGATGGGTGCAAATGCCCCGCCAAACGGTTGTTTCCTCTGCTTCAGCTTACTAAATCTCGCCCTGGATGGAGCCACCCCCCCACCCCCCCCCCCACCCCCCCCCCGCC
>CAADGY010000371.1 GCA_900696665.1 uncultured Acidobacteriota bacterium
AGGTTGACGCCGGGTCACGGGGCCGTCTTGCTGGCGGCTGTGATGGGCCGGCGGTCTTTGCCCGAGAGGGTGTGGAGAAACGTGGCGATGTCACGAATTTCGTCAGTGCTGAGTTCCTTGCCCAGTTGATGCCACCCCATCATGCGCACGGCGTCGTCGAGCGATCGGATCGAGCCGTCATGAAAATACGGTCCGGTGAGGGCGATATTACGGAGCGTGGGCACTTTGAACTTGGCCTCGTCGGATTCGTCCTGGGTGACGGCGCGGCGGCCCGGATCCTTGGTGGGGAACGGGTGAATCAGCCCGGCCTTCTGGTAGGTGTTGGCGCCGAGCAGCGGGCCGTTGTGGCAGGCGGTGCAGCCGTTGGCGAGAAAGGTTTTCAGCCCCCGCAGTTCCTCGGGCCGGAGCGCGGCATCCTTGCCCTTGAGAAAATCATCGAACCGGTCGCGCGTGATCAGCGTGCGCTCGAAGGCGGCGATGGCCTTGGCCATGTGGTCGTAAGTGACGGCATCGCCGGTTCCGGGAAAGGCGGTCTTGAACAAAGCCGGATACTCGGCGTGGGCCCGCAAACGCTGCAACACTTCGGTTTCATCCGGCATGGCCATTTCCACTGGATTGAGCACCGGTCCTTTGGCCTGTTCCTCGAGCGTCGGGGCGCGGCCATCCCAGAATTGCGCGTGATGGAAACCCGCGTTGAGCGTGGTGGGCGCGTTGCGGTCGCCACGCTTGCCGAAGGCGCCCGGAGAGGTCGCCTCGCCGTCCGAGCCCGGCAAACCACCGTCCACGCGATGACAGGTGTTGCAGGATTGGGTCTGGTTCTTCGACAGGAGGTTGTCGAAATAGAGTTTTTTGCCCAGGGCAATTTGCTCGCGCGTGTCCTTTTCGGCGCCGGGCATTTTGTCAGGGATCACTCCCGTGAATTGCAGCGCCTCCTTGCGAAGGGCCTGGATTTCCTCGGGCGACCACGATTGGGCGGCTCGGGCAACGGAGAAACCGGCCAGCGCCGCGATCAGCAGGAGATGAGTCAGATTGGAGTGTTTTTTCATAAAGCGTATGGGTTTATGCAGCGGCTTTCGCAGCAACAGTCCTTTTGCACCCAAAGGCTCGGGACCTCTGCTCGGTAATTGGCATTTCCTTTACCGGAATTGGCAATTCCGCACCGTCCGCTTCGCCAGCCGCAATCCACCGACAAAGAAAGGCAAGCCGCCGGGAGCAGGCCGGAAAGCGGTCGGTTACGCTTTGGGCCATGAAAAACGGAATTTACGGGCACACCCCAAAGGCAAGCACGGCATTCACCTTGATTGAATTGCTCGTCGTCATCGCCATCATCGCCATTCTGGCCGGCATGCTTTTGCCGGCGCTGGCCCGGGCCAAGACCAAGGCCAAATGCGTGGCCAGCCTCAATAACCTCCGCCAAATCTCGCTGGGCATGACGCTGTATCGAGACGACCACAACAGTCGCTTTCCCGGCCACTCGCTGCCGGCGGTCACCGGTGAGGCGCGCGTGCGCTGGGCGGACCTGGTTTATCCTTACATGCGGAACGTGGACGTTTATCTCAGCCCCGGTCTGCGCCCGGAGGAGATGACGTTCATGAACAAGCCCTTCGCCCACACCGCGCCCGGCGGCGTCGAAACCCCGGGTGTGACCCGCTATTACGGCGGCTATGGATTCAATTACCAGTATCTCGGCAACACGCGAACGCCGGGAGGCATCCCGCCGTTCCATGCCTCCGACACTTCGATTCTCGCGCCGGCCAACACGGCGGTGTTGGGCGATACCAAGGGCGCTCGAAAAGGTTCGGCCAGTCTGCCCTACGGCGCGGACGGGTCGGGCGTTTACGTCATTGACCCGCCGTTGGGTTCGCAGCTACTCGGCTCGCAAGGCAGCCGCCGGAGCAGCGCTTCACCCGGCCCCGGCAACGCCTATTATGAGGGCGGCAACGATGGCTCGGACGCCCACCGTTCTACCCCCTGCGACCGCAACAGCGGCCGCGTCAATGTCGTGATGGTGGATGGACACGCTCTGGCCATGACCCCGGACGAACTGGACGGCAAGAAGTTAACGGGTGGGTTGCCCAACAACGCGTGGTGGAACGGACGTTTCGATCCGGCAGCCCGATAACGTCACTCCCGCAGTCCATAAGGCGCGAGCACAACCCAGGCGGCGGGTCAATTCACATTCCCGAGCTTCACCGGAGTAAGGCCGCGCTCAATGACCTGAGCCTGGTCAGGGCTGGATCAACACGTGCCACTTGGGCCGCTGCCAGCTCTTGCGGAACTCCGTGAGCGGTGCTTCCACGGCCTTGCGTTGACGCTCCTGCCCGTCGAGGAAGGTCACCAGGTCAAATTGCTGGTCACTGTTTCCGAAGTGTGAATCAAACTGTTTGGCAATTTCGTTGGCGGGCGTCACTTTGCGGCCCAGCATCTCGACCAGCGGAAAGGTGAGACCTCGAAAATCCGCCGCCGGTTCATAGGCTTTATAGATCAGTTCCGTGCAAACCAATTCCGAGTCCGTGGCGAAGTCGAAGTTGAAATCATAGGGCCGCCCGGCGTAGTGGAACGCGCGCAACAGGGCTTGGGCCTTCTCCCGCTTCGGCAATCGCGGACGCAGCACGGCCAGCGAATCGCAGTCCGCCGAATGTTCCAGCGTGGTGAAGGACACGCCTTCGCTGATGGCTTCGATGACCCGCACGGCGTGGCCTTGTTCCTGTGATTTGACACTTTGTTCGTATGCCTTCGCAAGACGAGCGCGCAGCAAGGTTTCCAAATCGCCGCCGGGTTCGCCCTGCTGCTTCACCCAGGTCCGCGTCTCTGCGTCGTCGAAGAATGCGCGCCGTTCTTCGGGTGTGCCGAGGTAGAGCGCCGCATGCGACCAGAAACCGGGCAAGCCGATGTTCGACATGTACCATTCACGGCGTTCCAGCAAGACATCGCCGGGCAGGAGCTTGGGCTGAAGTTGTTTGATCTGCGCCTGCGAAATCAATGAATGACCCGGGCGATATACTTTCGTGTCACCCATCCATTCGGACACACCTTGTTGAATTGGCAGCCAAAGCGATTGCGCCCCGTCTTGCACGACTTTCAGGGCGTTCTTCGCGGTCAACACCTGACCGCGCCCCTTGCCTGCACGCCAGAGGTAGTCCGCGTCCCAGCGGATGGCCTTTCGCAGTTCCGGCTGCCGGTCGCCGGGAAACGTCTTCAGCAACACTTCACGCGCGGCAAAGTCGGTGGCGATGGCAATGTTCAGGTATTTGAACTTGAGCCTGCCATAAGTGCCGGCGGGCAGGCCCAGCTCCGGTACGGGATCGTTGAGCACCTTGTCCAGTTCCAGATTCCGCTCCGCACGCTCGATGAATTCCATCGCCGCGCGATACTTCGCCAGCATCGCCGCGTAGCCGATGAGAAACGAATCCTCCTTCGCCGCGCCCTTGAGACGATGGAACTGCGCGTGATATTGCTCCACCGAATCCAGCGCGACGAGGTGATCGAGCAACCGCTGCCAGGTGTGCCAGACCACTTCCTTCTCCTCCCGCCGTAACAGTCGCGACTCCTTCGGCCGTTCCTCCGGAAAAACATCCGGGCGCGTTTCGAGGTAGCTGACGACCGCGCGGAGACCCTGCCGTTGAACCTGAGTGGCGCGGGCGTCGCCTTGCAGTCGCGCTTCGAGTTCCGCGGATGTCAGTTTGTGAACCGGCTTCATCTCGGCGCACGACAGCACCCCTCCGGCGAACAATACCGCCGTGGTGCTGGTCAATTTCTTCGTCATGCTCATCGCCCGCCCAGCCGCTCCAGCA
>CAADGY010000372.1 GCA_900696665.1 uncultured Acidobacteriota bacterium
AGGGTTTTGGCACAGCTGACAAAACAGAAGCCGATCTCCCGAAGGAAACCGGCCTTGTAACATCTTACTTTCCAATGATTTCTGTAGCCACCCGCCGGGATCGAACCGGCGACCTGCTGATTACGAAGTACAGGAACCGGTTCTAAACCTTCCAAGGGCTCTATACTGATTGCTCTGTTTTCAACAACTTGGGGAATCTGCTCTCGCTCGGTCAGTAACCTCAAGGCGCCCAATCAGATGGGGTTTTGGCACAGTTTTGGGACAGGTCAACTCTCAGGGACGCGGCGGCAAAACGCTGTTTTCGTTCGTGTTGGCGTGGCGCGTCGCTCGGTCCATTCGCACCGGCAACCCTTACGGCACCGGTGTGATACAGGTCTTTCAAACGCTTGTCTGATCGTAGCTCCGACGACTGCTGCCGACCTCGCCAAGGATAGCGGAGCCGCTACTTCCCGGCATCCTTCGCCATGGCCTCATGGTTCGCAGCCATGGCACGCATCTCCTTGGCAGCCTTCCTGCAGTGTTCGGCGAAGTACTTGCAGTGTTCTGCCGAATTCGGCGACATCGGAGTCTTTGAGGAACCCATCCTAGGATTCCGCGTGTACTCAACAGCCAGCGCTTCATGCTCTAGCGCTTCCGCCTCATGCTTTTCTGCCATCGCGTTGAAGTGCCGAGCCAGCTTCATGTGATCAGCCGGTGTTTTCGCGTTCGCCACCAGCGCCTTCACTTCCTTTGACTTCATCGCCCCCTCGGGTTCAATAGCCGAGGCCGTTCCGCTGCCGATGGTCAGGGTGAGCGCAAAGAGGAAGACGGAGGCTACCGTTCGGAACCACCGCTTGTTTGATCGTTTCATTTTCAGATCTCCTTTCGTCTGGTTCAGCGACTTGGTGAGCCGTGACACCCTGAGTAGTGCAAGTCCACGTCCAAACCGGCACCAGGACTCAGGCTGCTTAGATTCAAGAGCTTGTGAATACCGTAGCGGTCATTTCGACGGTCCATTGCCTCAACAGGAGCAGCCGGTGGAGAGTATTGGGCACCCGCACCAAGTGTGCGCCCGGGTGATCGACCAGCCACCTGGGGTCATAGATTCCGGTAAGCCTGAAGTGTATTTAGTCGTTCGGGCCACTTCCAGCGGTCACGGCGCGCCCCGCTTGTGGTGCGTTTCCTTCGGATGTAGCATTTGCTCAGAGGAGAGGCGGCTATGAATCGAAGGTCCGTCGCTGTCACAGTCGTTTCAATTCTTGCGCTCACCGGCCTTGGCTACTCGGGTTGGCGCTTCGTAGCACAGCGGGAACATCAGACTTGTCGCGCCTGTTCCCGCCCAGTTCACGACCACTCGCGAACCATAGCGTCGATCAATGGCAAGCGCGGCTATTACTGCTGTCCCGCCTGCGCCTTATCTGAACATCAACAGTCAGGCAAGCCGGTTCAGGTCACGCAGCTGACCGACTACATGGGAGGCGGCGCCCTAGTCCCTTCGGAGTCCTACATCGTGCAAAACAGCGATATCAACCCCTGCACCCGTCACGAGGCGGTCATTACTCCAGACAAACAGCCAGCGCACGCTCACTTCGACCGATGCTCCCCGAGCATTCTCGCCTTCGGTGATATGAAGACCGCCCGAGTTTTCGTAGCCGAACATGGAGGCCAAGTTGACAGGTTCTCCGACTTCGCCTCGGCGTTTCAGCGATAGCATCGTGCGGCTACTGAGAGTCTTCTCCGGGCGGCCAGACGTGACCAAGTCTTTGCGGCTCCCATAGGGGCACGGTGTTCTCCCATGCGGAAATGGATGGCTCACGCCTCTGCTCGTCGGAGGCGTAAAGCATTGCCGACCACTGAGACGGAGCTGAAACTCATGGCGGCCGCCGCGATCATCGGGCTCAACAGCAATCCAAAGACGGGGTAGAGCACTCCGGCCGCGATGGGCACTCCGAGAGCGTTGTAGACGAAGGCGAAGAACAGGTTCTGCTTGATGTTTCGCATCGTGGCGCGGCTCAAACGTCGCGCCCGGACGATGCCCCCGAGGTCACCTTTGACGAGGGTCACGCCTGCGCTCTCCATCGCCACGTCAGTACCTGTTCCCATGGCAATCCCGATCTGGGCCTTCGCCAGAGCTGGTGCGTCGTTGATGCCGTCGCCTGCCATGGCCACGAACCGGCCCTCGTTCTGAAGCCGCCCAACTGCGTTGCTTTTGTCTTGCGGCAGCACCTCGGCAATCACATCGTCGATTCCCAGCTTGCTGGCCACCGCCTGCGCCGTCGTTCGACTATCACCGGTCAACATCACGATTCGGATGTTCTCTTCGTGCAACTGCCGAATGGCTTCCGCCGTGGTTGCCTTGATCGGGTCCGCGACACCGATCAGCCCAGCTAGTTTGCCGTCCACGGCGACGAACATGACGGTTTGGCCGTCCGCGCGCATCGATTCGGCCTCCGAGGCGAGGCCTGCCGGACTAACCCCTGAGTCTTCCATTAGCCGACCGTTGCCGAGGAGCACGCCCTGCCCTTCCAGCCGTGCTTTGACGCCCTTGCCCGTCAAGGATTCAAAGCTTTCGGCGGCGAGAAACGCAACGCCGCGCGCCTCCGCTCCCGCTACGATGGCAGCAGCAAGGGGGTGTTCACTGGCGCGTTCGAGACTCGCCGCCAATTGCAGCAAGCGCACTTCATCGAAGCCGGGAGCGGGCTTCACCGCGACCAATTTGGGCTTGCCCTCGGTGAGCGTCCCGGTTTTGTCCACCACCAGAGTGTCCACTTTACGCATGAACTCGATAGCTTCGGCGTTCTTGAATAGCACGCCCATCGTCGCGCCTTTGCCGGTCGCCACCATGATGGACATTGGTGTCGCCAGTCCCAGAGCGCAGGGGCAGGCGATGATCAGAACCGCCACTGCGGCGATCAAAGCATGGGACATACGCGGCTGCGGTCCGATAGACGCCCAGATGACAAATGTAAGTATAGAGACACCTATCACGACGGGCACGAAGTACCCGGCCACCTGATCAGCCAGCTTCTGGATCGGTGCACGGCTGCGTTGGGCTTCGGACACCATTCGCACGATCTGAGCCAGCAGAGTCTCCGAACCGACGCGGTCGGCCCGCATCACCAGCGTACCGGTGCCATTCAGCGTAGCGCCCGTGACCCGATCGCCGGCAGCCTTTTCCACCGGAATCGGTTCGCCGGTGATCATTGATTCATCTATGCTGCTCGTACCCCCCTCGACCACGCCGTCCACGGGCACCTTCTCTCCCGGCCGGACACGGAGGCGAGCGCCAATCTGCACCTGGTCCAACGGGACATCCACTTCCGAACCGTCTTCTCGAACCAGGCGGGCGGTCTTCGGAGTAAGGCCCAGAAGGGCTTTGACGGCTGCGCCGGTCTGGCTACGAGCCCTCAGTTCAAGCACCTGACCTAGAAGAACCAGCGTCACAATGACAGCGGCGGCCTCGAAGTAGACTGCTACGTTGCCGCCATGGTCGCGGAAAGTTGCCGGGAATACTCCAGGCACCAATGCTGCGATGAGACTGTATACGTAGGCGACCGACACGCCCAGGCCGATGAGCGTAAACATGTTCAGGCTGCGATTCAGAATCGATTGCCAGCCGCGAACGAAGAATGGCCAGCCTCCCCAAAGGATCACAGGGCTGCTGAGGATGAGTTCGAACCACGTCCAGGTACGCTTGGAAGCCAGTTGCTGTAGCGACTGTCCGGGGGCCATGTCGCCCATCGCGGCGATCACTACCGGGATAGTGAGGGCAACGCTAACCCAGAAGCGCCGCTTCATATCGGCTAGTTCGGGATTCGGTTCGTCACCGGCCAAAATCGTCTTGGGCTCCAGAGCCATGCCACAGACCGGACAATTCCCTGGCTCACTGCGCACGATTTCCGGATGCATGGGGCACACGTACTCTGTGCGCGTGGCCGCCGGCAGCGCAACTGGTTCCAGGGCCATCCCACACTTCGGACACGTACCGGGCCCTATCTGCCGGACTTCGAGATGCATTGGACACGTGTACTCGTCCTCAGCTGCCGCAGTGTGTGGCCGCCCCTCCTCCGTAGGCACCGATTGCTGCTTAACATACGGCTTCGGATCACTTTGGAATTTCGACAGACAGTGTTGGCTGCAGAAATAGTACGTTCGTCCGGCGTACGAGTCCGTATGCGACGTGGACCTCGGATCAACGTCCATTCCGCAAACTGGATCACGAACTGGGTTG
>CAADGY010000373.1 GCA_900696665.1 uncultured Acidobacteriota bacterium
ATTCGCGCTGATGAGTTGGCGCTGAAAAAATTCGGCTTCGTTCCGCCGGATTACGATCTCAAGGAGAGCACGGTCGATCTGTTGACCGAACAGGCGGCGGCTTTCTACGATTTCCGCGCGCGGAAGTTATTCGTGCTCGAATCCGCATCAGGTGCGCTCGATCAGATCGCCCTTGTGCACGAACTGGCCCATGCTCTAGCGGACCAGAATTTCCGTCTCGCGAAGTTCATTAAACGAGGGGAGTCGAGCGATGATGACTCTCTTGCGCATGTGGCCGTCATGGAAGGGCAGGCGTCATGGCTCACCGGCGAGTACCTGGCGCGCATGTCGGGGCAGTCGCTCAAGACATCGCCCGCGCTGTTGGAGAGGATGAGCCGTTCCGCGGATGATGCGGCCGGCCAGTTTCCTGTCCTGAAGAGCGCTCCGCTCTACATTCGCGAAACGCTCTTGTTCCCCTACACGGCCGGCATGCGGTTTCAGAATGCCGTGCTAGAAAAGTTCGGCTTCGAAGGCTTTCGCCGCGTATTCAAGAACCCTCCCGTTACCACGCAGCAGATTCTTCATCCGCAGAAATACTTCGATGCCATTCTGCCCACCAGGCCCCGCCCGCCGGAATTACCGAAGGCAGCGTCGTACCGCAGCTTGACGGAGGGTTCCGTCGGCGAACTCGATCATGAAATCCTGCTGCGGCAGTACATCGGCGAAGATGCCGCCAGGCTGGCGGAGCGGTGGCGTGGAGGAAGTTTCGAATTGTTCGAGCACAGGAAGACCAAGGAAGTCGTACTCGCGTATGCCGTGGAATGGAACGAGACGAGTGATGCCCGCCGCTACTTCGAGCTCTATCGACGGATTCTCGCAGCGAAGTGGAAGACTTTTCATCCCACGGAAGAATCGGAAGCCGCGGTGGCTGGCGAGGGTGACGGCGGCCACTTCCGTGTAGAGCTGATTGGGAAAATGGTAACCAGCCTGGAAGGTCTACCGTCTGCGATAAAGTAAGAACATAGAGGAGATTTGCTTAGTGCTCAAGCCTTTGACAGTTCTGGGTGTCGTCAGCTCGCTCCTGTTTCCTGTCCTTGCCGCGGATCTGCCACGCCCGGCTCCTGACTTCAAATTCAAAATGCCTAATGGCCAGGATGCATCGTTGAGCCAGTATAGAGGGAAGGTGGTGGCTCTCGAATTTTTGTTGACCACTTGCCCGCACTGCCAGCAGACATCGGTGCTGATGGAAAGACTCCAGAAGGAGTATGGACCGCGAGGCTTTCAGGCGTTGGGCGTTGCTATCAACGATCCTTCCGGCGCGCTCGTCCGCCAGTATATACAGCAGTACGGGCTGACGTATCCGGTGGGCTTCAGCACGAACCGGGATGCGGTTGTCGGCTTCTTGCAACACCCGGTGATGATGAGTCTCATGATGCCCCAGCTTGTCTTCATCGACCGGAACGGCAACATCCAGGCGCAGTTTGCCGGCACCGACGATTTCTTCAGGAACGAGGAAAAGAACGTTCGCGAGCAGATAACAAATCTTCTGAATAGCTCTGGAAAGAGCACACGATCTCAACGAAAGAAAGGCTCCTGAGGCGATGCGAGTATTTCTGTTGTTGGCATTCGTTGTGTTGCAGGTGAGTGGAACAGCGTTTGGTGCGGATGTTCCCAGGAAATCTCCGGAATTCGCAATACTGCCACCTGGCGGAAGGCAGTATTTGCTGAGCCAGTACCGTGGAGATGTGGTCGCTCTCGAGTTTGCTTTTACCACCTGTCCCCATTGCCAGCATTCGGCTCGTTTGCTGTCTCAGTTCAAGAAAGACTATGGGGCGAAGGGGTTTCAACCGCTGATCGTGGCTTTCAATCCGATGGCAGGCATGCTGGTGCCTGAATTTGTGAGTATGACCGGAGCGGATTTTCCGGTGGGAGCCAGTCCGCGCGAGACTGTATTGCAATACCTGGGGGTTCCCGACAACCTGCGTCTGGTGGTGCCGCAAATGGTTCTTATCGACCGGAACGGCAACATCCGCTATCAATCACCGGCCGATGGCAGCGACAAATTCTTCGACGAGCGGGTACTGCGAACCCGCATCGAGGAGTTGTTGAAGGAGCGCGCGGGCGCCGTACGTCCGGTCAGCAGCAAGCGAAAATAGATACGCGAATTCTGCTGCAGGCCCGCGATCAGAGATCAATTTTTATGCGGTAAGCGAGACATGTCCGGGTCCACTCATGGCAGAACCGCGCCGCGTTTTTTCGGCAACAGGCATTACGAAGGTCTACCACATGGGCGATGTGGAGGTGCACGCGTTGCGCGGGGTGGATCTGGAATTATATGCCGCCGAATTTACCGTGCTCCTCGGGCCGTCGGGCAGCGGCAAGTCTACGCTGTTGAATATACTGGGCGGTCTCGATCGCGTCACCTCCGGTGAGGTTACTTACGAGGGACGCGACCTGTCACGGGCATCCGAGCGTGACCTGACGAACTACCGGCGCCATTACGTCGGTTTTGTCTTCCAGTTCTATAACCTGATTCCCAGTCTCACTGCGCGGGAAAATGTTTCGGTTGTGACCGAGATTGCGCTTGACCCCATGCGGCCGGAAGATGCTCTCGAACTGGTGGGTTTGGGGGATCGCATGGACCATTTTCCGTCCCAACTGTCCGGCGGGCAGCAGCAGCGCGTCGCCATCGCAAGGGCGATTGCGAAACGTCCCGCGGTGCTATTGTGCGACGAGCCTACCGGAGCGCTCGATTCCGAAACCGGAATTGTTGTGTTGGAGGCTCTGATGCGCGTGAATCGACAGATGGGCACCACCACCGCCATCATCACGCACAATGCCGACATTGCCTCAATTGCCGACCGGGTGATTTATCTGAGCGATGGGCACATTGTACGCACAGAGCAAAATCGGGACAAGAAGGAGCCGCGCGATCTCCACTGGTGACGCATGAGAGCGATTAACCGGAAGATCCTCCGTGATCTCGTGGGAATGCGCGGGCAGGCGCTCGCTATCGCGCTGGTGGTGGCGAGCGGCGCCGCAACCTACATCATGTCGGTGAGCACTCTCGACGCGCTCGAATCCACCCTCGCCGCCTACTATCGTGAGTACCGTTTCGCGGATGGATTCGCGCCGCTAAAGCGGGCGCCCAGGAGTGTAGCGGCCCGTCTTCGGGAAATCCCCGGCATCCAGATGCTGGAGACCCGCGTGCTCGCCGCGGCGAATCTCACGATCGACAATTTCGACGAACCTGTCAGCGCGCAAATTGTTTCCATACCGGAAAGCGGCCCGTTGTTGAATGCCATCTATCTTCGAAGCGGCAGAATGCCGGACCCATCCCGCGACAACGAGGTGCTGGTAAGCGACAGCTTCGCAAGCGCGCACCAATTTCGGGCGGGCACTCATTTCTACGCCACCATCAACGGGCGGCGGCGCAGATTGGAGATTACCGGCATCGCGTTCTCCCCGGAGTTCATATACCAGGTGCAGCCGGGTGCCCTGATTCCGGACTTCAAAACCTTTGGCATCCTGTGGATGCCCGAAGACGCCCTCGCAGCCGCCTACGATATGGAAGGCGCTTTCAACGACGTCACATTTTCTATCGAGCGAAGCGCAAACATCAAAGAGATCATCGACCGCATGGATGAGATTCTCGCCCGCTACGGCGGCCTTGGCGCATATGGACGCGAAGACCAGTTATCGAACAAATATTTATCCAGTGAGTTCGACCAGCTCCGCCAGATGGCCGTCATTTTCCCGGCAATCTTTTACGGTGTCGCAGCGTTTCTGTTGAATATCGTGATTACGCGGGTGATCGCCACACAGCGTGAACAGATGGGCGTGTTGAAGGCTTTCGGATATGCGACAACCGATCTTGTACTGCATTACCTGGCGCTGGTGGCAATGATTATTGCGGCGGGCATCGCCGGAGGAATCGCTTTGGGAGCGTGGCTGGGACAAGCTCTGGGCAGTCTGTATATGGAGTATTACCGCTTTCCATTTCTGCTGTTCCATTTGCGCCCGGACATGATTTTCGTGGCGGCGCTGATCAGTGGCGTAGCCGCTGGATTGGGGACGCTTCATGCGGTCTACCGGGCGGCGTCGCTGCCGCCGGCGGTAGCAATGCAGCCTCCGGTTCCCCCACGCTACCGGCGCAGTTTCCTTGAGTCGCTGCCGCTGGCGCGCTCGGTCTCACAGCCGACACGGATGATCGTGCGAAACCTGGAGCGCCGGCCTCTCAAGTCTGTGCTCTCCATTCTCGGTGTGGCGGCAGCCTGCGCCATCCTGGTCGTCGGCACGCTGTTCAGCGATTCCGTGGATTACATTGTCCGCATTCAGTTTCAGTTTGCGCAGCATGACGATCTCAACGTTATTTTCAACGAACCGGCGTCCGCCAAGGCAATTTCTTCGCTCAAAGCGATGCCCGGTGTACGATATGCCGAGCCCTTTCGTTCTGTTCCGGTACGTCTGCGGTTTGAACAGCGAAGCTATCGCACGTCGATACAGGGATTGCCACACGGTGCGGTTTTGCGCAGAGTGCTGGACAGCGAGTTGAAGCCGGCTCCTGTACAGGAGCACGGCCTGCTTCTGACTGACTATCTCGCCGGCATTCTGCATGTGAGGCCCGGCGATACGCTGACGGTGGAAACTCTCGAAGGCGAACGCCGGGTGCTCCGGCTTCCTCTTGTGGCCGTCGCAAAGGAATTCGTGGGCGTTGGAGCGTACATGGAACTGGAGGCATTGAACTGCGCGATGGGTGAGGCGCCCTCCATCTCAGGAGCCTATATGGAAACCGATTCGGAACACGACAAGGAGATCTACGCCGAATTGCGTGAGATGCCACGTGTGGCCGGCGCGGGCGTACGGGCGAACGCGCTGCGGAATTTCTATGAAACCATGGCGAAGCAGGCGCTCACGTTTGCGTTCTTCAATACCCTGCTGGCGGCCAGCATTGCATTTGGCGTCGTGTATAACAGCGCGCGCATAGGATTTTCGGAGCGTAGCCGTGAACTGGCAAGCCTGCGGGTGCTGGGTTTCACACGTTTCGAGGTAGCCTACATTCTGCTCGGTGAGCTTGCGGTATTGACGGTTGCGGCAATTCCGATCGGATTCTTTATGGGAAGGGGTCTTGGAGCATTTATGATCAGCAATGTACAGACCGATCTGTTCCGCGTTCCGGTGATCGTCGATCCCAGCACGTATGCGTTCGCCGCCATCGTCGTGTTGGCATCAGCGTTAATTTCGGGTGCGGGGATCTTGCGAAAGATCTATAAGCTCGATCTGGTGGAAGTGCTGAAGGTGCGGGAGTAGCGCGTGCACTGGCGCAGGTGGACCGTTATCCTGTCGATCGCCGCCGGCATCGTGGCGGCGATCGTGTATGCGCTGCGGCCACAGCCGGTTCCTATTGAAATGGCGGAAGTGGTTCGCGGTCCGCTCACCGTGACCGTGGAAGAGGAAGGCAAAACGCGAGTCAAGGAGCGTTACGTTATCTACGCGCCCGTGACCGGATACAACAGACGCCTTGATTTCGACGCCGGCGATCCGGTGAAGCAAGGGCAGGTAGTCGCAACTATTGAACCCTCGCGGCCGGTTCCGCTCGACATGCGGAGCCTGGCGGAAGGGCGGGCGGCTGTTGCCGTTGCCGGGGCCCAGGTCCAGGCAGCCGAGCAACGGATCCGCGCGGCCACGGCGAATGCGGAGTACTGGTCCGCGGAACTGAAAAGGGTGAATGACCTGGTTCGGACAGGCGATATCGCCCGTTCGCGGCTGGAACAGACCGTTTCCGAACAGCAGCGCGCGGCGGCGGCGTTGGCCGAAGCACAGCATGCGATGGAGGCTGCACAATCGGAGCTTCGGCGAGCCCGTGCAGCGGTCACGGAGTTCACCGGCACACCCCAAGCCACCGGCATCGTGGAAGTGCGCGCGCCTGTCGCCGGCCGTGTGCTGAAGTTGCTTCGCGAAAGCGCGGGAGCGATTTCGGTGGGAGAACCGCTGCTGGAGATCGGCAATGCCAGAGCGATCGAGGTGGAAATCGAAGTGCTTTCGCCCGACGCGGTCCGGATTAAGCCGGGAACGTCCGTCGTATTCACGCGGTGGGGTGGGGATGGTTCGCTCGAGGGTGTTGTGCAGCGGATCGAACCTTCAGGCTTCACAAAGATATCCGCGCTTGGAGTAGAGGAGCAACGTGTTCCGGTCATTGCCATCCTTACCTCTCCCGAGACGGTCTGGAGCGGGCTGGGCGCTGGCTACCGTGTGGAGGCGAGCTTTATTCTCTGGCAGGGCCAGGATGTTCTGCAAGTGCCAACCAGCTCGCTGTTCCGGTATGGCGACGGGTGGGCGGTATTTGTTGTCGATGGAGGCAGCGCGCGCCGGCGGCTGGTGGAACTGGGTCACCGTTCGGGGTTGAGAACTGAGATCACTAGCGGGCTCCAGCCTGGAGAGCGGGTGATCGCCTACCCGGATGAGACGATCGAAGATGGAACCCCGGTGGAGCCGCGGGCGTAGCGCTGCATCAGGACGACGCCCTTTCGATTGCAGAAGTCAGAAAGCTGTACGCCTGCGCCACGCGCTCGTCGATCTGGGCGGCGGGCATCTTCATCACATTGTCGCGACCTTCCACTTTTTCGACGCCCATGGGGCCGCTGAAGCCCGCGCCGAACAGTGTACGGAACATCATGTCGTGATCGATCTGCCCTTTACCCGGTACGGGGAAATTGCCTTCGGCCCGGCCGCCCTGGTGGTCTTTGATACACACCGCCTTGACATGCGGCGCAAGATCCGGAAGATCGGGATCGGGGTAGATGCCTTCGTAGAACGAGACATTCCCCGCATCCCAACAGATCTTGAGCCATTCGGAGGGCAGCCTTTTGACGACTTCCATGCATTCCTTCGCCCGCGCGGTAATACCGGTGTGGGGCTTCAGTGTAATGGTTACTTTCACCGATCCGGCATGGCGTACCGCTTTTTCCAGATCGTTGTAGAAAGCTGCGACTTCCTTTTGCCAGTCCCGGTCGCGCTTAGGAAGGTTCGGCCATTTTTGGAAGTGCCAGGGTCCGCCGCCGACAATCACCGGTATGCCGAAATCGGCGCAGAGGTCGAGCTCAGCGATGTATTTTTCAAGTCCACCGGACTTGCCCAGTTCGGGACCGAATCCGCCCAGGCTCATATTCGCCGTTAGGCCGTGATCTTTGAGTTTGGCCTTCAACTCCGCGCGTGCGGCGGAAGACATCGCAGGTGCGAATACTTCCTTATCAGCGTGTGCCCGCGCCGGAACCACGTATTGGAAACCAGCTTTTTTGATTCCATGGAGCGCCGTATCCAGTGGATGGGCGCGGTAGAGCATCGTCATGCAGCCGAGTTGGCCCCGCCCGGCGGCGGCAGTTGCCGGCAGTGCGCCCGCCGCGACACCCGCGGCGCTGGCCAGCAGTGTTCTTCTCGATACGTTCCGTTCCATTGTCATTCAGCCCGGATTATAGCCTGAGCACCGTACACGGGAAAATGCAGCCTTTACCAGTCAACCAACCCTTGCGGTTGTGGTTGGGAAACGGAGCCGCCCGTTGTAGTAAGCGATTCGGCGCGTGTAAGCCGGGGAACGATACACTTATCTATAGATTCAAAAATAGTTATGTCCGCGCGTCATCCTTGTGTTTTCACTTCCTGTCTGCTCCTTTCGGCTCTTACGGTATTGGCGGCTGAATCGTCTGCTGTAAAGACCTACGAAGCCACCTTGGAGATTCCAACCTATGAACACAGTGCCAGGGAACTCGAACCGCCGCTGTTCGGCAATTCATCCGTAAGGGGCCTTTATCCTTTCACGACGTACAGGATGCCATTCAAGCCGGGCGGCCCCAAACCAAGAAAATACCGGTCGATTCATCTCGAAAACGAGTATTTGAAGCTCACGTATTTGCCGGAACTGGGTGGCCGCATCTTCTCGGTCTACGACAAAGTTCGGGGACGGGAGATGTTCTACCGCAATGATGTCATCAAGCCAGTAGGTTACAACCCGCGGAATAGCTGGCATCAGTCCGGTATTGAGCTCACGGGCCCCTATGACGCGCACATGCTCACACTGTATGGCGAGCCGTTCTGGTCGAACAAAGTGACCTCGAATGCCGATGGCAGCATGACATTGATGTTGGGCGAGTTGGATCCCGCCTATCACATGAGAGTTGACCTCGCGGCGACGCTCTATCCGGGAATCGCGGCGGTGAAGATGAGCGTCTTCTGTTACAACACACGCGACGGCCGCATGCCGCAGATGTTCTGGTTGAGCGCCGCTCTACCCGGTACGGAGAAGACGCAGTTTATTTATCCGATGACACGCACCATTGGCCACACGACGTCTGAAATCGCGGATTGGCCTGTGCACAACGGCGTGGATTACAGTTGGGACCGCAACAATCGGAACATGCTGGGCGTATTCGGCATAGACATCTACGACAATTTCCAGGGCGCCTATCATCATGACCACGACTATGGGGTGTTTCGCTACGCGGACCGCCGGGTTGTGCAAGGCATGAAGATGTGGACGTTCGGATACGGGCCGAATGCAAAGTCCTACGAGATGGGCTACACGGACACCGCCGGGCCGTACGTCGAGGTGCAAAGTGGACGGCACGTATGGGACGGACACTATGAGTGGGTCTATCCTCACAAGACGGAAAGCTGGAGCGAATGGTGGGTCCCCGTTTCCGGTATCGGGGGCTTAACCACCCTATCCCGCGACGTCGCCCTGAACCTGAAGGCAGACGCCGGGGCGCCCGCGCGATTAGCGCTGACCGCTACCCGCCCTCTTCCGGGCGCTCGCATCATGGTGAAAGCTGACGCGGGAGTGATTCTTGACGCCACGGCGGATCTCGCACCAGGCAAGCCTTATGTAAAGGATCTGGGACTGCCGGCATCTGGCGCAACCGGCCTGGTAGTCACGGTGACCGAAGCCGGTGGTGGCGAAATACTGCGCTACGCCCGCCCCGATACGAATCCCGGACGCAAGGAGTACACGCCATTCACCCGTTCGCTTGAAAAGCCGCAAAAAACACCGGAGCAGATGACGGTGGAGGAACTGGTGCTGGCGGCGCGATTCAAGTTGAAGGAATTGAATTCCGCGGCGGGTCTCGACCTGTTAAATAAGGCGCTCGAACGGGACTCGGGGTTTTCCCGCGCACACCTGGAATATGGCATTTACCACTTCAATCATTACCGTTACCGGGAGGCGGTGAAGCATCTTGAGCAGGTGATCGAGCGTGATCCCTACGCGGACGAAGCCTACTACTATCTCTCTATCAGCCAGCTTCGCCTGGGTGAGACGGCCAAGGCGGAGCGGAACCTGTATTACATCTGGCCGGGCAGCGCTCATTATTCGAATCGGGAATACAACCTCGCGCGGATCGCGCTCGGCAAGAGTGATCTCGACGAAGCGGTTGCCCATTTACGAAAGGCAATAGAAGTGGACGGCCGGCACCTGAGCGCGCGGGCACTGCTGGCGGCCGTAAGCCGCGAGCGGGAAGACCGGGCGGGTGCAGTGGAACAAATCGAAGCCATCGAGCGCATGGATCCCGGTAACCGCATCGCGCAGGCCGAGCGATGGTTGTTGACCGGCGACGAGCGGGCGGGCGCGGAACTGGTGCGCCTGATGGGCGGACAAAGCCAGGAAGCGATCGGAACCTCCTCCTTCTATCGCGATGCGGGGCGCTGGACTGCCGCCGCGAAAATTTTGAAGCTGGTGGAGACCAACAACGCGGACCGGTGGGGTACGCCGCCCGAGTTCTATTACATCCTCGCTTATTGCCTCCATCAAAGCGGGAGCCGGCTGGAGGCATCGCACTACCTTGTCAAGGCCCGTTCGGCCGCCGGTAACGTCGACCGTTTCCCCTACCGGGAAAACAGTAAACCAGCTCTCGAATGGGCCATTGCACAGGACCCGCGGGACGCACTGGCGCTCTACCTTCAGGGAACGCTCGACTATTATTTGGGGCGTTCCGGTGAAGGGATCCGGAGTTGGGAGAATGCGGTCCGGGCGAAGTCGGACGATTTTCGCTCCAGGCGCGCGCTGGGCTTGGCCTACGCGGAGCAGGGCAGGCCGGTGGAAACAGCAGCCGTGCAATTGGAGAAGGCTGTGGCTCTCAATCCCGATCATGTTGCGACGTTGAACGATCTGAGCGCGTTGTATGCAAAAGCCGGACGTTTTGACGAGCAACTCGCCGTTCTGCAGCGGGCACTCAAACGCTCGCCGGGTGACGACAATCTGGCGGAGGGTGTACTCACGGCGAACCTCATCAAGGGGCACTACGACGCGGCGGAACAATTGGTTGCGTCGCACCGTTTTACTCCCCGGCACCGCAGCTACGGACTGCGTGACAAGTACCGTTTGTTGCGGTACGGACTCGGTGGAGCAGCATTCAGGCAAGGCCGGTATCCGGAGGCCATTAAACAATTCGAAGCCGCGCTCGAACCGCCGGTTTCTCTGGGAGTGGACGACTTCGCATCGCAGACGTCACCGCAAAAAGAGTATTACTTGGGACGAACCCTGGACGCGCAAGGTGATAAGGATGCAGCGTGCCGTGCTTACGAGCGCGCTATTACGGGAATCGGGCATTTGTCCGGAGATTCCGGCAATTGGAACGGCGAGAACTTCCATATGGTGCTTGCACTGGACAGACTCGGACGTGCCGCGGAAGCTTCCAAGCTCGCCGAGCAGTTCGAGAACTATGCGCGCACGCAATTGGATTCGCGCCGGCCGGCCAGACGCGTCGAGTCCCGATACGTGCTGGGACTTTCCGCCGAATACAAGGGTCATTCACACGAAGCCAGGAAGATGTTCGAAGAAGCCGTCGCTCTTCAGCCCGATTTCCTACCGGCGCGAATGCACCTTCGCGGAGATCTAATAAACTCCTCCTCAAAATAGAATCAGTAGAAAGTGGGATTGAGTGTTATTGTTATTTGTCCAACTGTTATTTGCTCGTCTGCTATTTACTCGTGTTGACCACCACTGCCGTAGCGCATAAAATGAACCACAGGGACAAATGAACAGATCAATTGAGTTTCTACGTCTAATCGCACTCGTGTTGTGCTGTGAGGCTTTACTGGTTGCGCAAACCACCTTCGGTGTAATTCGCGGCCGTGTGCTCGATGCCACCGGCGCCGCGGTTACCCGGGCAACAGTCGTGGTCACGAACACCGCAACCGGAATTGCAAGAACGTTTACAACTAATGAAAGCGGCGCTTACGAAGCGGGTTACCTGCAACCCGGTACATACTCGGTTTCCGCCGAAGCAAGCGGTTTCAAGAAGTTTGTGGCGGACGGTATTATTTTGAACGCCACGGCTATTGTGCTGGTGGATGCCAAACTCGAAGTTGGCGACATCACAACCTCGGTCACGGTGGAAGCCGGAGCGCCGCTGATTTCAACGGAGTCGGCGGTTATTTCAGACGTAAAAACGGCGCAGCAATATTTGCAGGCGCCAATGAATGTTCGCGGAAATTGGGACAGCTTCCTTTATAATTTCATGTCGCTGGTGCCTGGCGCGCAGCCTACGATCAACGGATTTTCTATTTCCTTTGCGGGCACGCGCTATACGATGAACAACTTCACGGTCGACGGCATTACGACGAACTCGACACTGTATGGGAATCAGGTTGGGCCGGCCAACCCCTCGATGGACTTCATCCAGGAAGTGAAAGTTGACATGTCCGGCAACTCGGCCGAGTTCTCCGCGCCCGGATACGTCAGCGTAATCACGAAGGGTGGTAC
>CAADGY010000374.1 GCA_900696665.1 uncultured Acidobacteriota bacterium
AACGGCCCAGCGGAGTCTCTCGGCCGGCTGCTTTACTGCCGGTGTAGCCAAGCTCGGTTCCATGGTTGGGCCAACGTCGGCGGATTGCGATAACGTTCCATTTTCAACTCGAGGCGCGCGCCGGAACCCGGTTCCAACACCACATTGGCAACCGGGCCGTCGAGTGCCTGCGAGCGTCCGTTCCAGGTAGCTGAGCGAAACGCGTGCTCGCCATAGGCGCCTGCTTGCACTGCAACGGTCCGCGCCTCAACTGGATTCAGGTTTACCAGCACAACTGTGACGGAGTCGCCACTCAACTTTTCGACAAGCGCCCCTACATCTTCCGGCAGGCCGGAGCGCCGTCGCACGGGGTCGAAATAGCGCAGGCGGCTGTGCAGCGTCCAGATATTTCCGGACAAATACCCGCCGAGCGTCAGTTTCACCAGCGCATCGGTGCGCGCCGGGTTGAAACGCATGGGCCAATCGGCCAGCCGCGTATCGGGCGTGGTCGTGTCTTCGCGCATGGCAGCCACAGCCGACCGGATTCCATTCAAATCGTCGCGCAGCGCATTTACGGGAAAGTCCGGGTTGCCGCCCGCGAGAAAAGCGATCCATCCATCTTTCGGCACACGTTCCAGATCTTTCGGATCACCGGACCACATGTAGATTTCCGTCAGGCGGTTGATGCGCAGATTCGGCGTCCAGTTGTACCATTCCTCGCGCCCGCTATGGCCGTAGCCGCGTGGATCGCCAAACATGGACGGAAGCATTACCTTGCCGTCGATCACCTTCTTGTTCGCATACAGATTGTCGATCTGCCGGCGCAGTGTTGCGATGAAACCGGGGTCGCCACTTACCAGGTATGCATTTCCGAAACCTGGCCAGCTTCCCGCATCGAAAGTATTCCGATGCGCGGTCTGCTGGATCTCCCCGTCGAAAATCGTGAAGTTCCAACCGTAGGTGCCTTTGTACCACTTGCCGCCGTATTCTCCACCGACGCGTCCGTCCAGCCCGATGTTGGTGGGAATGTTACCACCGTTGGCATCCGTCCGTTCTTTCCACGCACCCACATACTCCAGGATCCAATCACGATATTTCTTCTCACCCGTCAGCATGTAAGCGTTCAGCGCCAAACCTGTGGATGCGAGATTCAGTGGATGGTCGCCAACCGCGTCCACGTATTCTTTGCAGTGCGCGTGCATCTTCGGATACTGCTCTTTCATGTCGCGCATCTCTTTTGTGGCATTGATGCCATGCAACATGTGGAAACGTCCGGGGATTTCGTCGCCTACCCAGTCATAGGTGGTTGCCTTGCGCAGCATGGGCCCCTTGCTCCCGGTCCACATGCTTCGAATGATGCGGTGCTTCGGATCGTAATTCGGAGCTTCGGGGTCTTCGTTCATATAGAAACCGGCGAACCGCTGCATGCGCGCGCGGTAGCGTTCGTCGGTTGGGTCCGACAGGCCCTGAAAGAGAAATCCGCGCATACCCTCGCCGATATGGAACCAGTCAGACATGGGAATGAATTCCTTGTAGTAGCTCCCATCGCGTGCGATATCGGTGCTGGTGCTCTTCACGTCCTTGTATTGCTTCAAGTGCCCTTCGTAGGCTTTTTTGAACAGATCGAGGACGGAATCGGATCCCCCCAGCGCGTGCAGAAGGGTCCAGTTGTAGAAAGTCTCAATCGCATCATCGGGACCGTCGTTCAGAGTGCCCCAGCGTGGCGTGTGCAGCAGATAACCACGTTCATCCACGTAGCGCGCCGCAAAGCGCTCACAAGCTTCCGAGTTGGCTTTAAGAAGCTGACGCTCGAGCAACGCCCATTCCGGCGGCTGCATGGGAGTGGAAATGACAATCGGCCCGCTTGAGGATTGAGCCCGTGCCAGCGTCAATACCGCGAAAAGAAACATCCCCAAAGATCGAAACATGCATTTATCATATGCGAAGGGAACGATTGTGCAAATTCCAAACCTTTCACGACGGGAACTTTTGTTTGGCGGCGCGGCTTGGGCGGCGCTTCCGCAATCTCCGGTAATCGACACCCACATGCACGTATGGTCACAGGACTTCACGCGTTATCCGGTGAGCCCTCCCGAACCGGGCATTCGTCCGATCACCGATGAAGGAAGCACCGAGTTTTATCTCCAGGAGATGAAGCAGTATGGCATCGACCTGGCGGTGCTTGTGCAGCCGCGGCAATACGGATGGGACAACCGCTACATCAGCGACAGCGTCCGGAGATTTCCGCAGCGGTTTGTCGGCCACGGTCTCATTGATCCGCACGATCCAAACAATGCCGGCGTGCTCGAACGCGAAGTGCGTGAGAACGGCCTGGCGGGTATGCGGCTCAGCCCCATCTATCACCCAAAGGAACAGTGGCTGAACGCAAAAGCGAACCACGCCCTATGGAGAAAGGCGGAGCAACTGGGCGCCGTCTTCAACATATTCATCGCCGCACCGCAGATGGCTCAACTGGAGGACATGGTACAGCGGTTTCCGCGCGTAAAAGTTGTTGTCGATCATCTGGGGCGGCCGGAGA
Organism: uncultured Acidobacteriota bacterium; assembly: GCA_900696665.1. Classification (GTDB taxonomy): domain Bacteria; phylum Acidobacteriota; class Terriglobia; order Bryobacterales; family Bryobacteraceae; genus CAADGY01. Next base: position 2,519 of record CAADGY010000374.1, read on the forward strand.
TCATCGATCGCGCGCCGTGGGCGGAAGACGTTTCCCTGCTCCGTCTTGCAAAATATTCGAATGTCTGGGTGAAATTCTCCGAGCTGTATATCATGTCCAAAACGAAGAAATATCCCTATGCGGATGTGCATCCGTTCGCGCGCAGCGTCTATGACGCTTTCGGGCCGAAACGGCTGTTGTTTGCCACCGGCATGGTTGGAGTTACGCGGCGAATTCCCTATGCGGATGAATTGCGGCTTGTGCGCGAGGATATTCCTTTCTTTGCGGATCGCGACAAAGAATGGATTCTCGGCCGGAACGCACTTCAGATCTGGAAGTGGAAGGCGGCATGAACCGGAGGCCCGTCCGCCGCGCACAGTGAGTGCGGCGGACGGGCTTCGCCGGTATAGTTCAAATCAAAATACGAGCCGCAGCGAGTACTGCATCTCGCGGCCCCGGTTCTGCTGGCTGGTGGTTACTCCAAAGTTTGAGGCGGTCACACTCATAACCGGATTCGTCGGAACGAATGCATTTGTCAGGTTATAAGCCTCAAATCGGAACTCCAGGTTGAAGCGCTCCTGAATGGGAAACGTCTTCGACAATGTCGAATCGAGATTCCAGTACCGGGGGCCTGTAACGCCCGGATACTGCCACGGGTTCTCGCGCAAACTGTGCGGCAGCGGACGTTGGAACTTGGATGGATCGAACCATTGCGTCCGCTTCCGGTACACCTCGGGCGCCGACCCATCGGTGATCATCTGCCCGAAGCGGAGGAACGGACCGCTGTTGGCCATCAGGAGATGGCTGGTTTGCCAACCTCCGATGATGGCGTTCAGAACGGGATGCAGATTATTGAGCAGTGGCCGGCCCTTGCCAAAGGGGAAATCGTAGCTGCCCGCTACGCTGATCCTGTGGCGGGGGTTGCTGCTGTCGATAAAAGTGAAATCCCCGTTGAACCGGTCGAGATCATCGAAAAACTCGTAATTCCGCTCCTGGTTGTAGTTATACGCAAACAGGAAACTGTAGCCTGAACTGAAAGCCCGCTGCACCCTGACTTGAATCGCTTTGTAGCGATTCAATACTCCGTCGGTATTGTACTGCTGGATGTTCCCATACTGTGGATACGGGCGCAGCAGTTGCCCCACGGCGACCGTCTTCTGGTTCCGGAGCGCGCCGGGGAACTTATCGGGAGTCAGATACTGATAGAAGGGATTCGGCACAGTGCGATCCCATTCCGAAGTGATCGCATACTCGATAGACGGGTCGGCCTGGTTGGGCAGGAGCGTGTAGGGATTGTTGTGCCCGAAGTTCATAAAGAACGTCAAATCAAGATGGATCTCCTGTGGCAACTGGCGTTGGAGCGAAAAATTCCAGCGGTCGTTCACGCCAGTGTGCATGGATTGGTCGTACCAGAAAGGCGCGTCCCCGAGATTGGTGTACCGCCCCCGGCTCTTTTCGGCCGGCAGAATCAGAGGATTCGTCGCAGGGAACGGATTGCTCAGAACTGTATCGGGAACACCCTGCAAGAAGGGTGCAACGTTGGTTTGCGCCGAATAGCCCCAGGTGGGCATTGGCCCCGCAGAAAGCGTGTTCTGAGTCAGCAGCGGAGGAATCACATAGCGTGCATACCCTGCGCGAAACGCCGTCTTGTCATTGATGCGAATGGCAACACCCGCGCGCGGCATAAACGTGTACTTCTGCGAATCGTACATCTGCCGGTGCGAGTCATCTGTGAACACCCACGCGCCGTTGTAGGTCGGCGGCGTTTTCATGAATTGCCGCACGGCCTCCGGCATCACCGGCGGCGCCGATTGAAATTCAGGTATGGGGTTGGTCAGATCCAGAAACCGCGACAATCGGTTCCGGGTATCGAAGGGGGCCGTCTCATACTCGTATCGAAGCCCAAGGTTGATGGTGATTCGACGGTTCAACTTGATGTCGTCCTGGAAGAACGCACCCCAGTAATTCGTACGGAAATACTGGAATGGGAACGTCCGCGCCACCGAGCGGTGGTCAATCGCGCCAAGCAGGAAGGTTGCCCAATCGCTTCCGTTTCTTCTGATGTCCGGCGACTGGAACGTCTCGGCCGTGTGCTCTGGATAGAAATAGAAGTTCATCAGGTTCGGGAAGATTCCATCGGCATAGTGGCGGCGATGCGAAAGGCCGGTCTTCATGCTATGAATCCCTTTCACCTTGCGGACACTTCCATCCCATGCCCAGTGCCGCGGGTGCTGATACCAGTAACTGCCCTTGCCGTATGAACCTCCGCCCACGGAAAGGTTGGGATAGTACACGGCGGGCATCTCACCGATGTATGGCTGGTACCACGGGTTTCCGGGCCAGAACTGCGTTAAGCCCTCAGCGCCGATAGCCGAGCGCGGAGCGTTGTAATCGTCCTCGAGTGACGAAAAACTCATCCGGAAGTTCAGGACAGTGGTCGGATTCAACGTGTACACGGTGTCGCCGGCGACGTTGCGGTTGTTCATCACTCCACCGTTGTCGTTCGGCACCGCCGGCGAGTTGACATATGTCGTCTGATCGAGATCGGTCCGCACTCTGGAATACCGGAAGAAGGTCTTCCATTTGTCGCTGATGTTCCAATCCACACGCTCGGAGAAGTTCCAGTACTTTTGAGGCCAGGAATAGCCGATCTTAAAGTTATTGATCCCGGTAATATCATCACCGGGGTTGTTCGGCTGCCAGATGTCCTGCATGAAGCGGGCGGCGGTAGGGTCGATGCGATTCGCTGGAATCCGGTTGCCGGGAAACGGTTCGCGGCTGACGGCGCCAGTCGCGGGATTAAACTTCGTCGTCCAGGGGTCGTAAATGGTCCGAAGCCCGCCGAAGATATTCCGCGACTGGGAGAAGTCGCCCTGACGTTCGAGAGCCGTCGGCATGGTACGAATCGTCGCATTCGGCTCCTGACTGCGCCAGCCTTCATAGGACGTAAAAGTAAAGAGCTTGTTCTTCACAATGGGATTGCCTATGGTGCCGCCCCAAATGTGATTACGCACCAGATTAGGCGTGTTCAACACCGAGTTCGTCCGTGCGTTGACTTTCGGGTTCCGGCCGAAGTAATACGCCGTGCCGTGGAATTCGTTAGTGCCGGACTTCATACCGACGCTCATGATGCCACCCGCACTATGTCCGAATTCGGCATCGACGCTGTTCTGTTGCACGGAGAACTCCTGTACAGCGTCCATCGGAGGCGAGTAGGAACCCTTGACACCGATCTGTATTGGAGATCCGTCGAGCAGCAGGTCGTTCTTCATCGTGGTATTGCCGCCGACGTCGATCTGGCTCGCCGCCCACATGTAGAACGGGTTCCGGTGCGCCACGTCCCAATAGCGATTGACCACGGCGGGATCAAGCAGCGCGAGCGTGAACGGATTACGCTGCATGATAGGCATGCTGTCGAGCATTTTCCGGTCGACCGTCAACTCCATGGTACTCGTGTTGAACTGAAGGGCAACCGCGGTGCCGGTAACGTTGATCGTTTCCGTTACTGCACCAGGTTGAAGCGACGCGTTCACTGTAACATCGCCCCGAACCTGAACCTGAATATTTTCCTGAACAAACTTCGCGAAGCCGGGCAATGTCACAGTGATCGTGTAAGTGCCTGGTTCAACAAAGTCGAAAGCATACTGTCCGGTTTCGTTAGTTAATCTTGAGGTTGATACCCCGGTGTTCTGGTTCAGCAGGTTGACCTCGGCCCCGACTACTACCGCTTGGCTCGGATCCGTGATCACACCTTGAACCTTCGCCCGGTAATCCTGGGCGAACGCCGGTAAGACGAAAAGCAGGGCTACAGCTAACGTATGCTGTAATTTCATCACCCCTCCCATAGCAATGGAGAATTTGACTTATTGTGAAGTGGAAGGCCGCCAATGTCAAGCAAAAACATCCACAAAGACCCCGGTTCCGGAACGAGGAGGGATTAACATGAAGCTGGTAGCTGCCATAGCCGCGGTTATGATTCTGAATGCAATCATGATTAAGGCGGACACAAAACCACGCGCGCGCGACTTGGGCGTTCCCTTTGAAGGGAAGACCGGCCCGTTGAACGCCATCACGGATATTGGCGGAATTGAAGTGGGCCATACAACGCTGATTCGAGGCGAAGGCCCGTTGAAAGTTGGAGAAGGCCCCGTCCGCACGGGCGTTACGGTGATACTGCCGCGTGGTAAGAAGTCTGCTCAACCTGTATTCGCCGGCTGGTTTTCCTTGAACGGAAATGGCGAGATGACCGGTACGACGTGGGTGGAAGAATCCGGCCTGCTCGAAGGCCCTGTCGCCATCACGAACACACATAGTGTGGGCACGG
>CAADGY010000375.1 GCA_900696665.1 uncultured Acidobacteriota bacterium
CGCCATCGGACTGCCCGTGTGGCTGCACCTGCTCAAACAGCACAAGACCACGCCCTTTCGCTTCAGCTCGCTGATGTTTTTCGAACGGCGGACACAAAGCTCGGTCAAACATCGCCGTTTGAAATACCTCGCGCTGTTTGCGATGCGGGTCGCACTGCTGTTGCTGCTAATTCTGGCGTTTGCGCATCCCTACCTCATGCGGACCGTACCGGACGCTGGAGGCGCGCACAAGCTGCTGGTGGTTGCCATAGACAACTCGTTCAGCATGCGCGAATCGAACCGTTTGGCCAGGGCCAAGCAGGAAGCGAAGGCGGCACTGGCGGAATTGCGGTCTGGTGACGAAGCACAGGTGCTGGCGTTTGGCTCCGGTGTCCGGCTGATGGCCCAGCCCACCAATGACAAGGGACGGCTCGTTTCGGCTATCGATGAGATAGAACCAGCCGATGCGCGGAGTTCTTACGCAGAACTCGCGCGCGCGTTGCGCTCCATCGGCGCATCGTCCCGGGCTTCAGTGGAAGCGCACGTTTTTACGGATATTCAGAAGAGTTCGCTGCCGCCTTCCTTCGCCGATTTGCAGGTGCCGGACGGGACGAACCTATCGTTGCACAGCCTGGCGCCCGCACGGGTCCCTAACTTCGCGGTGGAGAATGTCACTGCGCCGGCCCGCGTGTATAACACCAGGCAGGTTCGTATCCAGGCAACCATTGCTGGATACGGAACCACCGCCGCGCGGCGGTCCGTGTCGCTGGTCCTGAACGGCAAAGAAATGGAGCGGAAAGAAGCCAGCGTCCCGGCGGGCGGAAGGACGACCGTCGAGTTCCATGGATTGGAAGCGCCGCATGGATTCAATCGTGGCGAGGTGCGCATCGACAGCGCCGATACGCTCGCCGCTGACGACACGTTCTTCTTCGCCATTGAACGCGCCGAACCGAGCCGCGCATTGTTCATCCACGAGGCTCGCCAGCCGCGTGGCCTTCTCTACTTCCGTGAGGCGCTCGAGGCGGCGTCCAATTCCGCTTTCATCCTGGACGCTCTCACAGCCGCACAAATAGGCAACGCCGATCTTTCGAAATACCGGTTCGTTGTGCTTTCGGACGTTGTTTCTGCTTCCCATGCTGCTGAGAAGGCACTGAAGGCCTATTTGCAGCAGGGCGGCTCGGTGCTGATCGCAGCCGGACCGGCGCTCAGCACGCGCGCGCGGATTCCGGTAACGGGCGATGAAGTCATCGCCTCCCGATACAGTTCACGCACCGCCGAACGTTTCCAAGCCGTCGCATCCGTTGACACGAGCCATCCCTCGCTTCAGAGCGTGGGACAACTGGATGGCGTCAAGTTTTATCAGACGGTGGAGATCGCGCCCGGCGATTCGCGCGTGCTGGTCCGGTTGGCAGACCAGCGGCCACTTCTATTGGAAAAGACAATGGGTAGCGGACGCGTCCTGACGTTTGCTTCGACCTTCGACAACATCTCGAACGACTTCCCTCTACATGCCGCATTTGTCCCGTTCGTCGAGCAAGCCGCCCGCTATCTCGCGGGTCATACGGGTCGAAGCACGGGCTACCTGGTGGACGCTCACCTGGAGTTGCGCGGCAATCGGGATGACGGCGTGGGCTTTGAGGTCCTCGATCCGCGGGGTCAGCGCACCCTTACGCTGGCCGAAGCAGCCAAGGTGAATAGCTTGCAGTTGTCCGAAGCGGGTTTCTATCAGGTCCATCGAGCGAGCGGACAGCGCGAAATGGTAGCCGTGAACGCCGACCGCAACGAGTCCGACCTGGATATAATCACCGGCGAGAGCCTTGCTCTCTGGGAAAACACTGGCCGCCCGGCAGGGACTGCCGGCCCCGCTGGCGGCGCACGTGAAGAGAAACGCTGGGACTTGAGGTCGTTTGTCATCCTCGGCGTCTTGTTGACAGCTATCGCGGAATCGCTATTCGGGTCACGCTATCTCGCCGGAGAGGCACCTGAAAAAGTGCAGGGGGGAATCGCATGAACGCACTGGATCAGTTAAACCAATACCTTCGAAGGCTGGAATCGAGGTTGAAGTTCGCGGCCGTCTCGCGCGGCGCGGCCGTTGCCGCGCTTGCCGCGCTAGCCGCGACAGTGCTGCTCGTGCTGCTCGCCAACCGCTTTGCGTTCTCTGAAATCAGCGTAACCGGCGCGCGCGTTCTGCTTTTCCTCGCGCTTGCTTTCGCGATCGCTTTCGGCACGGTGCTGCCGCTGCTAAAGTTGAACCGGCGCACGGCGGCCCGGCGCGCGGAACAGCAATTCCCCGAATTCGAGCAGCGCCTACTCACTCTTGCCGAGAAGAATCGTGAGGAGTCCGGCCCGTTCCTGGAGTTGCTCGCCGCAAATACAGTTGAAGTTGCCCGCACCGCCGAACCGGAACGTGTGGCGCCGCGGAGTTTGTTGATAGGCTTTCTATCCGCCGCCGCTGGATCAGTCATCACGCTGTTCTGGCTTGCGGTTTCCGGACCCGGATTTATCGGCCATGGTGCTGCGCTTTTGTGGGCTGGCACACCAAAGGCTGGCAGCCAGCCCTTCTACGAAATTCGAGTTTCGCCCGGAGACGCCAAAGTACGGCGCGGCTCAGATCAGCTTGTTTCGGCGCATCTCATGGGATTCCAATCGCCGCGCGTCCGGCTCTTCGCACGGTTTCGTAGCTCGACGAAATGGGAAGAGACGCCCATGCAGGCGGAAGCGGGCGGTTCCGGTCATGAGTTTCTGCTGGCTGGAATCTCCGAGAATATCGAATATTACGTCGAGGCCGGTGGCATCCGGTCCAAACATTTCACACTGGGCGTGGTTGACCTTCCCGCCATCCGGCACATCCGCATCACGTACAACTACCCGGCGTGGCTGAACCTGGCGAGCGTGGTCGATGAGTCCACAGGTGATCTGCGCGCCGTGGAGGGGACGGAAGCGGAAGTCGCTATCCAGTTCGACCGGCCTCTCGCGCAGGGCGTGCTGATTATAGATAACGAGAATCGTATCGCGTTGAATGGAGCAGGCCAGAACTGGTACTCGGCTCGCCTGAAGATGTCGAAGGATGGCATCTATCATGTAGCCGCCCTCGAGCAGAACGCACCGGTGCGACTGAGCGAGGACTTCTTTATTTCGATCGAAAGCGAAACCCCGCCCCTTGTCCGCATCAGGCGCCCGGGACGCGATGCAAGGGTCAATCCGATTGAAGAGGTGCCTGTAGAGGTTACCGCAACTGACGATTTCGGGCTGCGTGCCGTGGAGTTGCGATTTGCTGTGAACGGCGGGCCGGAGAAAGTGGTTCCGCTGCTCAAGAACAAAGATGCAAAAGAAGCGGACGGTTCCACGCTGATTGCCCTCGAGGATTTCAGACTCGTTCCGGGCGATCTTGTCAGCCTTTACGCCGTGGCGCGCGACGCGCGTTCCACCAGCCAAACCGATATCTATTTCATTGAAGCGCAGCCGTTCGAGCGGGAGTATTCGCAGTCGCAGCAGATGGGTGGCGGCGAGGGCGGAGGCGAGCAGCAGGACAACAACATCTCGCAACGTCAGAAGGAGATCATTGCCGCCACGTGGAACGAGCTCAGGGCTGAGAAGAAATCAAACCCGCACGCCGCCGAGAACGCCAGGTTTCTTTCCGAGGTGCAGGGCAAGCTGCGGGATCAGGCCAGGTCGCTGGCGAAACGCATGCGCAGCCGGCAGCTCTCCGGAACAAACCAGGAGTTCCAGAGCTTCTCGAAAGACATGGAAGCGGCGGCGGAGGCAATGAACAGCGCCGTGGATCAACTGAAATCTCAGGCCTGGAGAGCAGCGCTTCCACCCGAGCAGAAAGCGCTTCAACATCTGTTGCGTGCCGAATCGGTATTTCGCCAGATACAGGTGGCGTTCGGATCGCGCGGCGGAGGCGGCGGCGGGCAGGGAGGCCGTGATCTGGAGAATCTTTTCGATCTCGAACTCGATACCGAAAAGAACCAGTACGAGACGGGGCAGCGCTCCGCGTCAACCGAACAGCGGAGCCGCGAAATTGACGAAGCACTCCAAAAGCTGAAACAACTTGCGAAGAGACAACAAGAGCTGGCGCAACAGCAGCGCAATCAGTCCCAGTCGTTCCAACAACGTTGGCAACAGGAGATGCTTCGCCGTGAAGCGGAAGAGTTGAAGCGCCGCATGCAGGAGCTTGCACAAAACAGCGGCTCGCAGCAACCCGGACAGCAGTCGTCTCAGCAATCCGGCCAGTCCGCTCAATCTTCCTCATCGGGACAACAGAGACGCATGCAGCACGGGCAGCCGGGGGGTGATCCGCGCCTGGAACGCGCTCTCGAGCGGCTGGAGCAGGCCACGCGCGACATGCGTAACGCAGGCTCTCAACAAAACTTCGCAGACTCGCGGCGCGCGGCGGAGCGCCTTCAGGAAGCTCGCGATGCGTTGGGCGGCATGCGCCGGCAACAGGCATCGGGGCAGCTCGACGACTTGTCACAGCGCGCCGGGGAACTGGCATCGCGGCAGAGAAACTTCGCCGATAAACTGCGCCAGATGTATGGCCGCGAGCAGGGTCAGGGGCTTCGCCCCGGTGCCAGCCGCCAGGACGTGGAACGGCTCGCTGATGAGAAACAGGGCATGCTTTCTGAGCTCCAGCGGTTGGAGCGCGACATGAAGGATAGCGTCCGCGATCTTGCGGGTACTGAGCGCGCGGCATCCTCGAAATTGCGCGAAGCGCTCGGCGACATGCAGCAGAGCGAACTCGGCCTCCGCATGAAATTTCAATCAGAGTATATCCGGCGCGGCTTGGGTGCGTATGCCTGGATGCGGGAACAAACCATTACGCAGGGCCTCGACAGATTGACCGATCAGGTGAAGGAAGCGCAGCGCGCTCTCGGAGAGTCGGGAAGCCAGGAGGAGAATCAAGGCCTGAAGCGTAGTCTGGCGCAGGTGGAGGAACTGAGGAACCGTTTGCAGCGACAGATGTCGCAACTGTCACGGCAACAAGGCCAGCGCGGTCAACAGGGCCAACAAGGCCAGCCAGGCCAACAGGGCGCACAGGGACAGCGCGGCGTGGATGGCTTGGGACGCCACGGCGTCCCAGGAGGACTCGAACGCGGTGGCGGCTACAGCGCAATGAATCGGGGCGACCTGCCGGGTCCGATTGGACGCGCGCCGGACCCCTCCGCAGTCCGGGGACTCGAACGCGCCTACAGCGAGGGGCTTCGCAATCTTTCCGAGTTGCGCCGCGATTTGCAAACGGGTGCGCCGGAGATGGACCTCGATGTCCAGCAACTGATTCGCGAAATGCAGCAGCTCGATCCGAAGCGGTTTCCAGGCAACCCGGCGCTGCTCGAAAAGATCCACGGCCAGGTTCTTCCCGCGCTCGAGCAATTGGAATTGCAACTCCGCCGGCAGGTGGACGGTGGCCGATCCGACCAGGTACTGACGGGGGCTTCCGAAAAAGTTCCAACGGGCTACGCGGATGCTGTGGCGGAATACTTCCGTCGCTTGAGCAAGACGCGATAAGCCACACGGACTGCGCATTTCCAGTTCTTCATCTGATCCAACGTCGGCGATACGCGCCTGCCTATAAGCCTTGGGACTAGCCCCAATACTGTTCACTTAACAACATTACTGCGCTAATCTGTTTTGGGGCGGAGGTCCCTTCAGAATGGCTCGTACTGTTGCGTCTTTACCCGCCGGGAGCCGCATTGCCGCATTACCGACTACATCAGCCTCGGCGTCATTGCCCAGTTCTTTCCTGTGGACGAAGTCCGTGAGGTCCTGAAACAAACCGGGCGCGCCAGCGTCCGGGAGCATGATTTGCCAGCACATGTGATGGTGTATTACATCATCGCCTTGGCGCTGTACATGCGTTCCTCTTATCGCGAGGTCCTGCGCTGTTTGCTGGAGGGAGTGCAATAGCTGCTGGATCCGCCGGCCGCGGTGAAGGTCGCCGGCAAGCCGGGCATTTCGCAGGCCCGCAGCCGCTTGGGACCCAAACCGCTAAGGAAACTCTATGAGTCCATCGTGGTCCCGATCGCGGAGCGGCGGGCCAAGGGGGCATGGTATCGGCAGTGGCGATTGATCAGTTTGGACGGCAGCACGCTGGACACCGCCGGCACGGTGGAAAACGGCAAGGCCTTTGGGCGGCCCGGCGCCAGTCGCGGCTCCAGTGCCTTCCCCAAGATTCGTTTTCGTGGCGCTGTTGGCAAATGGCACCCACGTGTTGTGGGCTGCGCGCATGAGTAAATATGCCACCGACGAGATCACGCTGGCTCAGGACGTCGTGCCCGCCCTCCGCAAAGGAATGCTGTGCCTGGCCGACCGCTTCTTCCCCAGCTACAAACTCTGGCAGGCCGCGGCCCGGACCGGAGCGGATTTACTATGGCGGACCCGCCAGAACGCACGCCTGGATGTCGGCAAGCGCTTGCCGGACGGTTCTTATCTCAGTCGCATTTACGCCTCGGCCTCAGATCGCCGCAACCAACGCAAAGCGATTGTGGTCCGCGTGATCGAATATCGCCTGCAGGACGTCAAAGACGCTGAGCCAATCTATCGGCTGATCACTACCATCCTGGACCATACCCAGGCTCCCGCCAAAGAACTGGCGGCGCTCTATCACGAGCGCTGGGAGATAGAAACCGCCCTGGACGAACTCAAGACGCATTTGCGCGGCGCCCAGATCGTACTGCGCAGCAAGACGCCAGAGTTGGTGGAGCAGGAGTTCTGGGGCTTGCTCATGGCCCACTACGCCATCCGCGGCTTGATGCACGAAGCGGCCCTGAAAGCCGATGAAGACCCGGATCGGCTCTCCTTCTTGCATGCCGTGCGCGTGGTCCAACGGCGCATGGCTCGCTACGCCGCTATCCCCCCCCGGCAGAGGAAAGTCCTGTATAGCGCGGTCCTCGCTGAGATCCTGCAGGAGCGCGTCGTCTCCAGCAGGAATCGCGTCAACTTCCGCGGCGTGAAGCGCAAGATGAGCAACTGCAACCTGCGGCCCCGGAAGCGGCAGCGCACGCGCCGCGTGGTCGTCGCCAAGCAGATCAAGATCGTTAAGTGAACAGTATTAAAGTTAGCCCGGGTTAGCGCGCCGCCATCTCCGGCAACGATCCGTCCAGCAATTCGCCCAACCCGGAAGCCGGCACCCGCACACCGACATAGAACGAGCCGAAGGCCGCATAGACGGCACTCACCTGGTCAAAGCGCATTTCGTAGATCAATTTCTTGAACACCAACGGTTCGTCTGCAAACAGGTCGACTCCCCATTCCCAATCGTCGAACCCAATGGAGCCGGAGATGATCTGGCGCACCTCGCCCGCATAGCGCCGTCCGATCATGCCATGCTCGTGCATCTGCCGCTGCCGCTCGGCCATAGGCAACTGGTACCAGTTGATCGCTTCGCCGCGCTTGCGGTCCATCGGATAGAAGCACAGATAGCGTGCGGGCGGAATTTCCGGCCACAGCCGCGGCGCCATCGCCTTGCGCTGCCTGTCAAGAACCTCCTCGACCGCCTGTTTCCATTCCACGGTGCCGGGTTCGAGACCGCGCTCCGCCAGCATGGAATAGGTTTTCGCCGACGATTCGTACAGCCCCAGTTCAACAATAGACAGGTACGATGTGGTCTCTTCGAGGAACTCCCAGAGCGCGAGATTCTTCAGCCGCAGCTCCGCCTGGTTGAGCTCTTCGAAATCTTCGCGAAAATGCACCAGCAACAGGTCGCCCTTGTGCCCCAGCAGCGAATAGACGGCGCTCTGTTTTCGCCCGGGCTGCTCCATCTGTTCGAGTGCGCTGGCCGCCTCGGCGGCAATTTCCCTGCGCCGTCCGGAATCAAGCGCACGCCATTGCGTCCACCGGAACCGCAGCATCTGATGCAATACACTCGAGCCTTCAACAGTCAGCGGAACGGCCGGCAATGCCGCTTCCACCGCTTCCTCGATTTTCCCAGTGTTCATATCTTCAATAAGAATTATACGGTCAGCGCTGAAACATCACGCCTATCAGGGCGAACACCAGCCCCAACAGCCAAACAGGCGCGGTCGCCGCGAACGCCCTGCCTTTCGACACATTTGACAGGAATGCGAAGGTCAGCCCCAGCATCACGATATTCCACAATTGAAAGAGCGAAAAGAAGTTGAGCAGCCCGTAGACGAATTTGTTCGCCTGTTCTCCCAGAAGCAGGTCGAGTCCGAAACCCGGTCTCAGTTCCAGCAGAGACTGGACCGCATCTCCGCGAAGCCGGATGACCAGAAATCCGCACAGGTAACCCAACGCGCCAATCAACCCCGTGTGCGCTAAAAGGGAGAAATGGTCCCGGAATTGTGAGCGGATGTCCAGAACCGCGCACACCGCCGTCAGAATGCCCGCAAACAATGCCGTGAAAACACCAATGATCACCGGGGATGCGAGCGCGCTCACCTTCTGACCCGTTTCAATTATGGGACGCGCTTTCTCGAACTGTTCCGCCGTCATATTGGGTGGCGGATTCATTTGCATGATCCGGAGGGTCGTCGGAATCAGCAGATATCCGCAAACACCGATGACGATGCCGCTCAACACCAATGGGGCCACCCATGACCAGGAAAGACGAATATTTTTGGCCGCGCCCGCCGGGTCCAGGAAAATGTTGAACATTCCGATGATACGATCCGCCACGCCGGGCTTTCTTTCCGATGCGTCCGAAGCTGCCGTGTTCATGCCAGTCTTCTTTCTGCCGCGACTGAGTATCTTCTGTCCCGGACTACCTCATCATAGTCCCGCGGATCCGTTCTGTAATACCGGAACCATCCTACAACCACCTTCAGGTGGTTGTAGGATGAAGTAAGCACTGGGATCGCTGATGCCGCTCGTTCCGCCGTACATCGAAAATCTAAGGCCGTATGAACCAGGCCGCAATATCGAAGAGGTTCGAAAGCAGTTCCATCTCTCGCGGGTGGTCAAGATGGCGTCAAACGAAAACCCCCTGGGTCCGTCTCCGCTCGCGGCGGATGCCATCGCCACCTGCCTGCCGCGTCTCCATCTCTATCCCGATGGAGGACTCAGCCTCCGGAGCGAGTTGGCAAGCCGCTACGATCTGAAGTTGGAAAACGTAATCGCCGGGAGCGGTTCGGAAGGCATCATGTCCAACATCATCCGGACGTTCCTTTGCGACGAGGATGAGGTGCTCACTACGGAATCCGCGTTCATTGGATTCCAGGTGCTGGCCCGCTCGCGCGGAGTAACGTACCGGACGGTACCGTACCGCGAGTGGCACTATGACCTGGATGCTCTCGCCGCTGCGGTGAACGACAGGACCAAGATCATCTACCTGGCGAATCCGAACAATCCGACCGGCACGATTTTCACCCGGCAGGAATTCGATCGTTTCTACCGCCATATCCCTGAGCGCGTCCTCATCATTCTGGATGAGGCGTACTTTGAGTACGCCAAAGACAATCCGCGATATCCGGATTCGATGCACTACCGGTACGATAACGTCATCACGCTTCGTACCTTCTCGAAGATTTACGGTCTGGCGGGTCTCCGCATCGGCTACGGCTTCGCACATGAGCGGCTTATCGCCAACCTTCTCAAAGTGAAACTCCCATTCGAGCCGAGCACTCCCGCGCAGACGGCAGGCATCGCCGCGTTGTCCGATCGCGAGTTTCTTCACCGGTCTCTGGAGTTGAATGCCCGCGGGATCTGTTACCTGGCCAAAAATCTGGGAGAGCTAGGCTTGGAGGTGGTTCCATCGGAAGCGAACTTCCTGATGATCGCGTTCGCCAGCGCAGAGCAGGCCAGGGCAATGAGCGTAGACCTGCTGCGCCAGGGGATTATTGTCCGGCAGCTTGGTGCATTCGGTCTCCCGCAATGTATTCGCATTTCGACCGGCACGGACGAGGAGAACGAACTCTGCGTCCAGGCTCTCAGGAGAAGTTATGGCGCAATCTCTGGAAACCCGGAATATCAGTCCAGGCACTGATTTTCTGCCCCTCAAGGGCATCGATCATCTCGAATTGTTTACCGGCAATGCGAAACAGGCCGCGCATTATTACCGGACCGCGTTTGGGATGACGCTTTCGGCGTATTGTGGCCTTGAAACGGGCATTCGCGACAAAGTCTCGTATGTGCTCGAGTCCGGAAAGATCCGCTTTGTGTTGACTACTGCGCTGGGTCCGGACCACCCGGCGGCCCGGCACGCGCTGCTTCATGGTGACGGTGTTTACAACATCGCGCTGGAAGTGGAGGATGCGGACGCGGCGTATCGCGAGACGGTGGCGCGGGGTGCGGCCGGCGTGACCGAACCATATACGCTTCGCGATGCGAGCGGTGAGGTTCGCCTTGCGGCCATCGCCGCGTATGGCGATACGGTGCATACGTTTGTGGAACGGGCGCATTATGAGGGAGCGTTCCTGCCGGGCTTTTTGCCGGTCCAATCCGCGGATCGCATCGCACGGCCAGCGGGGCTTCGCTACATCGATCACATCGTCGGCAACGTCGGTTGGGGCGAAATGAACCGCTGGGCGCGCTACTACGAAGAAGTGCTCGGTTTCCGGCTCTACCAGACCTTCGACGACAAGGACATCAGTACCGAGTACTCCGCCCTGATGTCCAAGGTGATGGCGAACGGCAATGGCCGCATCAAGTTCCCGATCAACGAACCCGCCGAGGGCAGGCGGCGCTCGCAGATTGAAGAGTACCTGAACTTTTACGGCGGACCGGGCGTTCAACACATCGCGATGGGCACTGCCGATATTATCGATACCGTCACGAAGATGCGCGGCCAGGGAGTCGAGTTTCTTCACATCCCGACCGCGTATTACAACGACCTCGTTAGCCGTGTAGGCGCCATCGATGAACCCATCGACAGGCTTGCCGCTCTCGGAATTCTCGCCGACCGCGACGACGAGGGCTATATGCTGCAGATATTCACCAAACCCGTTCAAGACCGGCCAACATTATTCTATGAAGTGATTCAGCGAAAGGGCAGCCGCGGCTTCGGCAAGGGTAACTTCAAAGCACTGTTCGA
>CAADGY010000376.1 GCA_900696665.1 uncultured Acidobacteriota bacterium
CAATGTTGGGCCGCGCTGGCGCGGCGGGCAAAACGGGGGCGAGGGCAGCCGCTGTCGCGGACTTTAGAAAACTGCGGCGGGCGATATGCATAACAAGAGCATATACTCGGAAGTAACGGCGTTAGACACGCTTGAGAGGGTGGACGTTTCGCGCGAAGCGAGCGGGTGTTGGCACGGGGAAATTTTACGATACGAGGTGTAACTTGAATCGAAGGTATTTTCTTGCGAGTTCCGCCGCAGGGGCGCTTGCAATGAACAGCGCCGCCAGTCCGAACGACACCGTGCGGATTGCGATTGTGGGGCTGCGCGGTCAGGGTGGCTCTCACGTGAAGGTGTATTCCGCCATGCGGAATGTCGAGATTGCCGCGCTGGTGGACATTGACGAATCGATCCTATCGAAGCGGGTAGCCGAGCTCGAAGGCATGGGCAAGAAAAAACCCGCCACCTATGCCGACATTCGAAAGGCTCTCGAAGACAAGAACATCGACGCGGTCTCGATAGCGACCCCCAATCACAGCCACACGCTGCAGACCATATGGAGCTGCCAGGCGGGAAAGCATGTCTACGTCGAGAAGCCGTGTTCGCACAACATATTCGAGTCCCGGCAGATTGTGGCGGCGGTGAAGAAATATAACCGGCTGGTCCAGCATGGCACCAACAGCCGCTCCGGTGTAGCTTTGCGGGAAGCCATGCAGCACTTGCGCGACGGGCTGATTGGCGATATTTACATGGCGCGGGGGTTGTGTTTCAAATGGCGGGATACCATTGGGCGCACTCCGCCCGAACCGGTTCCGCCGGGGGTCAACTACGACCTTTGGCTGGGTCCCGCTCCGAAAAGAGAATTCACTCGGAACCGCTTCCACTACAACTGGCATTGGTTCTGGGATTACGGTAACGGCGATTTCGGCAACCAGGGCATTCACGAACTGGATATTCTGCGCTGGGGTCTGGGCGTGAAGTATCCGGTGAAGGTAAGCGCCATCGGCGGACATTTCATGTTCGACGATGACCAGGAGACGCCCAATACGTTGACGGTCACCTACGAGTTCAACGAATCCGGAAAGAAATCGATGGGCGTTTTCGAAGTGCGTCACTGGATCAGCAATCACGAAGCCGGAGTAGGTGGCGAAAAGCCGGGCAATACCGTAGGCAACACGTTCTACGGCTCCAAAGGCTACATGGTGATGGACGGCTACACCAAGTATTGGACGCGTTTAGGAAGAGAGCAGCAGCCGGGCCCGGAACGTAGCGAAGGCGGAAACAACTGGGCCAACTTCATCGCTGCGCTGCGCAGCGGAAAGCAGGAAGATCTATTGGCCCCGATCGAAGAGGGCGCCATATCCAGCACGCTGATGCACCTGGGCAACATCGCCTACCGGTTGGGCCGCACGCTGCACTTCGATGCCGAAACGATGACAGTGAAGGGCGACGCGGAAGCGAATAAGATGTTCACCAGGGCGTATCGGAAGCCGTTCGTCGTTCCCGAAAAGGTCTGATCTTTACGACCCCGCGTAACTTCGGGGCGAGGCTGCCCGTTCAAGAAGCGCCCGGATCTGCTCTTCAGCAGGGTCTGAAAAACCGCAGGGTCACTGGTCCACCGGCTTCCATCCGGCCTTCATAAGCAGGCAGCATGCGCGGGTCTAATGAGCAGACCTTGCACGAGTGGACTGTTTCAGCGAAAACCAGCGGCACTACTTTGCGAGCAACTCAGCTATTTTTCCGGCGTCATTGGGTACGACGATCGGGTTATTGCCGAACGTCGGCTTGATAGGGGCTCCGGCCGGCGTTTGCAGAGTGCCGGTGTGATAGCGGTAGATATAGTCGGGGTCTTTTAGTACGTTGCCGGTCAATACTGCTACGACGTCGTCGCCCGAGCGAATCACGCCCGCGGAAACCAGTTTTTTGATTCCCGCGAGTGTTGCCGCGGAAGCAGGTTCACAACCAATGCCGCAAAGGCCGATTTGCGCCTTGGCATCGGCAATCTCCTGTTCGCTGGCTCGCGCCACGATTCCATTGGAGCACTCCACCTCCCGCAGCGCTTTTTTCCAGGAGACGGGATCGCCTATTCGAATCGCTGTAGCCAGCGTCTTGGGGTTCTCCACCGGACGAAGCACGGCCCGGTCTGCCGACTGCATCAAGTCCCAGAAGGGCGCGGCGCCCTCCGCCTGCACAACGGCGAGCCGCGGCATACGGGTAATGAACCCGAGGCTGGCCAACTCGCGCAGCGCCTTTCCGAATGCCGATGTATTGCCGAGATTTCCGCCGGGAAGCACAATCCAATCGGGCGGGGTCCAATCCCGCTGGTCCAGCATTTCGATGATGATACTTTTCTGGCCTTCAATCCGGAACGGATTGATGGAATTCAGCAGGTAGATGCCCAGGCGTTCGGCGAGGATGCGCACCAGCGCGAGGATCTGATCAAAATTCGCTTCTACCTGGAGCGTGCGCGCCCCGTATTCGAGCGCCTGTGAGAGTTTGCCGTAGGAGATGTTGCCGTGCGGAATGAAAATAACCGGCTGAAGTCCGGCCGCGCTGGCGTAAGCCGCCATGGAGGCGGACGTATTTCCGGTAGAGACGCAGGCAACGCGCCGCATGCCAACCCGCAAAGCCTGTGTAGCACCGCATGTCATTCCGTTGTCTTTGAACGAGCCGGTGGGATTGAAGCCTTGGTGCTTAAATACGAGCGAATCGATACCGGCATAGGCGGCGGCCCGAGGGCCATTTACCAGGGGTGTGTTTCCCTCGCGAAGCGTGACCACCCCGGCCGCATTGCCGTCGAACGGAAGCAGTTCCCGGTACCGCCACACGCCGCTCTGATCGAGCGGCGAGTTATTCATACGCCGTTCGCGCCAGATCTTTTTCAATGATCCCGGGTCCGGCTTGTCGCCGGAGTAAGCGACTTCCAGCAGACCGCCGCATTGCGGGCACGTATAAATCACCTCGTCGAGGGGGAAACGAGCCCGGCACCCAGGCTCAAAACAGACCAGTTCAGATAACATGAAGGTCCATTTTCGCACGCAATATCACTATTGACCCCGGCTTGCGCTTGCCATAATGTTGCATCAGCGGCGGTGAACCGCCATGTCGCGAGGGCGCACCCATGAGCCCTTTTCCAAAGTCCAGTGAAGGAGGTACGTCTTGAAGAGCAAAGCATCATTCGCCATACCGGCCGCCATGCTGTTGGCGGGCGGTTTCTTCATGCTGAGAGAAACCAATGCTCAGCAAACACGACCCTCTCCGGAAACTCCTGCGCAGAGGATAGCGAACGAAGCCCGGGCCGCCGGGATCGAGTTGCGGGGCGACACAAGTTTTTCGCCTGTCATCGACGCCAACTTCAATGAAGTCATGAAGAAAATGAGGGCGGCGAAACCGGAAATAATGAAGCGGCAGATGTCGCTGCTCGAGCAGCGGTACGACCTGGGCAATAAACCGGCCCCGGGAGTGACGATGTCGCGGGGGAAACCCGTACAGGGCGGCGTGCGCGCGAAGCTGCCGGTCGGCGTCACCTGGGACCAGCTCGCCGCAATGACACCGGACGAGATCCGGCAGAAAAAGGCGTTCCCGCCGGGATTTCTGCCGCTGCCGCACCCCAATCATGCCGAAGGCGGCATGGTGTTTCCCAAGTTCCACATTGACGAGGTAAAGAAGCAAACAGGCCGTGATCTCACGCGCTTCGATCTGGATTTCGATCTTCCGGACCACTTGCTGCCGGAATTTCCACCACCGATCTTCCTCACGACCCGGCTGGACCTTGGCGACGTGTCGCAAGGCAAGCTGGTGACGACCGGGAACTTTTTCGAACTGTTCAACGGCATTCTGAACCCGAAGCAGTTGGAGGGGCTGCGCCTTCTGGTGACACCATTTCCACAGCAGCAGTTTAACGGAACGGGCGACCGCCGCTCGGAAAGGCCAAGCCTGGGAGTCAGTTGCTTCGAGTGCCATGCTAACGGACATACCAATGCGTCGACGCACCTGGTTGGAGATATTCGTCCGCAGGCGTTCCGTCATCGCATTGACACCCCCACGCTGCGGGGAGTGAACATACAGCGGCTGTTCGGATCCCAGCGCGCTCTCCGCACCATAGAGGACTTTACGGAGTTTGAGCAACGCGCCGCATACTTCGATGGCGACCCTGTTATCGCGGCGAAGAAGGGCGTTAATGTTCTCGAACGTGGAAGCCAGGTTCATGCCATGGCCGAGTTCCAGGAGCTGTTGACTTTTCCGCCCGCCCCGAAGTTGACGGTGTTGGGGACGCTCGACCCGGACAAGGCCGCGCCCGAGGAACTGCGCGGAGAGAAGCTCTTTTACGAGAAAGGGAAGTGTGGGGCGTGCCACCCGGCTCCCTACTTCACCGACAACAGCATGCACGATCTTCAGACGGAACGGTTCTATTCCGCGCAGATGATCAATGGCAGAATGGCGGGCGCCGATGGCCCCATCAAAACTTTTCCGCTGCGCGGTATCAAGGACTCGCCACCCTACCTGCATGATGGCAGGCTGCTGACGCTGGAAGATACGGTGGAGTTTTTTAACCTGGTGCTCGGACTCAAGCTGACTACGCAGGAAAAAAGCGATCTCGTCGCGTTCATGCGCACGCTGTAGAGCATGCCCTCGCCCGCGTGGCGTATCCTGGGGGCATGTCGCGACAGATTGTAGGTTCCAGAAGTAGTGGAGTGTGTGCGCGATGATGGCCGTTCATCTCGAGAACGGCCGCATTAGTCTTCAGCGCCGTCCTAAACCGCGGCGGCGTGAGGGCTACGCGCTCATCCGGCTGTTGTCGGCGGGCATCTGCAATACGGACCTGGAACTTCAGCGCGGCTACTACGGTTTCAGCGGCATCCCGGGACACGAATTCGTCGGCGAAGTCGTGGAATCGGACAACCCCAAACTGGCCGGCCGCCGCGTGGTGGGTGAAATCAATCTCGCGTGCGGAAAGTGCGAGTGGTGTGCGCGCGGATTAGAGCGCCATTGCCCCCGGCGCACTGTGCTGGGCATCGTCAAACACCCCGGCGCATTCCGTGAACTGATCGACCTGCCCGAAGCGAACCTGCATCTTGTACCCCAAAATGTGCCCACGGAGCAGGCGGTGTTCATCGAACCGCTGGCGGCGGCATGTGAGATTCTGGACCAGGTCAAGATCCCGCGAGGCTCTCGCGTGGGCGTACTGGGAGATGGCAAACTGGGCTTGCTGGTGGG
Source organism: uncultured Acidobacteriota bacterium (assembly GCA_900696665.1). GTDB lineage: Bacteria > Acidobacteriota > Terriglobia > Bryobacterales > Bryobacteraceae > CAADGY01. Next base: position 5,197 of record CAADGY010000376.1, read on the forward strand.
GCAGGTTCTGCTGGCGCATGGTGCGGAAGTACACCAGTACGGCAGGCATAAAGAGAAATTGAAGATTGCCGAAACCGCCGGCGCCGGAACGCATCTGACCGGTGGGAAGCTGCCCCAGGCGGCCTACGATTTTATTGTGGAGGCCACCGGTTCGCAGGAAGGGTTGAAGCAGGCGGTGGCCATGACGCGGCCTCGCGGCACGCTGGTGATGAAATCTACCGTGCATGGGACGGTCGCTATTGATACAGCGGCCATTGTGGTGAATGAGATCACCATGGTCGGTTCACGATGTGGGCGTTTCGAGCCCGCGCTGCGGCTCCTCAAAGAGCGAAAGGTGCGCGTCGAGGACCTGATTGCAGACGTGTTTCCCCTCGCCGAGGCGCCGCGCGCGTTCCGGCACGCGGCAACTCGCGGTGTATTGAAAGTGCTGCTTGCGACCGCTTAGCGCCCGCCGCCGCCGCCCATACGTTTGGGCTTTGAGATCTCCCCAACCATTTTGCCGGTTTCCTGGTCTTTCCCCAGACGTCGCGCGATGTCGGCCTGGGTGATGATACCGACAATCCGCCCGGCGGCATCCACCACGGGCAGTCTCCGGATCTGATGATTTTCCATGGCATCGATGGCATTTTGGGCATCGTCATCGGCCGGGCAGGTCACGAGTCCTCGCGACATTACGTCCGAAACGCGCGCCGATTTCGGATCGCGGCCTTCGGCAACAATCCTCAGAGCGAGATCCCGGTCCGTAACGATTCCAACCAGCTTCTTGTTCTGACTGTCTTCGACAACGGGGACGGATCCGATGTCTTCCCTTTTCATGATCTGTGCGGCTTTCTCGGCCGAGTCCGCGCCGAGGCAGCAGACGGGATCTTTGGTCATGAAGTCTTTGCATTTTGCAGCCATTTCGTTCCCTCCAAGTGTGAAGCCAACCGGCATCCAAAAGTGAGACTCAGAGATAGCTGGAGTGTTTCGGGATTCGGGTGACGGCGGGAATTTTATCGCGTTTCGAAAGTGAAGGTCTCGCCCAGGTAAACGCGTTTCACGTCTGAATCGCTGCCCAGCGTTTCGGGGGTTCCGGAGCGGAAGATCGCACCGTTGTTGATGATATAAGCGCGATCCGTAACCGCCAGCGTCTCGCGGACGTTATGATCGGTCACCAGAATGCCAATTCCCGAGCGTTTGAGCTCAAAGATGATGTTTTGCAGTTCGAGCACCTGAATCGGATCGATACCGGAAAACGGTTCGTCGAGGAGCAGAAAGCTTGGCTCGATCACGAGCGAGCGAGCGATTTCGACACGCCTTCTTTCGCCGCCAGAAAGCATGTAACCCTTGTTGCGACGCACCTTTTCGAGGCCGAGCTGCGCGACGAGCCTCATCATTCTCTCGCGGCGCTCGCGCGCTGGAATACGCAGTGTTTCGAGAATGGCCATCAGGTTGTCTTCTACCGTCAGCTTGCGAAACACGGATGGCTCTTGTGGTAGATAACTGATGCCGAGCCGCGCGCGCTGGTACATCGGCAGGTTGGTGATGTCGGTGTCGTCCAGCAGGATCTGTCCGGAATCCGGCGAAACCAGGCCGACAATGATGTAAAACGAAGTGGTCTTGCCGGCGCCGTTCGGACCGAGCAGACCGACCACCTCGCCCTTTGCTACCTCAACAGACACATTGTCGACTACTTTGCGCCCGCGATAGGCCTTTGAGATCTGGCGGGTTTGTAATACTGGCATGCGGTTACTTGCGCCGGAGAATGCTTTTTACGGGCTGGCGCTCAGCGCCGTTCACCAGCAGCCTATCATCCCCTGAGAAATAGATCAATTTCTCGCCGCTGGTGGATCCTCGAATGCTATCGACCAGAAGTGGCGTTCCGCCTTCGAGAATCACCTTGCCTTCGTCCACATAGTATTCGGCGTGCTCTCCGGTGCCGGTGCGCGTGCGGCCCGGCGCCTGCTGAAAAATCCGGACATTCGTATCGGCGAGCGCGTAATCGAGGCTCGATCCCCCGCCTTTTTGTTCCTTTAGAAATGCGCGAATCTCACCGGCTTTCACCTCCATGTCCGGACGCCGCAGTATGACTCCACCTGTGTAGTGTGCCAGCTTTTCTTTATCCGAATAGGTCAGTTCGGAAGCCCGAACCAGTGTAAATACGGGGACGGTCGGCGCGGTGTGTTTTTCTTTACCCGGCTCGCCGCCGGACTGGTCCGCGAGACGGCTGACGACATTCCCGCGGGCGTACAGCCGGGCGGACGCGCGATCGATCTCGATGCGGTCGGCTTCCAGGCGGTTTGCACCCTGCCAGAGCACCGCTTTGCCCTCGTAGATAATCGTCTGATTGTTGTTGGCGGAGGACATGCGCTCCGCTTTCGCTTTCATCGTGTCATCCGCTGCGAGCACCGCCGATTCGGCGCGCTTCTTTTCCGGAAGGCGTGTGGAGGAGACATTGCCTTCGGCGGCAAAATCGTTTGTTTGCTGATTCAGGAGGATCTTGGCGCCGCTGGTGGAGCCGGAAGGATCCCAAATCCGTGCAGCGCCGGAAAGGACGATGATGTTGTCAGGATAAGCCAGCGCTGCGTGGTTCGCGGTAGCCTGTTGCTTTCCCTCCTGGTAGCGGAAATCGCCCCATTGCTCCAGCTTTTTGATCTGGCTGGTGGCGGGATCGAATTCGGCCGCGAGATCCTTGCTCCACGTCAAGGAAGCAGACACGGCGGATTGCTTCAGTGCCGGTTTTCGTTGTGGGCGCTCCGTGCGAGTCGCCACGTTCACAGCCCTGAACGACTGTACCTGATTGTCCGGTCCGTAATAGATGGTCATGCGGTCGGCCTTCATGTTGCGGCGTGGCTGCCCTTCGCGGTTTGGAACAAACTCAATGGTGCCGGGCGTGTGTGTTGCGAGTCTTTCGATCTCCTGTCCTCCGGGACGCATGGTCAACTCAATCGCTTCCGCGCGCAGAATCCGCGTGTCGGGGGCGGCCACATTGTGGCGAAGAACCGGTTGGGACGTCGCGACAGCTTTGCCGTTGGCGTGAGCGGCTGTAAGAATGCTTTCCTCGCCTGTGGGATCAAACAGCAGATCCAGGCGTTCCGACGTGACAGTTGTTGCCGCCGCGGATGTACGTGAAACCAGCCGGGTGAATCCGCTACCCGATATCTTGGCGATGCGCATATCGCCGGCGAAATCCATGTGCAGTTGCGAAGCCGCATATTCGATCTGCCGGGACGGGTATTTGTCGTGGCCGCGCGCTTCCTGCGCGTCCACCATTCGGATGGCGCCGTCTTCGAGAGTCACCATCGAGTTGGCTGCTTCAAGCAGCATTTCTCCCCTGGTCAGCCGCGACCAGGGGGAAAGATACACTTTCGATTCCGCTTCTTTGTAAACCAGTTCGCCGGCTTCGACCTTCATTTCTCTCCTGCCCGGCCCGTCGCTATGCCAAAGCAATTGCACATGCCCGCGCATCCACAGTTCGCGGCTTCCCGGATCGTAGGAAGCGCCCACGGACTGGCCCTCTCCACGGTCGAAGACGAAAGCTGCCTGACGCTCGGTTTCCGCCTTGCCCGTTTTTGTATCGAACCGCACGCCGGATGAGCGGATCACCAGCAGCCGCCCGTTCGTCTGGTCTTCAAGCGGAATGCCCATCGTAATTTCGACTTCGCCCTCCGAGAAAAGGACGTTCTGTGACTGGTCAAACTGGGCACGGGCGCTCTTCACCAGGTCGTAGGTCTTTCCATCTTTCTCATACAGCCGCAGTTCGACCCCTTCCAGATTGAAAACAGCGGGTTCTCTCACCTGCTCAAAGGTTCGGGCGCGAACTTCCACAACCGGGCGTCCGTCCTCCGTTTTGGACCAGACCCAGTCTTCCGCGCTTGCGTTCAGGTTCGAGGCAATCGGGGCAGGACGTGGCGGGGCTCGCCGGGCAAGAACGGCTTTCTGAAGGTAGTAGACGGCGCCGACGGCAATGACAATAACCAAGATAGCCAGCAGAATGAGCTGGCGCGCGCGCCACATGTGCTTTCAGGATAGAACAGATCCCGTCCCGGATTCAGTAGAGGGCGACAGATGGAAACGCGTGAGCCTTCAATACTCGGCGGACACGTTGTGTCAAGAAGTAAAAACCGTTTTGCAACAACGGGTTATGCAAATTTATTATCACTCCTCGGATGAGTGTGCTAATAATAACTATTGGGTTCCAGAAATGAGCTGAAACCCAAAGCCTGAAAGAACAACCAGACATACATCTTAGCTGGAGGTCCAAAGTCAGAGTATGAATATTCGGCCGCTGTATGACCGCATTGTGGTCAAGCGCATTGAAGAAACAGAGACCGTTCAGGGAGGCATCATCATTCCTGACACGGCGAAAGAGAAGCCCCAGGAGGGGGAAGTGGTTGCTGTCGGAAAGGGCAAGCGCCTTGAAGACGGAAAAGTCGTTCCGCTGGACGTACAGGCGGGCGATCGGATTTTGTTCGGTAAGTACTCCGGGAGCGAGATCAAGATCGACGGAAACGAATATTTGATCATGCGTGAGGACGAGGTTCTTGGAGTTATTGTGAGCGCCGGCAAGACGGCTAAAGCGTAACGATCAGGAGAGGAATATATGGCAGCAAAGCAGATTGTCTACAGTGAGAATTCCCGGCAGGCCATCCTGCGGGGGGTTAACCAGCTCGCCGATGCCGTGAAAGTCACCCTGGGGCCGAAAGGCCGCAACGTCGTGCTCGAGAAGAAGTTCGGCGGCCCGACGATCACCAAAGACGGCGTCACAGTGGCGAAAGAAATCGAGCTGAAAGATCCGCTCGAGAACATGGGTGCTCAGTTGGTGCGTGAGGTCGCATCGAAGACTTCCGATATCGCTGGCGATGGCACGACGACGGCCACAATTCTGGCTCAGTCGCTGTTCCGCGAAGGCGTGAAGGCGGTTGCAGCCGGCGCCAATCCGATGGCTCTGAAGCGGGGAATTGAGCGGGCCGTCGACCTGGTGGTTGACGAGATCCAGAAGTTCAGCAAGCCGGTGTCGGGCGACATGATTGCGCAGGTTGGTACGATCTCCGCCAACGGCGATGCCACCATCGGCAACATCATCGCCGAAGCGATGCAGAAGGTGGGTAAGGACGGCGTCATTACGGTGGAAGAATCGAAGACGATGTCCACCGAGCTTCAGACCGTGGACGGCATGCAGTTCGACCGCGGCTACCTGTCCCCGTATTTCATCACCGATCCCGATCGCATGGAAGCCGTCATCGAAGATCCTTACATCCTGATCCACGAAAAGAAGATCAGCAATATGAAGGATCTGCTGCCGCTGCTTGAGCAGATCGCCCGTTCCGGCAAGCCGCTGCTGGTGATCGCCGAAGAAGTGGAAGGCGAGGCCCTGGCGACGCTGGTGGTGAATAAGCTTCGCGGAACCCTGAACTGCTGCGCCGTGAAAGCGCCTGGTTTCGGCGATCGCCGCAAGGCCATGCTGGAGGACATTGCGATCCTGACCGGCGGCAAGGCGATCATGGAAGAGACCGGCATCAAGTTGGAAGGCGTCCGTTTGGAAGACCTCGGCCGTGCAAAGCGCGTGACGGTGGACAAGGACAACACCACCATCGTCGACGGCGGCGGGCAGCAGAAGACGATCGAAGGCCGGATCAAACAGCTTCGCGCCCAGATCGAAGAGACCACGTCGGACTATGATCGCGAGAAGCTGCAGGAGCGGCTGGCGAAGCTTGCCGGTGGAGTTGCGGTGATCAAGGTCGGCGCTGCTACCGAGACCGAGATGAAGGAAAAGAAGGCTCGCGTAGAAGACGCGCTGCATGCTACGCGCGCCGCGGTGGAAGAAGGCATTGTGCCGGGCGGCGGCGTCGCGCTGCTTCGTGCGGCCAAGAAGCTCGAAGGTTTGAAGCTGGATCCCGATGAGCAGATCGGCGTCGATATGGTTCGCCGCGCGGCGGAAGATCCCCTGCGGCAGATCGTCGGCAACGCCGGATTCGAGGGCGCCATCGTGGCGGAAAAAGTCCGCTTGAACGATGATGTCAACTACGGCTTTAATGCGGCCACTTCGCAGTACACCGACCTGGTGAAGGATGGTGTGGTCGACCCGACCAAGGTGGCCCGCACCGCGCTTCAGAACGCTGCTTCCATCAGCGCGCTGATGTTGACGACGGAAGCGATGATCGCCGAAATTCCCGAGAAGAAGCAGCCGCCGATGGGCGGCCCGGGCGGCGGCCACGGTCCCGACATGGACTACTAAGCCACTGCGCTGAAGCTCAAATCATTGGCCGTCTCGCTCCAAAAGGCGAGACGGCTTTTTCTTGTATGCCGGGTTGTGCGTAGCACCACGTTGCGCTCCGCTGCTATGATGCAAGCTTCGGAGAATGCGCATCGTCGATATACGTCCGACCACCGTCACGGTTCCGCTGGAAGCCCCCTTACGCCACGCAAACGGCTGCCACTGGGGACGCTTTGTGCGCACCATTGTCGAAGTGGAAGCGGACAATGGACTGGTGGGGCTGGGGGAGATGGGCGGCGGAGGCGAATCGGCCGAGGCCGTTTTTCGCGCGATGAAAACGTATCTGGTGGGGCACGACCCGGTACGCCTCGAACAGATGCGGTTTCTGATCGCAAACCCCACGGCGTCCCTGTACAATAACCGCACGCAGATCCTCGGAGCCCTCGAATTTGCCTGTCTCGATCTCCTGGGGCAGGCGTGGGGTGTGCCGGTTTGCGATCTGCTCGGCGGACGTTTGCGGGATCGTGTCCCTTTTGCTTCTTATCTCTTTTTCCGCTACCCCAATCCTTCCAGCGGCTCCGGTGAGGTTCGCACAGTCGACCAGGTGATTGCGAACGCACGCTCGCTGAAGGAGCGATTCGGGTTTACGACACACAAGGTAAAGTCGGGTGTTTTCCCACCGGATTACGACCTGGAGTGCTACCGCGCCGTGGCCGAAACATTTCCTGCAGATCGTGTCCGCTTCGACTGCAATGCGGTGTGGTCCACCGAGCAGGCCATACGGTTCGGCCAGGCCATCGAGGGGTTGAATAACGATTACCTGGAAGACCCCGTGTACGGCATGAACGGTATGCGCCGGGTCCGCGAGAAAGTACGCGTGCCGTTGGCCACCAACACGGTGGTAGTAGGTTTCGAGCAACTGGCTGCCAATATTCTCGATACTGCCGTGGATGTCATCCTGCTGGATACTACTTTCTGGGGCGGCGTTCGCCCGTGTGTGAAAGCCGCTGGGGTTTGCGAAACCTTCCAGCTCGGCGTGGCAGTCCATTCTTCGGGCGAGCTTGGGATTCAGCTCGCCACCATGCTGCACCTGGGAGCGGTGATACCGAATCTTTCTTTTGCCGCCGACGCGCATTACCATCACCTCGCGGACGATATCATTGAAGGCGGGCTGATGCGATATGACGCAGGCGCCATTGCCGTACCGAACGGTCCAGGGCTTGGCGTGAAGCTGGATCGGGACAAGCTGGAAGGCTACCGCGAACTGTACCGGGAACTCGGACCATATGCCTACGATCAGGACCCGAACCGTCCCGGTTGGGCGCCGTTGATTCCGAACGATCGATGGGCCGATCCTGAGGATGACCGGACTCCGGTTCTGTGATGCGCTCGCGCACAGTTTATCGACATGGAATACATACAGACTGAGAACTTGCGAAACGAAGTGGAGCAGTCCGTTCTGGCCGCTCCCGTCATCGATATTCATACGCACCTGTTTGCACCCAACTTCGAGCCGCTGGCGTTGTGGGGTATTGATGAAGTGGTTACGTATCATTATCTGATTGCAGAACTGTTCCGCTCCTGGAACGGGACGCCCGAGCAGTTCTGGGCGATGAGCAAGACACAGCAGGCGGACCTGATCTGGAACGTGCTCTTTGTGCGCAACACTCCGCTGTCGGAGGCCTGCCGGGGTGTGGTCGCAGTACTGACAGCTTTCGGACTGGATTCTTCCGCACCGGACTTGCGGGAAGCACGGGAATTCTTCTCCAGGCAAACGCCCGATGAACACTTCGAAAACGTGTTGAGGATCGCCAATGTCAGCGAACTCGTAATGACGAACGATCCGTTTAACAAAACGGAGCAGCGGGTGTGGAGTGAGGGCGGGCCGTCAAATCCAAAATTTCGCGCCGCGCTGCGAATGGACCCCCTCCTGAACGACTGGCCGCTGGCGGTGGAGAAACTGTCTGCCGGCGGCTACGAGGTACATCAGGATTTCTCGGGGCGCACGGTTAAGGAAGTGCGGCGTTTTCTGGACGAGTGGATTGAACTGATGCGGCCGCTTTATATGGCGGTTTCCCTGCCGTGGGACTTCCGGTATCCGGACGACTCCACGCGGACGAAGTTGCTGCGCGAAGCGATTCTGCCGGCCTCTCGCGAGCAGAAGGTGCCCTTTGCGATGATGATCGGCGTCGCTCGCGCTGTGAATCCACTGCTGGGCGATGCGGGCGATGCCGTGGGGCATTCCGATATCCGGTCCGTGGAATATGTCTGCCGTGAGAATCCGGACAACCGCTTTCTGGTGACCCTGTTGTCGCGTGAAAACCAGCATGAGTTGTGCGTTGCCGCGCGCAAGTTCGGCAATCTCATGCCGTTTGGGTGCTGGTGGTTCCTTAACAACCCCTCTATCATTGCGGAGATCACCTGTGAGCGGGTTGAGATGTTGGGCGCCAGTTTCATCCCGCAGCACTCGGACGCGCGCATCCTGGAGCAGGTGATCTACAAATGGAAGCATTCGCGGCGGGTGATTGCCGATGTGCTCCACGCCTCTTATCTGGAGTTGCTGCACGACGGCCGGCGCCTGTCGCGCGCAGAGATCGATCGGGACGTGGCGCGTCTCCTCTCGGGCAACTTCCGGGAATGGGTTGGATTGACGTAAGCGCCGGGGTCTAGCCCGGGCTAGCTGCTTTCCGTCGCAAAATAGGCATTTCTGAGCGGCCCAGGTGCTTCCCCCGGCTTTTCGGTGGTGCGCCGGTGGTGGTTTCGGCCTCGCGCGGCTCCCGGAGGATTGATTTCTGGAGTAGAGTTGACCGGCTGCAAGTTGGCAGGGAAAGAGCATTTTCCAATCCCGAAATGAGCCTGAAATTGAGAATTGATTCCAGCGCGAGATGAGCCTGAAACGACAGGTTCATTGCAATGCGGGATGAGCCTGAAATAACAGGCTTGTGGATGCTGCCCGGA
>CAADGY010000377.1 GCA_900696665.1 uncultured Acidobacteriota bacterium
AATCACCCATTCACCCGGACATACCGAATACCAGATGGCCCTGTTTTCCACCATCGACGGAAACCGGGTGGCATTTACCGGGGATGCTTTTTTCCCGAATCCGCGCAATGACGGTACGCTGCGGCACAACATCATTTTCCGGAACCATGTAGAAAACGACAGCCATCTGAAGTCGATCCGGAATCTCGTCGAGCATGAACCCACGCTGATTGCACCCGGCCATGGCAAACCCTATCCCGTGGACCGCGCCATCATGGAAGCAACCGAGCAGAAGTTCCGCAAGCAGCAACAGTTCTTCTTCGACTTGCTTCCAGAAGGAGAGGTGGACTTCGGGCTCGACCCGAGTTGGGTCAGCCTTTACCCCTACCAGATCCTGCTGGCGCCCGGCGAACGGCGGCCGCTCGAAGTGCGGGTGCAAAACTACAAACCTTCCCCGATGAAAATCGAAGTGGCATTAGTGGCTCCGCGGGAATGGACCATCTCCCCGGATGTATTGAAAATCGACGTGCCGGCCCGGAGCAAGTCGAAAGCGACGATGCAGATCGCCGTGCCGAAGTCCTGGCAGGCGCCGGGAGTGCGCTTCGCCATAGCCGCCGACGTCATGCGTGATGGCAAGTACCTTGGCCAGGTGACCGAAGCGGTTATCGAGATGCCCCAGCAACCATAACCCACCCGGATCTCGCATAGCCGCAGGAATGAAGGTCGGAGTGTGCCCTCCTGTGATATAAAAGACATTTCATCTTAGGAGTTATCTCTTCATGCAAAAGACCTTCTACGGTTGGTGGGTCACCCTGGCTACATTTTTCACTTTCGGGCTGGCGGTGGGCATCCCCTACTACGGCGGGCCCTTTTTTTATGACTATTACATGCAGACGTTCGGGTGGACGAGGGCGGACATCACGCTCGGTTTCCCGATTGCGGCGACCTTTACGCTGTGGGTCGGTCCCCTGCTCGTGCACCGGTTCAGTCCTCGGCGGCTGATTCTGGTAGGGACTGCAATGACAGGTCTCGCCTTCGTCGGCTTCGGAACTATGGGCGGCGGGCTTGGTCTCTACTATGGCCTCTGGTTCCTATACATAATCGGATACATTTTCTCTGGCCCCATTCCCCACCAGGTCATCATTTCTCAGTGGTTTCGCAAGCATCGCGGAAAAGCGATGGCTATTGCCTACCTGGGTGTCGGCGTATTTGGCGGGTTGTCTGCGAAATTCGTCGCCAAACCGCTAACCGATCTCTTTGGTTTTCAGGGTGCACTTATCGCCATTGGCTCCCTGATGTTACTGGTCTGGCCCATCACTCTATTCGTGTTGCGCGACCGGCCCGCTGACATGGGGTTGATGCCCGATGGTGAGAGCAGCGCCACGGCACTACCGCCGGCGGCGCCCAGGGACTTCCGTTACCTGCTGCGGCAGCGCGCTTTTTGGCTGCTCGCGTTAGGCAGCTTCGCTTCCATCGGAGCTATTGGCTCGGTAAACCAACACATGAAGCTCGTATTTTTGGAGCAGGGCTATACGGATCAGGATCAATTGGACACGGTTTTCGGGAACGCCACCATGATGATTCTCTGGTCGAGCATCGGCGGGCGGCTATTTATGGGTTGGGCGGCGGACCGGTTTCCGAAGAAATACGTGATGTCCATCACCTATGCTCTGGTCGCCGGTACCATTCCGCTGTTGCTCACCGTCCATCCGGGCTCGGAGATTTCACTGTATGTTTTCGCAGTTTTGTTCGGGTTCGGAATGGGTGCGGATTACATGCTGATACCGCTCATGGCCGCCGAACATTTCGGGGTCAACACGCTGGCCCGCAGCATGGCGATCATTTTGCCGACCGACACGATTGGACAGACGTGGTTCCCTTATCTTGTTTCAATCCTGCACGGCGCCGTTGGCGGATATAAGTACGCTATGCTCGCCGTTTTCGGGCTGGCCGCCCTGGGAGCCCTGGCCATTGTCATGCTCCCGAAACACGGTCAAAAGGATGAATCTGTGAGTTCCGCAGAACCGCAACGAATGGCGGTCAAGCGCTGAGGCATCGCACCGGCAAGGATCGTGATTGCCGGTAGCCCAAGAGCAACAGAATAATCCCAAGATTTGCAGTTCGCGGAACTTGCAGTTGTTCACGCCGGGCGGCCAGGAAAAAGACACAACGATACAGCTTACACGAACAAGAATTGCCTGCTGAGAGTGGGCAGTGCCCGCCCCTGTTATGCTGTAGGCGAAGTCTTGTATTTTGCAGATTCGATTTTTGACGTACGGAATGCAAATATGAATCGCCGGAAGTTTTTGCGTGCCTCGACCTTGGGCGCCGCCGGCGTGGCGGATTCCACCGCCGCTCCTGGCAACGTGTATCGGGAGCCCGCGCGGGAAATCCCCATCGGGGATACTGCCGATGTGATCGTCTGCGGCGCGGGACCCGCGGGTGTGGCAGCAGCTATCAGCGCCGCCCGCACCGGAGCGCGAACGCGGCTTTTTGACGTGCACGGGTGCTTGGGCGGCATCTGGACCGCCGGTCTGCTGTCGAACATCATCGATTGCCTCGACAAGGGCGGCATCATGGATGAGATCCTGGCCGGTTTGAAAAAAATGGACGCGCAAATCGACGGACCACGCTACGACACCGAAGCGATGAAATTGCTACTGGACCGCATGACCGCGGAAGCCGGCGTCAAGATCCTGTTGCACACGAGGGTTGTAGCGGCAGCCAAGGACGGGAACCGGGTCACTACAATCGTTACCGAAAACAAGTCAGGACGGCAGGCGTGGCGGGCCAAGACTTTTGTTGATTCCACCGGTGACGGCGATCTAGCGGCCTTCGCCGGATGCAAATTCGACTTAGGACATCCGCAATCCGGCAAAATGCAGCCCATGACGCTGATGGCCATCCTGACCGGTATTGACTACCGTGAACTGCATGCGCACCGGCTGATGCGGGGCGACGGCAAGTCCAGTTATGCGAAAGGCGTCTCGCCCAACGAGTCCAAAGTGAATCTTGTGGCGGAACTGCGCCGCGCCGGTGTGGAG